>NZ_JBHVPZ010000021.1:0-170088 GCF_042887135.1 Kitasatospora sp. NPDC057965
GCCCGGTTACATTCCGAACCCGGAAGCTAAGCCTCACAGCGCCGATGGTACTGCAGGGGGGACCCTGTGGGAGAGTAGGACGCCGCCGAACAAATATTCTGGAGAAGCCCCCGCCGGTCATCGGTCGGGGGCTTCTCTGTTGTAAGGTCAACATGCAGTAGTTGCTATACGTGACAGGAGGCCCCCGGGTGGAGGTCCAGGAGACGCGGGTCCAGACCGATCGCGTCCTCACCATCCCCAACCTGCTGAGCATGGGCCGGCTGGTCGGTGTTCCGCTCTTCCTCTGGCTGATCCTCTGGCCGGTGTTCGACGGACCGAACAACGACGGTTGGGCCTTGCTGATTCTGATGCTGAGTGGCATCAGTGATTACCTGGACGGGAAACTCGCCCGGCGGTGGGGCCAGATCAGCCGGGTGGGGCAGCTGCTCGACCCGTTGGCGGACCGGCTCTATGTGTTCTCCACCCTGGTCGGTCTGACCTGGCGTGAGATCCTGCCGTGGTGGCTGACGGCGATCCTGCTGGCCCGTGAGGTGTTTATCGCGGCGCTTCTGCCGATTCTCAACCGGCACGGCTACGGACCGTTGCAGGTGAGTTTCCTGGGGAAGGCCGCGACATTCAATCTGATGTACGCCTTTCCGCTTCTGCTGCTCGGTTCCGGGGACACCTGGATCGCGCAGCCGGCCGAGGTCGTGAGCTGGGCGTTCATCTGGTGGGGCACGGTGCTCTACTGGTGGGCCGCCATTCTCTACGCCGTCCAGGCCCGGCAGATCATCCGCGGTGACGCCGGCTCCTCGGCGTCCACGGTCTGAGACGTGATCTGAGAGAATTCCCACGACGCCACGGTGCGTCGGACCATACCTTCCGGGTAGACCACCTCTGGAACGGTTTGATGGACCCGCAGGGCCCACCACCGCGAAGGAGGACGCACCCGTAATGAAAGCCGTTGTTATGGCAGGGGGCGAAGGCACTCGACTTCGCCCGATGACCTCCAGCATGCCGAAGCCGCTGCTTCCGGTCGCCAATAGGCCGATCATGGAGCACGTGCTTCGGCTGCTGAAGCGGCACGGTCTCTCCGACACCGTCGTGACCGTCCAGTTCCTGGCCTCACTGGTGAAGAACTACTTCGGTGACGGCGAAGAGCTGGGCATGCATCTCACCTATGCGAACGAGGAGACCCCACTAGGCACTGCGGGGAGTGTCAAGAACGCCGAGGACGCTCTCAAGGACGACTCCTTTCTGGTGATCTCCGGCGACGCGTTGACGGACTTCGACCTCTCGGAATTGATCGAGTTTCACCGCAGCAAGAACGCACTGGTCACCGTCTGTCTCACCAGGGTGCCGAACCCTCTGGAGTTCGGGATCACCATCACCGACGACGAGGGCCGGGTCGAGCGCTTCCTGGAGAAGCCGACCTGGGGGCAGGTCTTCTCGGACACGGTGAACACCGGCATCTATGTGATGGAGCCCGAGGTCTTCGACTACGTCGCGGCCGGCGAGTCGGTGGACTGGTCGAGTGACGTGTTCCCGCAGCTGCTCAAGGAGGGCAAGCGGGTCTACGGCTACGTGGCCGAGGGCTACTGGGAGGACGTGGGCACCCACGAGAGCTACGGCAAGGCCCAGGCGGACGTCCTGGAGGGCAAGGTCGACGTCGAGCTCGACGGATTCGAGATCTCCCCGGGCGTCTGGGTGGCCGAGGGCGCCGAGGTGGACCCGGAGGCGGTGCTGCGCGGTCCGCTGTACATCGGCGACTACGCCAAGGTCGAGGCCGGGGTGGAGATCCGCGAACACACCGTGCTCGGCAGCAACGTCGTGGTGAAGCGCGGCGCCTTCCTGCACAGGGCGGTCGTCCACGACAACGTCTACGTCGGGCCGCAGAGCAATCTGCGTGGCTGCGTCGTCGGCAAGAACACCGATGTGATGCGGGCCGCGCGGATCGAGGACGGGGCGGTGATCGGGGACGAGTGTCTGGTCGGCGAGGAGTCGATCATCGCGGCCAACGTCCGCGTCTACCCGTTCAAGACGATCGAGGCCGGCGCGGTCGTCAACACCTCGGTGATCTGGGAGTCCCGGGGACAGGAGCACCTGTTCGGGGTGCGCGGCGTCTCCGGCATCCTCAACGTCGAGATCACCCCGGAGCTGGCCGTCCGGCTGGCCGGGGCGTACGCGACGACGCTGAAGAAGGGGGCGACCGTCACCATCGCGCGTGACCACTCGCGTGGTGCGCGCGCGCTCAAGCGGGCGATGATCTCCGCCCTGCAGACCAGCGCGATCGACGTCCGCGACCTGGAGAACGTGCCGATGCCGGTGGCCCGGCAGCACACGGCGCGGGGCAGCGCGGGCGGGATCTTCCTGCGGACCACCCCCGGGGTGCCGGACTCGCTGGACATCCTGTTCTTCGACGAGCGGGGGGCCGACCTGTCCCAGGCGGGCCAGCGCAAGCTCGACCGCGTGTACGCGCGGCAGGAGTACCGGCGGGCCTTCCCCGGCGAGATCGGCGACCTCACCTTCCCGTCCAGCGTCTTCGACTCCTACGCGGGCAACCTGCTGCGGACCGTGGACATCACGGGCGTGCGGGAGGCGGGGCTGAAGGTGGTCGTGGACACCGCGCACGGCAGTGCGGGGCTCGTCCTGCCGAGCATCCTCGGCCGGCTCGGGGTGGAGGCGCTGACCGTCTCCAGCGGGCTCGACGAGGCGCGGCCCACCGAGGACGCCGAGGAGCGGCGGGCCGGGCTGGCCCGGCTCGGGGAGCTGGTCGCCTCCTCGCGCGCGGCCTTCGGCGTGCGCTTCGACCCGGTGGGCGAGCGGGTGGCCTTCGTGGACGAGCTGGGCCGGGTGATCGACGACGACCGGGCGCTGCTGGTCCTGCTGGACCTGGTCGCGGCCGAGCGGCGGAGCGGGCAGGTGGCGCTGCCGGTGACGACGACCCGGATCGCCGAGCAGGTCGCGGCGTACCACGGCACCCAGGTCATCTGGACCACCACGACGCCGGACGACCTGGCCAAGGCGGCCTCCGCCGAGGGCACGGTGTTCGGCGGCGACGGGCGCGGTGGTTTCGTGGTGCCCGAGTTCAGCGGGGTGCTGGACGGGGCGGCGGCGTTCGTCCGGCTGGTCGGCCTGGTGGCCCGCACCCAGCTCACGCTGAGCCAGATCGACGCGCGGATCCCGCAGGCACACATCCGCCGGCGGGACATCGCGACGCCGTGGGCGGCGAAGGGCATGGTGATGCGTTCGGTGGTGGAGGCGGCCGGCAGCCGGCGGCTCGACACCACCGACGGCGTCCGGGTGGTGGAGACGGACGGGCGCTGGACGCTGGTCCTGCCGGACCCGGCCGAGGCGGTCACCCACCTGTGGGCCGAGGGCCCGGACGACGCGGCGAGCGAGGCCCTGCTCGACGAGTGGGCGGCGGTGGTCGACAGCGCCGGGCGGTGAGCCCGCGGCGGGGCGGGACGGCGGTGGCCGTCCCGCCCCACTGTCCGTTTCGGGCGGTTGGTCATGGTCCGCCGGGTTTGGCATGTATGCAGGTCAGGGGGCGTGCGCCGGGCCCTCGCGCGACATGGGACGATGGTCCCCATGTCAGCGACGCCGGGGCAGGGTGCCAGTAGTGGACGGTTCAGCCGTCCGGATGCCTCGATGTCCCTGCTGACCAATGTGATGGACCACAGCCTGGACGAGGGCTACGCCGAGGCGGCGGCCGCGCGGGGCGGGGACGGCCCGTACCGGATACCAGGGACCCTGCGCGGGGCGCTGACGCTGGGGGCGGGACTGGCGCTCGTCGGCGCGGTCGTCACGGTCGGGGCGGTGAACGCGCACAAGGCGGAGCCGACGCTGGCCAAGGAGCGCGACGCGCTGATCCACCGGATCAACGACGCCAACGGTTCGGCCGACCGCCTCCAGCAGCAGGTCCAGGACCTGCGTCGGAAGGTCGAGACGACCCAGCAGCAGGCGCTCGCCTCGGGCGACACCGACGCGGCGGCGGTGGTCGGCGCGGTGGGCCTCGGTGAGGTGACCGGGCCGGGCGTGAAGCTGGTGGTGGAGGACGCGGCCGGCACCGGCGGGGGCGGGAACGTCGACCCGCGCGCCGGGCAGGGCTTCTCCAACAGCGGGCGGCTGCGCGACCGCGATCTGCAGCTGGTGGTGAACGGACTCTGGGCCTCGGGCGCGGAGGCCGTCTCGATCAACGGCCAGCGGCTCACCGCGCTCTCGGCGATCCGCGCGGCCGGTGAGGCCGTGCTGGTGGACAACCGGCCGCTGGTGCCGCCCTACACGGTGCAGGCGCTCGGGGACGGGCCGCGGATGGTGAGCGCCTTCGAGAACGCCATGGCCGGTCAGTACCTCCGGCTGCTGCAGGAGAAGTACGGCATCAAGTCGACCATCTCGCCGCAGAAGAGCCTCACGCTTCCCGCGGCCGTCGGCGTCACGCTGCGGTCCGTCCAGCCCGCCACCCCCGAGGCCTCGCCGAGCGCGGGCGCGAGCGGTTCCGCGAGTCCGAGCGCGAGTCCGGGCGCGAGCGGGACCGGAGCCCCGAGCGGGAGCCCCACGGCCGGCGCGCCGTCGACGGGCAGCCCGTCCGCCGAGGCGTCGCCGTCGCCGAAGGCGAGCGGCAAGCGCTCGCCGAGTGCCCCGCCCACCAGAACCACCACCTCCCACCCGCCCACCGCGACCACCGGGTCGCCCGCCGCAGCGACAGGAGCCGCTACACCGTGATTGCCGTACTGGGTCTCGTGATCGGGGTCGTCGTCGGACTCTTCGTCCAGCCCGAGGTGCCCGACGCCGTGGTGCCCTACCTGCCGATCGCGGTGGTGGCGGCACTGGACGCGGTGTTCGGCGGCGTCCGCGCGATGCTGGACGGGATCTTCGACGACAAGGTGTTCTTCGTCTCGTTCCTCTCGAACGTGGTGGTGGCTGCGCTGATCGTCTTCCTCGGGGACCAGTTGGGCGTCGGCTCGCAGCTGTCCACGGGCGTGGTCGTCGTGCTCGGCATCCGCATCTTCTCCAACGCCGCGGCGATCCGGCGCCATGTCTTCCGTGCCTGAGCCGGACCGCGGGCGCGCGGCGGAGGAGAAAGTGGACGGATCGGCGGGAGAAGTCGTGCAGGACGAGAAGCGAGGGGAAAGGTCCGAGGTCGAGGCGGTGGGCGCGCCCACCGAGCCGGTGGTCGAGCCCGAGGTCGAGCCCGTGGCCGCGGTCGAGCCCGAGGCCGTGGTCGTTCCGTCCGGTTCCGGGCGCGCCCCCGGGGTGACGCCCGCGCCCGCGCGTGCGCCGGAGGTGACGGCACGGACGCCCGTCCTGGTCGCCGGGTCGGACGCCGTGGCGCCGGAACCCGAGGAGGAGCCGGAGCCCGAGGAGGACCTGGAGGAGCCCGAGCACGCTCCGATGTCGGTGTCCGCCCACACCGTCGACCGGCACGCCGGGCGGCGCCGGCTGATGGCCGCGCTGTGGCCGCCGCGGCTGTCGCGCGGTCAGCTGGTGGTGGCCCTGCTGCTGTTCTCGCTCGGCCTGGGCCTGGCGATCCAGGTCCGCTCGACCAACGACCACCACAGCCAGTTGCGTGGCGCGCGCCAGGAGGACCTGGTCCGCATCCTCGACGAACTGGACAGCCGTCAGCAGCGTCTCCAGCAGGAGAAGGCGGAGTTGGAGCAGTCCCTGGCCAAGTTGGAGAACAGCTCCAACCAGGCCAAGGAGGCCCAGGAGCAGACCAGGAAGAAGGCGACGGAGCTCGGCGTCCTCGCCGGGACCGTCCGGGCCACCGGTCCGGGCATCGTACTGACGGTCGATGATCCCCAAGGGCAGGTGAAGGCGGATATGCTGCTGGACACCCTGCAGGAACTCCGAGCGGCGGGGGCGGAGGCGATTCAGATCAACGATGTGCGCGTGGTGGTCAACACCTACTTCACGGACGTGTCCGGCGGCGGTGTGCAGATCGACGGCAAGAAGGTCTCGGCGCCCTACCGCTTCACCGTCGTGGGGAACCCGCAGGACCTCACGCCCGCGTTGAACATTCCGGGGGGCGTGGTCCGTACCCTGGAGAGCCACCAGGCTCGCGCGACGATCTCCCCGCAGCAGAAGGTGGTCGTCGACGCCATCGTCGATCCGAAGACGCCGCAGTACGCCAAACCGGCTCCGAAGTGACTGTCACGTTCGGAGCGCCGCTCCAGCCGGCCCGATTCACGACCGGGCCCGCATCCTGTCCGAGGTTCTCACCCTGCCCCACGGGCGGGTCTGTCACACGCAAGGGGATTCGCCCGTGAGTTTCTTCTCGAAGTTGTTCGGTCGTAACAAGGGCCGCAACGCGGCCGCGGCGGAGGCGCCCACCGCGCTGCACCGCCGGGACGACGAGCCCGCCGTGCCGGGCATGCGCTCCGCCCCCGAGGGCGCGGAGTACGCCGAGCGTCCGCTGTTCCGGGACGGTGCCCAGTACGCGGGGAATCAGGCGGGCTACGGCGCGTCGGTTGACCCCTCCGGCGCCCCGCGCATAGGTTTCCCGACAGGACCCTCAACCTCTGGTGGAGGGTTTGCCCCGGACCCGTACGCCGGGCACAACCCGTCGGGTGTGCCGCGCCAGGAGGCTGTGAACATGGCTGGCCCCACTCCGTGCCCCAGGTGCGGCAACCAGAACCCGGCCTCGGCCCGGTTCTGTTCCAACTGCGGCACGGCGCTGCGCGGCGGGCTGCTGCCCGAGGGGGCGGCCGAGACCACCTCGACCATCTCGATCTCCGGCCTGGAGTCCTACGACCCCAACACCACGACCGGGACCGGCACGCCGGCGCTCTCGGCCGAGGTGCTGGCCGCGATCGACGCCCTGCCCCCGGGCTCGGCCCTGCTGATCGTCCAGCGCGGCCCGAACTCGGGCAGCCGGTTCCTGCTGGACTCCGACAAGACGACGGCCGGCCGTCACCCGCAGGGCGACATCTTCCTGGACGACGTCACGGTCTCCCGCAAGCACGTGGAGTTCCGCCGGACGCCGGGCGGCGGCTTCACCGTCGCCGACGTCGGCAGCCTCAACGGCACCTACGTCAACCGGGAGCGGATCGACGAGGTCGCCCTGAACAACGGCGACGAGGTGCAGATCGGGAAGTACCGGCTGGTCTTCTTCGCCAGCCACAACCGGGGGTACTGAAACCAACGTCGGCAGGAGCCCGAGTGAGTCCGAACAGCACGTCCTCTCCTCTCGGGGCGGCCACCCCCGCGTCGTCCGGCCCCCGGCCGGACCAGGGCGCGCGGGGGGTGGTCGCGGCCCCCAGGCAGCCGGTCCGGCCGGACCGGCCCGCCGGGCGGCGGCGCGGCGGTGACGAGCTGTTGAGCATCGGCGCCGTGCTGGCCTTCCTGCGCGACGACTTCCCCGAGGTCACCATCTCCAAGATCCGCTTCCTGGAGGCGGAGGGGCTGGTCGAGCCGCAGCGCACGCCCTCGGGGTACCGCAAGTTCAGCCCGGCCGACGTCGAGCGGCTGGCCTACGTGCTGCGGATGCAGCGCGACCACTACCTGCCGCTGCGGGTGATCCGCGAGCACCTCGACGCGATCGAGCGCGGCGAGAGCCCACCGGCGCTGCCCGGGGCCGCGGACACCCGGCCCGGGCCGCTGGAGGAGGCGGACCGGGAGCTGACCGCCTCGGTCGAGGCCTCCGCCGGGGTCCGGCTGGGCCGGGCCGAGCTGCTGGCGGCCGCCGAGGCCGGTGAGGCCGAGCTGGCCGAGTGGGAGTCCTACGGACTGGTCGCTCCCGGGCCGGACGGCGGCTACGACGGCGAGGCGCTGCAGGTCGCCCGGCTGGTTGCCGAACTCGGCCGGTACGGGCTCGAACCGCGCCACCTGCGGGCCATGAAGGCCGCCGCGGACCGGGAGGTCACCCTGGTCGAGCAGGTGGTGGCGCCGCTGCGGCGGCACCGCAACCCGCAGACCCGGGCGCACGCCGAGGCCACCGCCCGGGAGCTCGCGACGCTGTCCGTCCGGCTGCACGCCGCGATGGTCCAGGCCGGCCTGCGGATCCGTTCGTAGCGGCCGCCCCTTCGTGCCCACCCCGCTGACCAGCGGCGTCGGCGCTGCGCTTTCATATCCGGGTCGGGAGCCATAGGGTTGCCTGTGTGAATGAGCTCGACGTCGTGGGTGTCCGGGTGGAGATGCCTTCCAACCAGCCGATCGTGCTGCTCCGGGAGGTCGGGGGCGACCGCTACCTGCCGATCTGGATCGGCCCCGGCGAGGCGACCGCGATCGCCTTCGCCCAGCAGGGCATGACGCCGGTGCGCCCGCTGACGCACGACCTGTTCAAGGACGTCCTGGAGGCGCTCGGCCAGCAGCTCACCGAGGTCCGGATCACCGATCTGCGCGAGGGCGTCTTCTACGCCGAGCTGGTCTTCGCCGGCGGGGTGGAGGTGAGCGCCCGGCCGTCCGACGCGATAGCGCTGGCGCTGCGCACCGGCACGCCCATCTACGGGAGCGAGGAGGTGCTCGCGGAGGCGGGCATCGCGATCCCGGACGAGCAGGAGGACGAGGTCGAGAAGTTCCGCGAGTTCCTCGACCAGGTGTCGCCGGAGGACTTCGGCGGGGGCGGCCCGCAGTAGGGCGCGGGGCGGCCTGGGGGCGCTGCGGAAGCCGGCCGGAAGGCCGAAGTGCCGTAAGCGGTGGGGCTGTTTTGCCAAAATGCCTCCCCCTACCCACACTAGGGGCACGAAAAACCACTCTCCTGGGTGACGTGGTCTGTTCGGCCCGGCGTGGCGATCGTTGACGGGCCATGGGGGACTGCCTACCGTCAGGAGGAGCTGCCCGGGTGCCCGACGCCCGCGGTCTGGGTTGCCCGCAGCACGAGTGGACGGAGGTAGGCATGACCGGCACTGGCGATGAAGTGGCCACGGGAGGCCTGTGCGCCGTACATCTGCCGCGCACCACCCGAACGGTGACCGAACTGCCCCGGACGGTGGAGCTGCCGCGGGTGGGGCGGTTCCCGGCGGTACAGCCCGGCCAGCCGGCCCTGGAGCGGTTCTCGCCGACGTCCGAGCTGATCGGCTACCGGGGCCCGACCGCCTGCGCGGCGGCCGGGATCACCTACCGCCAGCTGGACTACTGGGCCCGCACCGGCCTGCTGGAGCCCAGCGTCCGTTCGGTGTACCCGGCGAGCAGCCAGCGGCTCTACGGCTTCCGCGACATCCTGCTGCTGAAGATCGTCAAGCGGCTGCTGGACGCCGGCGTCTCGCTGCAGAACATCCGGGTGGCGGTCGCCCATCTGCAGGCCGCCGAGATCGCCGACCTGGCCGGGCTGACGCTGATGTGCGACGGCGCGACGGTGTACGAGTGCACGACGCCCCAGCAGGTGGTCGACCTGATGAAGGGCGGCCAGGGGGTCTTCGGGATCGCGGTCGGAGCGGTCTGGCGGGAGCTGGAGCTGACCCTGGTGCGGCTGCACGGGGAGCGCACCGACACCGGCGAGACGGTGGTCGGCCAGGATCCGGCGGACGAGCTGGCGCAGCGGCGCAACCGGGCCGTCTAGGACACGCCTCAAGGACTTCGAGCCACGCCGTGGGCCCGGACGGGGAACCGTCCGGGCCCACGGCGTCGTCGTGCCCGGTGAGCCGGGACGAGGGAGGGCATGTGCGGCGGTTCGGTGACGGGATCCCCGGTCTGGTGGCGCGCAGGGCGGTGCGGCTCGGTCTGCGGCTGCGCCGGCGGCCGGTGCAGCGGAGGCTGTTCCAGCTGGTGACGTTCGGCTGCTCGCTGGCGCTCGCCCCGAGCGCCTGGCTGTGGCTCGCGGCGGGGGACCGGGTCGGCACGGTGGCGAGCGCGCCCCCGGCGCCGGTGGCGGTGGTGTTCGGCGCCGGCCTGTTCGACGGCAAGCCCTCGCCGTACCTGGCGCACCGGCTGGACGCGGCGGTGGAGCTGTACGGCACGGGGAAGGTCCAGGCGATCCTGGTGACCGGCGACAACGGCCGGACGAGCTACGACGAGACCGACGCGATGCGGGGGTACCTGATCGAGCACGGGGTGCCGGAGGTGCGGGTGGTCGGCGACTACGCGGGGTTCGACACCTGGGACTCCTGCACCCGGGCGCACCGGATCTTCGGGGTGGACCGGGCGGTGCTGGTCAGCCAGGACTTCCACGTCCGGCGGGCGCTGGCGCTGTGCGAGGCGGCGGGCATCGACTCCTACGCGGTGGGGGTGCCGGAGGTGCGGGACGCGACCTGGCTGTACGGCGGGTTCCGGGAGATCCCGGGGGCCGGGAAGGCGGCGCTGAACGCCTGGCTGCGGCCGGACCCGCTGTTCCTCGGCCCGCGCGAGCCGGGCATACCGCAGGCGCTGGCGGACGCGGGCCCGGAGCGGTCGGCGCGCTGAGCGGGCGGCCGGGTTCGGCGGCGTTGTCGGACCCGTGGGGCATGATCGGCGGGTGCGGTCACTGCCGAGCATCATCCACCTCGACATGGACGCCTTCTTCGCGTCGGTGGAGCAGGCGGCCAAGCCGAGCCTGCGCGGCAAGCCGGTGATCGTCGGCGGGCTGGGCGGGCGCGGGGTGGTGTCGACCGCCTCCTACGAGGCGCGGCGGTTCGGGGTGCACTCGGCGATGCCGATGGCGCAGGCGCGCCGGCTCTGCCCGAACGCGGCCTTCCTGGCCGGCCGTTTCGAGGCGTACCGGCAGGTGAGCGAGCTGGTGATGGCGCTGCTGCGGGAGCTGTCGCCGCTGGTGCAGCCGCTGAGCCTGGACGAGGCCTTCGTCGACCTGGAGGCCGGTCCGTACGGCCCGGTGCTGGCCGAGGCGGAGCACGGGACGGGGGAGCGGCTGGTGCTGGCGCTGGCGGAGGACCTGCGGGCGGACATCGAGCGGCGCACCGGGCTGACCGCCTCGGTCGGGGCGGCGGGCTCGAAGCTGATGGCCAAGATCGCCTCCGAGCAGGCCAAGCCGGACGGGCTGGTGCTGATCGAGCCGGGGCGGGAGCGGGCGGTGCTGGGGCCGATGCCGGTGCGGGCGCTGCCGGGGATCGGCCCGGCCACCGAGCAGGTGCTGCGCCGGGCGGGGCTGAACACGGTGGCCGAGCTCGCCGAGGCGGGGGAGCCGGAGCTGGTGCAGCTGCTGGGCAGGGCGCACGGGGCCGGTGTCCACCAGATGTCGATAGGCCTGGACGACCGGCCGGTGGTGGCGGACCAGGACGCCAAGTCGGTCTCGGTGGAGGACACCTTCGAGGTGGACCTGGCGGACCGGGACCGGGTGCTGCGCGAGGTGGAGACGCTGGCGCTGCGCTGTGTGCGGCGGCTGCGCGGGGCGGGGCGCTCGGGTCGGACGGTGGTGCTGAAGGTCCGGCGTTTCGACTTCTCCACGCTGACCCGCTCGGAGACGCTGCGCGGCCCGACGGACGAGGAGGCGGTGATCGTCGAGACCGCCCGGCGGCTGGCCTCGCAGGTGGACATCACGGGCGGGGTGCGGCTGCTGGGCGTCGGCGTGGCGCAGTTGGCCGACTACACCCAGGAGGACCTGTTCGCGCAGGCCGTCCGGGAGGAGGCCGAGGCCGCCGGGGGCGGGGCGGAGGAGGAGCCGGAGGCGGTCGAGGAGGAGGCCGTGGCGGTGCGGCGCTGGCTGCCGGGGCAGGACGTGCGTCATGCGGAGCTCGGGCCGGGGTGGGTGCAGGGCAGCGGGGTGGGGCGGGTGACGGTGCGCTTCGAGACGCCGTGGAGCGGGCCGGGGCGGGTGCGGACCTTCGTGGTCGAGGATCCCGCGCTGGAGCCGGCCCGGCCGCTGCCGCTGCGCGAGGGATGGCCGGGCACGACGGAGGAGCGGGAGGACGACGCCTAGGGACGGCCCGGACGCGAAGCGGCCCCACCCGGCAGGGGGCCGGGTGGGGCCGCGTGCGTTCCGGGCCTCGGACGGTCGCGATGCCCTCGGTGACCGTCCGGGTCCGGTCCCCGCGCCCTGTCCCTGGGCGCGGGGCCGGACGCCTCGTCAGGCGTCGGTCTTCACCGGCTCCCGGCCGGAGGTCAGGTCCGCCGCCGGGCCGCCGGTGGTCACGCTGGCGACCGGCTTGACGGAGCGGATGAGGAACGGGACGGCGCCGGCCACGACGCAGACCACGGCGGCGGTCCAGAAGGCGTGCCGGTAGGCGTCCAGGGTGGGCAGCGAGACCGGGATCGGCAGCTTCATGGTGTCGCCGGTGAGGACGGCGGCCATGACGGCGGTGCCGATCGCGCCGCCGACGGTGCGCAGCACGGCGTTCATGCCGTTGGCGATGCCGCTCTGCTCGGCCGGGACGGCGCCGTTGATGTAGGCGGGCATCGCCGAGAAGGCGAGGCCGATGCCGAGGCCGAAGATCGCCGAGGAGAGGTAGATGTCGCCCTCGTGGCTGTGCCGCAGGGCCAGGTAGGCCATCGAGACGGCGCCGAGGACGCCGCCGAGGACCAGCGGCAGGCGCGGGCCGCGGCGGGCGATCAGCAGCGCGCCGAGCGGGGCGGCGACCATCGAGCCGAGGGCGGAGGGCAGCAGCATCACGCCGGCGTGCAGCACGGTGGCGGTGAAGCCGTAGTGGGCGAGCTTCTCCGGGGTCTGGGCGAAGTTGCTGATGACCATGAAGGAGCCGTACATGCCGAAGCCGATCAGCAGGCCGGCCAGGTTGGTGAAGGCGACGGCGGGGCGCGACATCATCTTCATGTCGACCAGCGGGTGCGCGACCTTGACCTCGATGACTCCCCAGATCAGGGCGACCACGGCGGCGACGGCGAACAGGCCGAGGGTCTTGGTGGAGGTCCAGCCCCAGTGGTTGCCCTGGCTGACGGCGACCAGCAGGGCGGAGAGCCAGCCGGCGAGGGCGATCGCGCCGAGCGGGTCGGCGCCGCCGTCCTTGTCGGTGACCGGGTCGGTGGGCACCCGCAGGGCGACCAGGGCGACCGCGATCAGGCCGAAGACCAGGCCCATCCAGAAGATCGACTTGTAGCTCCAGTGCTCCAGCAGCAGGCCGGTGGCGACCAGGCCGAGGCCGCTGCCGACGCCCATCGAGGCGCTGATGGCGGCGACGCCGCCGGTGACCTTCTGCTTGGGCAGTTCGTCGCGGACGATGCTGATGGCGAGCGGCAGCACGCCACCGCCGGCGCCCTGCAGCACGCGGGCGACGACCAGCCAGGTGAAGGAGTGGGTGGAGACCGCGAGTGCGGAGCCCGCGACCAGGCCGCCGAGCGAGATCAGCAGCATCGGCTTGCGGCCGCGGAGGTCGCCGAAGCGGCCCAGCAGGGGGGTCAGCACGGCGGCCGACAGCAGGTTGGCCGTCATCAGCCAGGTGATGCTGGAGCCGGAGACGCTCAGTTCCTTGGCGAGCGAGGGCAGGATCGGGACGACCGCGGTCTGCACCACGCTGAACGACAGCATCGCCAGGATGAGGGCCGGCAGGACCCGGGCGCTGCTCTGCTTCTCGGCCGCGGTGGTGGGCTGTGGTGCCTCACTCACGGTTGCTTCCTCCCGTACATAGTGAATGAACTGAAGTAACCATGCAGGGGGATACTTCAGTGTGTCAAATATTCATTGGTTAAGCCTTGGTAAAAAGGAAGGACCCCGGCCGGGAGCGGCCGGGGTCCTGCGGCAAGGGGGAGCGGGAGCCCGCCGTCAGACGAGCGGGCGGTCCGGAACGGGGCGGGCCGGGGCCGGGGCGGCGGGCGGCGGCGAACTCGGGAAGGCCGCCGTGGCCGCGGCGTTGTCGTGGACCTCGACCTGCTCGCGCCGCAGCTCCTCGCGGATCACCTCCTCAGTGGTGTACCGCTCGACCACCAGCCGGACCCGTTCGACCGGCGCCAGGTACTTGCGGACCACCGGACGCTCCTCGCGCAGGGTGACCTCCTCCACCGCCTCGGCGATCTCCTTCTCGTCGAGCGTGGCCCGCTCGGCCTCGCCGACCGGCACCCGTTCGACCCGGACCCGCTCGCGGACCACCGGGATCCGGCGCTCCACCTGCTCGCTGGTCACGTACTTGCGCAGCTTCGCGGTGCCGATCACATGCCACTCGGTGGTGACGTCCAGGCGCTCCTCGCGGCAGGTGATCTCCACCGGGCCGGTGGGGGAGGAGGCGGCCGGGCCGGTCTCGGGCCGCCGCGCGGGGTGCGGCCGCGGCTCGGTGGCGGGGTGGGGCGCGGTGGGCGCGGCCGGGGGAGCGGCGAAGGTCCGTGCGCGGGTCTCCGGCGCGGCGTCGGCCGGCTTGTCGAGGTCGGCCGCCCGGTGGAAGGTGAGCTGCTTGGCCGGGCGTGAGGCGCCGGTTCCGCTGACCGCTCCCGTTCCGTTGGTGGCGGCCGTCGCGTTCGGGGCGCCCGTCCCGGCCGGGGCTCCCGTCGCGTTCGGGGCGGGCGGGTTCGTGGGTGCGACGGTGGTGCCGGTGTCCGCGGTGGTGCCGAAGTCGAGGTCGGCCGGCTTCTCCGAGGGGCCCTGGCCCGGCGCCGACGGCCGCCCCTCCGCCGGGGTGTCCAGCCCGTA
Source organism: Kitasatospora sp. NPDC057965 (assembly GCF_042887135.1). Taxonomy (NCBI): domain Bacteria; kingdom Bacillati; phylum Actinomycetota; class Actinomycetes; order Kitasatosporales; family Streptomycetaceae; genus Kitasatospora; species Kitasatospora sp. NPDC057965. The sequence continues at coordinate 14,420 of NZ_JBHVPZ010000021.1, forward strand.
GTAGCGGTAGAGCTGGAGCTCCTGGGCGGGCGACAGGTGCTGGCCCACGCCGAAGTCCGGCGACTCCTTCACCAGGGACTTGTCGTACGGCACCCGCAGCTCGTCGCCGGAGAACTCGCTCGTGGTCAGCGGGACGAAGGCGTCCCGGCCGAAGATGCCGGTCCGGACGGCGGCCCACTCGGGGCGGCCGGTGGAGTCGTCCAGGTACACCTCGTCGATGGTGCCGATCTTGTCCCCGTTGCGGTCCACCGCCTTGTGGCCGATGAGGTCCCGGGGGTCGATGTCGGTCTGCACTCTTTTCCTCCAGTGCGGTGGGCTCGCGGAAACGCCCGCAGGACAGTGCCACTTCACACCAAAAGCCATGAAACGGGCGCACGCGAGCGGGATGCGGCCGGACGGGCCCGGGGCTGCGCCGACCGGGGCACGGCCGCTGACAGCGGTGAAGTCGTCGAAGGACCTGACGCACCCGTGATCGCGGTGCCTCCCGCTGGTACCCTGGGCGCGACCGCCGAGCCCGCTCGGGAGAGTCCTCGACAGCGGAACCCGCTGGTCGTGGCGCCGAAGGAGCAACTCCTCCCCGGAATCTCTCAGGCATCCGTACCGTGCGGGATAGGTCACTCTGGAAAGCAGGGCAGGATCGCGGGCGAGGGAGCCGGCGGACCCCACCCTCACCGACGGTGCAAGCCGGCGGGGCGTCCCACGGCGCTCCGTGCGGGCGAAGCTCTCAGGTCCCGATGACAGAGGGGGAGGCCTGTCGGGTTCGTCCGACCGGTCCGCTCCGCTGTTGTCCGCAGCGGCGAGGCGCCCGGCGTGCGCACCCCCGCCGGTCCGTGACCAGGAGGCCTCGACCACCATGAACGCCCAGCCGAACTCGGGACGCCCCACCACCCCCGCGACCCTCACCGAGCTCGAACAGGCCAGCCCCTTCGAGAACCGCCACATCGGCCCCGACGCCGCCGCGCAGGAGAAGATGCTGGCCCAGGTCGGGTACGCCTCGCTGGACGAGCTGGCCACCGCCGCCGTCCCCGAGGCCATCCGCTCGATCACCGCGCTCGACCTGCCCGCCGGGCGCAGCGAGGCCCAGGTCCTCGCCGAGCTGCGCGACCTGGCCGGCCGCAACACCGTGCTCACGTCGATGATCGGCCTGGGCTACTACGGCACCTTCACCCCGCCGGTGATCCTGCGCAACGTCATGGAGAACCCGGCCTGGTACACCGCGTACACGCCGTACCAGCCGGAGATCTCGCAGGGCCGCCTGGAGGCGCTGCTCAACTTCCAGACCCTGGTCTCCGACCTGACCGGTCTGCCCACCTCCGGCTCCTCCCTGCTGGACGAGGGCACCGCGGCCGCCGAGGCGATGGCGCTGGCCCGCCGCGTCACCAAGGTCAAGGGCGGCGTCTTCCTGGTCGACGCCGAGACCCTGCCGCAGACCGTCGCGGTGATCAACACCCGCGCCGTGCCGACCGGCGTCGAGGTGGTCGTCGCCGACCTGTCCGAGGGCATCCCGGCCGAGATCGCCGAGCGCGGTGTCTTCGGCGTGCTGCTCCAGTACCCCGGCGCCACCGGCGTGGTCCGCGACCTCGCCCCGGTGATCGAGCAGGCCCACGGCCTGGGCGCGATCGTCGCCGTCGCCGCCGACCTGCTCGCGCTCACCCTGCTGAAGTCGCCGGCCGAGCTCGGCGCCGACATCGCCTGCGGCACCTCCCAGCGCTTCGGCGTGCCGATGGGCTTCGGCGGCCCGCACGCCGGCTACCTCGCGGTGCGCGCCGAGTACGCCCGCTCGCTGCCCGGCCGCCTGGTCGGCGTCTCGGTCGACGCCGACGGCAACCGCGCCTACCGGCTGGCCCTGCAGACCCGCGAGCAGCACATCCGCCGCGAGAAGGCCACCAGCAACATCTGCACCGCCCAGGTGCTGCTCGCCGTGATGGCCTCGATGTACGCCGTCTACCACGGCCCGGACGGCCTGGCCGACATCGCCCGCCGCACCCACCGCTACGCGGCCGCGCTCGCCGAGGGCCTGCGGGCCGGCGGCGTCGAGCTGCTGCACGGCGAGTTCTTCGACACCGTCACCGCGGTGGTCCCCGGCCGCGCCGCGGAGATCGCCGCCGCCGCCCGCGCCAACGGCATCAACGTCTTCCAGGACGGCGCGGACCGGATCTCGGTCTCCACCGACGAGACCACCACCCGTGAGCACCTGGCGGGCGTCTGGGCCGCGTTCGGCGTCGAGGGCGTCGAGGTCGCGGAGGGCGCCGACGCGCTGCCCGCCGCGCTGCTGCGCGAGGACGAGTACCTCACCCACCCGGTCTTCCACAGCCACCGCTCGGAGACCGCCATGCTGCGCTACCTGCGCCGCCTGTCGGACCGGGACTACGCGCTGGACCGCGGCATGATCCCGCTGGGCTCCTGCACCATGAAGCTCAACGCGACCACCGAGATGGAGTCGGTGACCTGGCCGGAGTTCGGCCAGCTGCACCCCTTCGCCCCGGTCGACCAGGCCGAGGGCTTCCTCACCCTGATCCGCGGTCTGGAGCGGCAGCTGGTCGAGGTGACCGGCTACGACGCCGTCTCCATCCAGCCGAACGCCGGCTCCCAGGGCGAGCTGGCCGGCCTGCTGGCCGTGCGCGCCTACCACCACGCCAACGGCGACACCCAGCGCGACGTCTGCCTCATCCCGTCCTCCGCGCACGGCACCAACGCCGCCTCCGCGGTGATGGCCGGCATGCGCGTGGTCGTGGTCAAGACCCTGGTCGACGGCGACGTCGACGTCGAGGACCTGAAGGCCAAGATCGAGCAGCACCGCGACAGCCTCGCCGTGCTGATGGTCACCTACCCGTCCACCCACGGCGTGTACGAGACCCAGATCACCGAGATCTGCGGCCTGGTGCACGAGGCCGGCGGCCAGGTGTACGTCGACGGCGCCAACCTGAACGCGCTGGTCGGCCTGGCCAAGCCGGGCAAGTTCGGCGCGGACGTCTCGCACCTGAACCTGCACAAGACCTTCTGCATCCCGCACGGCGGTGGCGGCCCGGGCGTCGGCCCGGTGGCGGTGCGCGAGCACCTCGCGCCGTACCTGCCCAACCACCCGCTCCAGGCGGAGGCCGGTCCGGCCACCGGTGTCGGCCCGATCTCGGCCGCCCCGTGGGGTTCGGCGGGCATCCTGCCGATCTCCTGGTCGTACGTCCGGCTGATGGGCGGCGAGGGCCTCAAGCGCGCCACCCAGGTCGCGGTGCTGAACGCCAACTACATCGCCAAGCGGCTGGCGCCGCACTTCCCGGTGCTCTACACCGGCCCCGGCGGCCTGGTGGCGCACGAGTGCATCATCGACCTGCGCCCGCTCACCAAGGACACCGGCGTGACGGTGGACGACATCGCCAAGCGCCTGATCGACTACGGTTTCCACGCGCCGACCATGTCCTTCCCGGTGGCCGGCACGCTGATGATCGAGCCGACCGAGTCCGAGGACCTCTACGAGATCGACCGCTTCTGCGACGCGATGATCGAGATCCGGGCCGAGATCGACAAGGTCGGTTCGGGCGAGTGGGCGGCCGAGGACAACCCGCTGCACAACGCCCCGCACACCGCCGCCGAGCTGGCCGGCGACTGGGCGCACGGCTACACCCGTCAGGAGGCGGTCTTCCCGGCCGGCGTGAACCCGGCGGACAAGTACTGGCCCCCGGTCAGCCGCATCGACGGCGCGTACGGCGACCGCAACCTGGTCTGCTCCTGCCCGCCGCTGGACGAGTACGGCGTCTGACGCGCAGGCCGTACGGCGTCCCGCGGGCAGGGCGCACACACGGCACACGGCAGGGCCCCGGCGGATCCGTCCGCCGGGGCCCTGCCCGTCCGGCCCGTTTCCCCGTGGCGTCCCGGCGGGCGGCTCAGACCGCGCTCGCGGCCGGGCGGCGCGGGGCGATCACCCGGCCGTCGGGCAGCAGCTCACCGGTGTCCTCGAACAGCAGGACGCCGTTGCACAGCAGGCTCCACCCCTGCTCCGGGTGACAGGCCACCGGGACGGCGGCCTCGCGGTCCTCGGACTCGGCCGACGGGCACTCAGGACGGTGCTGGCACATACGCGTACCCTCGCTTCGCTCTGCGATCCTCCCCGTGACGAGGTGTCGCCGGTGGCCGGCGGGCGCCGCCGCGGTGGTCGGATTCTGTCCGGGCGCCGGGCCAGGTGTGGACCGGCGCTCATGTGGGTAGGACAGGAGGTCCTTCCACGCTGGTTCCCAGTGTCGGCATCCGGAGGCGCGCGCGCAGCGATTTCGTGACATGCGCCACAACCCCCGGGCAGAGATCACCCGTTCAGGTGGTCGGGGGCTGTCGGCGGCACCGGACGGGCCATCCGGCGGACGGCCCGGAAGGGCCATGCCGGATGACCCGTCCGGATCGCCCGTCCGAGTGACGGTGGGTCGGGCGACGGGTCGCGGGACGGGGCGGGCGGGGGTTCCGCGGGCCGGCCCTCAGTGCGCCCCGGAGGCGAGCCGGGCGGAGTCCGTCGCGCCGAGCAGCAGCGGACGGGGGTCGATCGCGGTCCGGGCGACCGGCGTCCGGGCCAGCAGCGGCAGCAGCTCGACGGCCGGGTGGGCGCGGTGCGCGGTGACGCCCATCGGTGCCGGGGCCAGCGGGATCAGCAGGTCGGTGCCGGCGGCGCCGTCCGGGCTGTGCAGCCACAGGGCCGTCGCGTACTGACCGGGGAAGGTCAGCAGCCGCGGCTGGCAGCGGAACCGCGCGGACTGGGCGAGCTGCCAGGCCTCGCGCAGCGCCCGGAGCGTGGAGTCCAGGTACGGACCGGCGGTGAAGTGGGAGAAGGTGTGGCCCTCCGCCCCCTGCACCACCTCGGCGGCGGCGGCCACCTCGGTGCCGTCCTTGATGAGGAAGCGCCACCCCGTCCGCCGGGCGGCGGCGAGTTCGGCCCGCGGCCCCTCCAGGACGTGGACGGCGAGCGGGTGCGCGGGGAGGAGCGGCCCGGTCGGATGACGCAGCGCGGCGGCGGCGGGTTGGCGCAGCGCGGTCTCCGAGTCGAGCGCGGCGAGAACCGCGCGCAGGGCACTGGGCGGGGGCTGGGGGGTCTGCAGAGTCATGGCAAGGTCGCCTCTCCGTGCGAGATCGGCGTGCGAGTGCGGCATACCGGCATGGCTGGTGCGTCGGCGGTGACGGGACCTGGGCCTTGTCCGGTTGGGCAGGATCGCGGTGCCGGCGCGGCCGTCGTCGCCGGATCTCGCGGCGATGGGCGGCCGGGCCGTGGCGCAGTGCGAATTCTACTCGAACAGGTGCACAGGGTGACCTGTTTATCACAGGCGGTGGCCCCGGGCAAGTCGGCAGATGAGCTGAAACAGCATCAGTTTCCTTGCAATGCAAGCCAATCGAAGCTTTCGGGTATCGATCTTCGGGGTGGGCATGATGCTTGCACGGTCGGGGGCCGGCCGGCTCTTGAGGAGGAGACCATGGGCGAGAAGGTCGTGGCGACCCGGGCGGACCTTTCGGACCGGCAGATGTACCGGCGCAAGCTCCAGTCCTGCCTGGACGCGCTCGGCCGGATGCTGCGCGAGGACCGCTTCGACCGCCCGAAGGGCGTCCTGGGCGTGGAGATCGAGCTCAACCTCGCCGACGAGCAGGGCCTGCCGTTGCTGAACAACGCCCAGGTGCTCACCTCGATCGGCTCCGCCGACTTCCAGACCGAGCTCGGCCGCTTCAACATCGAGGTCAACATCGCGCCGCACCGGCTCTTCGGGCACGTCTTCGAGGAACTGCGCGAGGAGCTCGACACCGGGCTGAAGTACGCCGACCGGCGGGCCGCCGAGGCCGGTGCGCGGATCGTGATGGTGGGCATCCTGCCGACCCTGGAACTCGACCACACCGGGCTCGACGCGATGTCCCACAACCAGCGCTACAGCCTGCTCAGCGACCAGATCCTGGCCGCCCGCGGCGAGGACATCACGCTGGACATCGAGGGCGTCGAGCACCTCCAGCTGGAGTCGATCACCATGGTGGCCGAGGCCGCCGCGACCTCGCTCCAGCTGCACCTCCAGGTGACGCCGCAGCGGTTCTCCTCGGTGTGGAACGCCGCCCAGGCGATCTGCGGGCCACAGCTCGCGCTCGGGGCCAACTCGCCCTTCCTGTTCGGGCGGGAGCTGTGGCGGGAGACCCGGCCGGTGCTCTTCCAGCAGGCCTGTGACACCCGTTCGGCGGAGCTCAAGGCGCAGGGCGTGCGCCCGATCACCTGGTTCGGCGAGCGCTGGGTGGACTCGGCGTACGACCTGTTCGAGGAGAACCTGCGGTACTTCCCGGCGCTGCTGCCGATCTGCGACGACGAGGACCCGGCCAAGGTGCTGGCCTCCGGCGGCGTGCCCCGGCTGGCCGAGATGCGGCTGCACAACGGCACCATCTACCGCTGGAACCGGCCGGTGTACGACGTCAGCGGCGGGGTGCCGCACCTGCGGGTGGAGAACCGGTCGCTGCCCGCCGGGCCGACCGTGGCCGACACGCTCGCCAACGCGGCGTTCTACTACGGCGTGGTGCGGGTGCTGGCCGAGCAGCCCCGGCCGATCTGGACCAGGCTGCCGTTCGAGCGGGCCGACGAGAACTTCCAGCAGGCGGCCCGGTACGGCGTCGACGCGGTGTTCCAGTGGCCGCGGCAGGGCCGGGCCGGGCGCGGCGGCGGGCTGACCACCGTTTCCGCCGTCGACCTGGTGCTCAACGAGCTGCTCCCGATGGCCTACCAGGGCCTGGACGCGTGGGGCGTGGAGCCGGCCGACCGGGACCGCTACCTCGGCATCATCGAGCAGCGCTGCCTGCGCCGGGTCAACGGGGCGTCCTGGCAGGTCGCGACCTTCCACCGGCTGCGCGAGCAGTACGGGATGGACCGGCCGGCCGCGCTGGCGGCGATGACCCGGCGGTACATGGAGCACATGCGCGGCGGCGAGCCGGTGCACACCTGGCCGGTGGGGTAGGGCCCCGGGCCCGCCGGGCGCGCTGTGGAAGGATGATCGCTCCGGTCCGCCGACGGCCGCCCGCCGGCGCCGGAGCGCCGTCCGTCCGCCGCCCGTCCGCCGCCCGTGCTGGAGCACCCCCGTGACGACCGTCCCGACCGTACCGGAGACCGCGAAGCCGACCCGCCGCCTGCTCGGGGCGGAGCTGCTGATCGTCCTCGGCCTCTCGCTCGGGGCGAGCGGCATCAGCGCCCTGATCAGCTTCACCGGCTCGCTCACCGAGACGGTGAAGCTGGGCCAGCAGGTGGCCACCCTGAACGGCTCGCGCGCCCCCGGCCGGCCCTGGCTGGACCTGGTCTGGCAGCTCTACTACATCGGGCGCGGGCTGATGCCGGTCGCGCTCGTCGGCTATCTGCTGGTGCGCGAGGGCGCGGCGCTGCGGGTGCTCGGCTTCGACCTCCGGCGGAAGCTGTCCGACCTCGGCCGCGGCGCGGCCGTCGCGGCGGCGATCGGCGGCTCGGGGCTGGCGCTCTACCTGGTCTCGCAGGCGGCCGGCTACAACCTGACGGTCGCCCCGTCCGGGTTGCCGGACGTCTGGTGGCGGATCCCGGTGCTGCTGCTGTCGGCCTGGCAGAACGCGATCCTGGAGGAGGTCGTCGTCCTCGGCTACCTGCTGCGCCGGCTGGGGCAGCTGGGTTGGTCGTGGCCGGCGCAGCTGGTGGCGAGCTCGCTGCTGCGCGGCTCGTACCACCTGTACCAGGGGGTCGGGGGGGCTGGTCGGCAACATGGTGATGGGCGCGGTGTTCTGCCTGCTCTACCGGCGGTGGGGGCGGGTGATGCCGCTGGTGGTGGCGCACGCGCTGATCGACACGGTGGCGTTCGTCGGGTACGCGCTGCTCGCCGGGCACGTCAGCTGGCTGCCCACGGGCTGACCCGGGGCAGCGGCCCGGGGCGCGGCGGGCCGGACAGCAGCCGGTCGACGTGGTGGCGTTCGAGGCCCTGGCCGGGGTCGATCGTCAGCAGCACGCGGTCGCGGCGCCAGAACGAGTTGCGGACCAGCCGGGGTGGGATGACGTCGTCGACCCAGGCGAACGGGCGGCCGGCCGCGTACCGCAGCAGGGGTGCCCACTTGCGGGCGGAGAGCAGTTCCATCAGCGGCACGCGCGGGTCGCCGGGCTGCGGGAGGTAGCCGGTGAAGCGGACGAAGGGCAGCTCGGGCAGGCCGATCGCCGGGGCGATGTGGGTGTTGGCATGCTCCTCCCACGTCGATGCCCACACGAGTTCGTAGGTGTGGGCGAGCTCGCGCAGCCAGGCGCCGTGCCGGGCGGAGAGCAGCACGGTGTAGCCGAACAGGGTGTGGGCGTCGAAGTCGGCCTCGGGGCCGGGGCAGACCGGGTTGAGCACGCCGTCCACGTCCAGGAACAGCAGTGGCTTGGGCATCGGGTGTCCCCCTGGTCTCATCCGTCGTCACCTGCTCGGACGTGCCGCGCCCTCCGGCGGTTTCCCGCCGGAGGGCGCACACAGGGGCGCACGGGGTGCGTGCGGGCGGTGTCAGCCGGTGACGGTCGGGGTGGGGAGCGCGTCGGCGGAGGGCTCCGGGTCGGGGGCGGGCCGGCGCCGGGAGAGCCGGCGGACCTCCGGTTCCAGCAGCACGGCGGCGCTGAGCACCAGCGAGATCGCCGCGCAGGACCAGAGCGCGCCGGACAGACCGAGCCGGTCGGCGACCGGGCCGGCGAGCGCGGTGCCGAGCGGTGCCAGCGAGAGCGAGCCCAGTTCGTCGTAGGCGGTGACGCGGGAGAACGCCTCCGGCGGGATCTCCTGCTGCAGCGCGATCATCCAGTTGACGCTGAAGACGGTGACGCCGACGCCTGAGAGGAACATCGCCGCCCAGAGCACCGGCAGCGGGGCGGACGCCGCGAGGGCGACCGCGGGCATGCCGAACAGGAAGACGCCCCAGTTGCCGACCAGCAGGATCCGGCGCGGCTGCCAGCGGGCCATCAGTACGCCCGAGACGACCAGGCCGACGCCGTAGGCCGCCATCGCCAGGCCCCAGTCCCGGGCGCCGCCGAGCCGCTCCTTGGCGACGGCCGGGCCGTACACCGCCTCGACCGCGCCGACGCAGGTGACCAGCACGGCGAACTGCAGGACGATCACCCAGAGCCAGCGGCGGGAGGAGAACTCCTGCCAGCCCTCGCGCAGGTCGCGGAGCATGCCGCCGCCCCCGGCCGGGGCGGTGGGGGCCTGCGGCTCCAGCAGGAAGCGCAGCGCGGCGGCGGCCAGGAAGCAGACCGCATCCAGGGCGAGCACCCAGCCGGCGCCGACGGCGGCGGTCAGCGCGCCGCCGAGTGCGGCGCCGCCGATCTGCGAGCCGTTGAAGCCCATCCGGTACACCGAGAAGGCTCGGGCGGCGTGTTCGGGGGCGACGCTCTCCAGGATCATGCCGCCGGCGGCGGGGGAGTAGAACGCGTAGCCGGCGCCGGCACCCGCGGAGAGCAGCATCAGCTGCCAGAGGGCGGGGTCGCCGGTCAGTACCAGGAGGGCGAGGGCACCCTGGAAGACGGCGCTGAACACGTTGGCGGCGACCATGACGTGGTGGCGCGGCAGGCGGTCGGCGAGGGCGCCGCCGACCACCAGCAGCAGGACGGTCGGCAGCAACCGCGCGGCGGTGACGTAGCCGACATCGCCGGTGGAGCCCCCGCTGTCCAGGATGGCGAAGGCGATGGCGATCGGGGCGCCGGCGTTGCCGAGGCCGCTGACCACGGTGGCGGCCGTCTGGATCCGGAAGTTGCGGCTCGCCCAGGCGAGGCGGGTGGTGGGCGGAGGGGGTGGTTGGCTCTGCACCTCGTGACTATGCCGGGGCGGACCGTCCGTGTCCATCCGATATTCCGGGCCGCCGGGGCACGGCCGCGGGCGTCAGCCGAGGTGGCCCCAGAGGAAGGTCAGGGTGCGCCGCCAGGCGATCTCCGCCTGCAGCGGGTCGTAGCTGCCGAGCAGGTTCTCCTCGTTCATGAAGGCGTGACCGGCCGGGTAGAAGTGGATCTCCGGACGGACGTCGGTGGCCTCGCCGATCCGGATCGCGGCCTCGTCCACGGCGGCCATCGGGATCGAGCGGTCGTGCTCGCCGAAGTGGCCGAGCACATGGGCGGTCAGGCCCCGGTACTCGAAGTCCGGGTCGGGCGGCAGGCCGTAGAAGGGGACCGCCGCGGCCACCCGGTCACCCTCGGCGGCGGCCAGCAGCAGGGCGAAGCCGCCGCCCATGCAGAAGCCGACCACGCCGACGGCGTCGCCGACCACGCCCTCCAGGCCGAGCAGCAGGTCGACCGCGCCGCGCAGGTCACGCACCGCCCCCTCGACCGGCAGCGCGCGCTTGAGCCGGGCCGCCTCGGCGCTGTCGTGGGTGGTCGCGCCGCCGAAGAGGTCCGGCGCGAGGACGGTGAAGCCCTCGGCGGCGAACCGGTCGGCCACGCCGGCCAGGTACGGGGTGAGGCCCCACCACTCCTGGACCACCACCAGGCCGGGACCGACGCCCTGCGGCGGGCGGGCCAGGTAGCCGTGGGCCTCGCGGCCGTTGCTCGGGAAGGTCACGTTCTGCCGGGAGCCGCCCTGGTCAGGCATGGCTTCCTCTCGGGGGACGGGCCGCCGGGCGCGGCGGCGGGTCGGGGGCCGGTGGTGCGGGGGGCCGGTGGTGCGGGGGGCCGGTGGTGCGGAGGCCGGTGGTACGGGGAGGTCCGGTGGTGCGGGGAGGTCCGGTGGTGCGCGGCCGGGGCGGGCTCAGCCCATCTCCTCCAGGGCCCGGCCCTTGGTCTCCTTGATGCAGAAGGCCACGAAGGGGATGGAGAGCAGTGCGAAGACCGCGTAGATGACGTACGTCGCCGACAGGTTCCAGTCGGCGAGGTCGGGGAAGCTGACGGTGATCGCCCAGTTGGCGATCCACTGGGCGGAGGCGGCGACGGACAGGGCGAGCGCGCGGATCCGGTTGGGGAACATCTCGCCGAGCAGAACCCAGACCACCACGCCCCAGGAGAAGGCGAAGCAGAACACGAAGACGTGCGCGGCGACCAGCGCGACCACCGCGTGGGTGTTGTCCAGGGTCGCGGTGTCGCCGGTGCCCTCCCGGTAGGAGAACGCCCAGGCGGCGGTGCCCAGCGCGGCGGCCATGCCGATCGAGCCGGCCAGTGCGAGCGGCTTGCGGCCGATCCGGTCGACCAGGGCCATCGCGACCACCGTGCCGATCACGTTGATGATCGAGGTGGAGAGGCTGATCAGCAGCGAGTTGGACTCGTTGATGCCGACCGACTGCCACAGGAAGGAGGAGTAGTAGAAGATCACGTTGATGCCGACGAACTGCTGGAACACCGAGGCGCCGATGCCGACCCAGACGATCGGCAGCAGACCGAGCCGGCCGTCCAGCAGGTCCTTGAGCCGCGGCTTGCGGGCGGACTCCAGCACCGCGCGGATCTCGGCCACCCGGGCGTCGAGGTCGACGTCCTGGCCCTCGACCTCCAGCAGCACCCGGCGGGCCTGCTCCTCCCGGTGGTCGGCGATCAGGTAGCGCGGCGACTCCGGGATCGCCAGCGCCATCAGCCCGTAGACGAGCGCCGGGATCGCCTCCACCCCGAGCATCCACTGCCAGGCCTGGATGCCGCCGAGGTGGCCGGTGGACTCGCCGCCGGCGGCCTGGTTGAGCGCGTAGTTGGCGAGCTGGGAGACGGTGATGCCGAGCACGATCGCCATCTGCTGGAACGAGGCCAGCCGGCCCCGGTAGGCGGTCGGGGCGACCTCGGCGATGTAGGTCGGGGCGATCACCGAGGCGATGCCGATCGCCACGCCGCCGACCACCCGCCAGGTGGCCAGCACCTCGATGTTCGGCGGGAACATCGAGCCGATGCCGCTGGCCGCGAAGAGGAACGCGGCCAGCAGCATGGTGCGCACCCGGCCGAGGTGGTCGGCGAGGCGCCCGGCCGCCACCGCGCCGGCGGCCGAGCCGAGCAGTGCGACGGCCACCACGAACGCGGTCGTGCCGTGGCCCACCTGGAAGTGCTTCTGGATGCCGGTGACCGCGCCGTTGATCACCGCGCTGTCGTAGCCGAACAGGAAGCCGCCCATCGCGGCGGCGGCGGAGATGAACACGACGTGCCCGAGATGCGCCTCGCCGGAAGCCGGATGGGTGTGGGTCCTGGACACGCGCGCTCCCCGGGGTCGACGGTCCCGTCCGCACGGCCGAGCGGGCAGGGTTCGTCTCACATTCGATCAGCGCCGGGGGGTGCGCGTCGCGGTGGCTGAGCCGAACGGGTGACGGGGCGTCAGCTGGAGGAGCGGTTCCCCGGCGCGGGGGGTGCGGTGCGCGCCGTACGGCGCGCGTTGCGGCGCAGCAGCTGGGCGCGGGCGCCGGCGTCCAGCGGGCGGGCGCGCTCGGCGAGCCGCTCGGCCAGGGCGTACTGCTCGGCGGCCGGCTTCTTGTCGTCGTACTTGAACTTGGCGCGCACCTCGTGGACCGTCAGCCGCAGCCCGGTCAGGCCCGGGAGCAGCCGGCCGAGCTCGCCCTCGCCCGGGGCCACCCGGAACCCGGGGCTCTCCGGCTGGAAGTGGGCCAGCTGGCGGTTGAGGATCTCGGCCTTGCCGGCCGCGTCCTCGACGAGCGCGGCGGTGGCGTGGAACTGCACGGAGGCGTAGAGGCTGGTCGGGGTGCCGGGAGCGGCGCGCCAGTGGCCGGGGGCGTAGGCGTAGTCGTCGGTGACCGCGAGGGTGACCTCCGGGTCCGCCCGGACGGCGGACAGCAGCGGGTTGGGGGCGGCCAGGTGGACCAGGATCTCGCCGCGGTCGGCGTCCAGCAGGAAGTGGGTGGGGACGAGCACGGGGCCGCGGCCCGGCCCGCCGTTGGCGGCGAGCAGGCCGAAGTCGCGGCCCTCGGCGAGCCAGGCGCGCCACTCGTCGTCGTCGCCGCGGTCCCAGGGGCGGATCAGCATCGGGGCCTCCGGTCAGGCGTCGGGCGCGCCGGTGAGCGCGGCGAGGTTGGCGGGCAGCGGGACGGCGGTGGAGGCGTCCGGCACGGGCGCGCCGTAGCCGGTGGTGACCGGGACGACGCCGGCCCAGTGCGGCAGGGCGAGGTCCTCGGGGTCGTCCTGGGCGAGGTCCGCCCTGCTCTTGGCGGAGACCTCGTCGAGGTCCAGGCGGATCACCGCGGTGGCGGCCAGTTCCTTGGCGTTGGCCGGGCGCACCTCGGCGGAGCGGCCCGGGACCACCTGGTCGACCAGGGCGTCCAGCGCGACCGTCAGCTCCTCGGGGTCGGTGACCTGGTGCGCGGTGCCGTGGGCCACCACCGAGCGGAAGTTGACCGAGTGGTTGAACGCCGACTTGGTCAGCACCAGGGCGTCGACCAGGGTGACGGTGACGCAGACCGGCAGGCCCTGCGCGCCCTTGGCCCCGCGCAGCGGCCGGCTGCCGGTGGAGCCGTGCAGGTAGAGGCGGTCGCCGACCCGGGCGTGGATGGTGGGCAGCACCACCGGCGCCCCGTCGGCCACGAAGCCGAGGTGGCAGAGGTAGGTGGCGTCCAGGACCGCGTGGATCGCCTCACGCTCCCAGCTGGCGCGGTCCTTGTAGCGGGTGGGCGTGGTGCGCGGGGTTCGCGGGTAGGACGTGTCACCGTTCGGCGTGGTCGACATGACAACCTCTATGTACTAGTGCATAATTCATTTTGTGCTAGGAGAGTATCGGATCACCGGACGGCGTGCCAGCGATATCGCGGCCGAGGTCGAGCGGGGCGTCAGCACCGGCCACCTCGCCCCCGGGACACCACTGCCGCCGCTGCGCGACCTCGCCGCCGAGCTCGGCGTCAACCCCAACACGGTGGCCGCCGCCTACCGGCTGCTGCGCGACCGCGGTGTGATCGAGACCGCCGGCCGCAAGGGCAGCCGGATCCGCCCGCGCCCCGCCCACACCCCGCGCGACCAGCTCCGCCTGCCCGTCCCGGCGCACGCCCGCGACCTCTCCGACGGCAACCCCGACCCGGCGCTGCTGCCCGACCTCACCGCCGCCCTCGCGTCCGCCGCCGAGGCCGCCCGCCGCGCCCCGGTCCGCTACGGCGACCCGGCCGCCGAGCCGGAGCTGCTCGCCCTGGCCGGCGCGGCCTTCGCCGCCGACGGCCTGCCGTCCGGGCCGCTCGCCGTCGCCTCCGGCGCGCTGGACACCATCGAGCGGATCCTCGCCACCCGGCTGCGCCCCGGTGACGCCGTCGCCGTCGAGGACCCGGGCTGGGGCAGCCTGCTCGACCTGCTGGCGGCGCTCGGCCTGCGCACCCTGCCGGTGAGGCTCGACGACGCGGGCCCGCTGCCCGGCCCGCTCACCGAGGCGCTGGAGGCCGGCGCGCGGGCGGTGGTCGTCACCAGCCGGGCGCAGAACCCGACCGGCGCCGCCCTCACCGCCGGGCGGGCCGCCGAACTGCGCGCGGTGCTGGCCGGCCGTCCGGACGTGCTGCTGATCGAGGACGACCACGGCCAGGGCATCGTCGACCAGCCCTACCACCCGCTGGCCGGCGCGGGGTCGGCGCACTGGGCCGTGGTGCGCTCGGCGGCCAAGGCGTACGGGCCGGACCTGCGGCTCTCGGTCGCGGTCGGGGACGCGGACACCGTCGGACGGGTGCTCGGACGCCAGCGGCTGGGGACCGGATGGGTCAGCCATCTGCTCCAGCACACGGTGGCCGAGCTGTGGCGCGCCGACGCGGCGCCGGTCGCCCGGGTGGCCGCCGCCTACCGGGCGCGCCGGGAGGCGCTGATCGGCGCGCTCGCCGAGCGGGGGATCGCGGCGCACGGGGCGAGCGGGCTGAACGTCTGGGTGCCGGTGCCGGACGAGGCCGTCGCGCTCGCCGCGCTGGTCCAGCGCGGCTGGGTCGCGGCGCCCGGCGCGCGCTTCCGGCTGCAGTCGCCGCCCGGGCTGCGGATCACCGTCGCGCGGCTCGACCCGGTGGACGCCCGGCGGCTGGCCGACGACCTGGCGGCGGTGCTGGGCGGGGCGGCCGGGACCGCCGGGCCCGGCGCGGACGGCACGGTGTCGCGGCCGGTCTGACCGGGGCGCCGACGGCCGGCCGCCCTCCCGGCGTGGTCACGTCGGGAGGGCGGCCGGCCGGGGCGGGTCAGCCCTTGGCGAGCAGCGCCTGGGCGTGCTCCCTGACCTGGTCCTTCGACAGGTAGGCATCGGTGTACTCGAAGTCGCGCAGCCGGGCGGGCTGGCGGGCGAGGAAGCCGGTCCGCACGAAGTCGTCCCCGGCGGTCGCGTTGAGCATCCAGCCGGCGCCGACCCGGAACTTCGCCACATTGGTGCGCATCGCCATCAGGTGGTAGCCGCGCGCCACCAGCTGGGCCGGCACGCCGCGCAGCTCCACCCCGACCGGCTTGGAGACGGCGTCCTTGCCACCGAGGTCCACGACCAGGCCCAGGTCCTTGTGGTAGTACGGCTCCAGCGGCTGGTTGCGCAGCGCCGCGATCACGTTGTTGGCCACCGCCCGGCCCTGGCGGGCCGAGTGCTGGGCGGTCGGCGGGCAGACCGCGCCGTCGCCCTTGGCGAGGTCCGGCACGGCGGCCGCGTCGCCGAGCGCGAAGACGCCCTCGTACTGCGGCACCCGCATCTCCGCCGTCACCGCGATCCGCCCGCGCACCGTCTCGGCGTCCAGGGTGGCGATCAGCGGGCTGGCCGCGACGCCGGCCGTCCAGATCAGCGTCCGGCAGGGCAGCACCCGGCCGTCGGTGAACTTGACCGACTCGGCGCCGACCTCGGCCACCGAGACGCCCAGCGACACCTCGATGCCGCGCTCGCGCAGCACCTCCAGGGCGGCGGTGCCGAGGGTGTCGCCCAGTTCGGGCATCAGCTTCGGCGCGATGTCGATCAGGTGCCACTTGACCTGCCGGGCGTCCAGCCGCGGGTAGCGGTGGGTGGCCGCCGTGGTGAGCCGCTGCAGGCAGGCGGCCGTCTCGGTGCCGGCGTAGCCGCCGCCGACCACCACGAACTGCAGCCGGGACTCGCGCTCCTTCTGGTCCGGGGTGGCCGAGGCGAGGTCCAGCTGGGCGATCACGTGGTCACGGACGTAGGCCGCCTCGGCGAGCGTCTTCATGCCGCGCGCGTAGTCGGTCAGGCCGGGGATGTCGAAGGTGCGGGTGACGCTGCCGGGGGCCAGCACCAGGTAGTCGTACCGCTGCGCCACCACCTCGTCGGTGATCTTGCGGACCACGCAGACCTTGGAGGCCGGGTCCACGCCGATCGCGCCGCCGGGGACGATGTGGGTGCGCCGCAGCGAGCGGCGCAGCGAGACGGCCACCGACTGGGGGGTGAGCACACCGGCCGCCACGTGCGGCAGCAGCGGCAGATAGAGCTGGTAGCTGAACGGGGTGACCAGGGAGATCTCCGCCTCCGCGGGGGAGAGCTTGCGTTCCAGCCGGCGCGCGCACTCCAGTCCGGCGAAGCCGCCGCCCACGATCAGGATCCGGGCTCGTTCCATCGTGCGTCCCTCACAGTGCAGGTCGGTACCGCACGGCGCGGCACAGTGCTGCCGGCCGTGGTGGTCGGGTGCCCCGATTACTGTCCGCCACACTCGCACGGAGCAGCCGGGGCTGCCACCGGGAGGACCCGGGCGGGCGAGCACGCCGGGGGACACCCGCCCCGTGCATATGCCCGCTAGGCTGTCCGCCGTGCTCCCCGAGGTGACGGCGGTCCGTTATGTGACGCCACTGCGAGAAGGCGGCTCGATGCCGGGCCTGGTCGAGGCCGATGACCGGCGGCTCTACGCCCTGAAGTGGGTCGGTGCCGCCCAGGGCCGCAAGGCGCTGGTCGCCGAGGTGCTGGCCGGTGAACTCGGCCGTCGGCTCGGCCTGCCGGTGCCCGAGCTGGTGACCGTCGACCTGGACCCGGTGCTGGCCCGCAGCGAGCCGGACCCGCAGATCCAGGACCAGATGCGGGCCAGCGGCGGGACCAACCTGGGCATGGCCTTCGTCAGCGGCGCGCTCAACTTCGACCCGCTCTGCTTCGACGTGGACGCCGGGCTGGCCGGGCAGGTGCTCTGGTTCGACGCGCTGATCGGCAACGTCGACCGCTCCTGGCGCAACCCCAACCTGCTGGTCGCCACCGGCGGCCTGCGGCTGATCGACCACGGCGCGAGCCTGATCTTCCACCACCACTGGGCGGGCGCCGCGGGCTGGATCCGCCGCCCGTACGACGCCTCCGACCACGCGCTGCTGGGCGCGGAGCCGGACCTGCTCGCGGCCGACAAGGCGCTCGCCCCGCTGGCCGAGGCGGCGATCGAGGAGGCGGTGGCGCAGATCCCGGACGTCTGGCTGGCGGAGGAGCCCGGGTTCGACTCGCCCGAGGCGGTGCGCGCGGCGTACCGGGCCCAGCTGACCGCGCGACTGGCCGGTCCGCGCGACTGGCTTCCGGAGGTGTCCGCATGACCGACTTCCGTCTGTCCGACCCGTTCGGCCACGGTCTGTCCGAGTCGCGGCTCGCCGACCCGGCGGCGGCCGATCCGGCGCCGCCGGTCCGGGCCGAGCTGCACGACTACGAGTACGCGGTGATCCGGGCGGTGCCCCGGGTGGAGCGCGGCGAGTGCGTCAACGTGGGCGTGCTGCTGTACTGCCGGCAGAGCTCCCACCTGGCCGCGCGGACCCACCTCGACCAGGCGCGGCTGCTGGCGCTGGACCCGGTCGCCGACGTGTCCGCGGTGCGGCGGGCGCTGCAGGGGATCGAGGCCGTCTGCGCGGGCGGGCCGCAGGCCGGCCCGGCCGCGGCGGACAGCCCGGGGCAGCGGTTCCGCTGGCTCACCGCCCCGCGCAGCGCGGTGGTGCAGCCGGGGCCGGTGCACACCGGACTGACCGCCGATCCGGAGACGGAGCTGCGGCGGCTGTTCGACCAGCTGGTGCTCTGAGCGCGGCGGCCTCCCGGGTCCGGCGGTTTGGCCGCCGGACCTTTGCCGTGCTCAAATCTTGAGTTACTGAAGCAGTCGGTCGTAGGCTGACCTCATGGGTTCGACGACGACCACGACCGTACCGACCAACGCCGAGCTGATGGAGGCGCTGGCCGCCGTCGGCGGTGCGTACTTCCAGGACTTCGCGGCCGCCGCGGCCCGGCACGGTCTCTCCTCCTCGCAGGCCAAGGCGCTCGGCGCCGTCCAGGAGCCGGTGCCGATGCGCGCGCTGGCCGGGCGGCTCGGCTGTGACGCCTCCAACGTGACCGGCATCGTCGACCGGCTGGAGGCGCTGGGCCTGGCCCGCCGCGAGGCCTCGGCGGGCGACCGACGGGTCAAGATCGTGGTCATCAGCGAGCAGGGCCGGGAGATCCTGGCGCGGATCCGCGGCGAGATGGGCCGCACCCACCAGGCCTTCGAGAGCCTCAGCGGCGAGCAGCGTGCGGCGCTGCACTCGATCTGCCTGCACGTCCTCCCGGTGCTCAGCGGGCGTCAGTAGGCCCGGCGCGACCCGGGGCACCGTCCGTTCCCGCGAGGGCGGCCGGCAGCGGGGTGTGGTGGAGCAGGGTGAGGCGCCGGGTCGCGCGGGTGAGGGCGACGTAGAGGTCCGCCGCGCCCTGGGCGAGCAGGCCGGCCGGGTCGACCAGGACGACCGCGTCGTACTCCAGCCCCTTGGCCTCCCGGACGGTCAGCGCCCCCAGGGCGGTGGCGACGGCGTCCGGGGCGATCACCCCGAGGGTGCCGGGGCCGGCGGGCAGTGCGGCCAGGGCCGCGGCGTAGTCGCCGTCCGGGACGGGGACCGGGCGCGGGCGCTCGGGGGTCCGCCGGACGGCCTCGGGCGGTTCCTGGCCGGGGGAGTGGGCGCGCAGCACCGCCGCCGCCGGTGCCATGATCGCGGCCGGTGTCCGGTAGTTGACGGTGAGCCGCTCCTCGCGCCAGCGGCCCGGCAGTTCGCGGTCCAGCATCTCGGCCCAGGACGAGCGGGCCCCGGCCGGCGAACCGGTCTGGGCGAGGTCGCCGACGATGGTCAGCGAGCGGGTCGGCACCCGGCGCAGCACGGCGCGCCAGGCCATCGCGGACAGTTCCTGCGCCTCGTCGACCACCACGTGCCCGTACGCCCACTCGCGGTCGGCGGCGGCGCGCTCGGCGGTGGTGAGGTCCGGGCCGGTGTCGCGGAAGCGCTCGGCGAGCAGCCCGGCGTCCAGGGTGGCGTCCTCCCGCTGGCCGGTGACGGTGAGCACGCCCTCGGCGTAGGCCAGCTCCTCGTCCAGTGCCCGTGCGGCGGCGCGGGAGCGGGCCCGGGTCGCGGCGCCGTCCTGGCCGAGGAGTTCGGCCGCCTCGTCGAGCAGCGGGACGTCCCCGGTGGTCCACGGCGCGCCGGCCGGGCGTTGCACCGCGGCGCGCTGTGCGGGGGAGAGACCGGGGGCCGCGGCGGCCAGCAGGGCGGGGTCGGAGAACAGCCGGTCGACGAGCCGATGCGGTGTCAGAACAGGCCACAGGGAGTCGAGTTCGGCGCGGATCCCGGGCTGCTCCCAGAGCTCGCGCGGGGCGTGGCGGGCCTCCTCGTCGTCGTACGGGCGGCCGAGGGAGAGCGCCTGCGCCACCGCGAGGGCGTCCAGCAGGGTGCGCAGGAAGAACCCGCGGGCCCGGTTGTGCGGCACCCGCAGTCCGCGCGCGGCCGTCCTGGCCTCGGCGCAGACCCGGTGGGGCAGCCGCAGGTGCTCGCCGAGCAGCAGGTCGCCCGCGGGCAGCCGCTGGTGGGCCTCGACGGCGCGCCGCACCACGTCCGCCATCCACGGCCCGCCCTTGACCACCGCGGCGGCCGGCCCGTCCTCGACGGTGGCCCGGACACCGGGGAACAGCTCGCCGACGGTGCACAGCACCACCTCGGTCTCGCCGAGCGCGGGCAGCACCTGGTCGATGTAGCGCAGGAACGCCGGGTTGGGGCCGAGCACCAGGACGCCGCGCCGCTCCAGTACCGCGCGGTGGGTGTAGAGCAGATAGGCGGCGCGGTGCAGGGCGGTGACCGTCTTCCCGGTGCCGGGGCCGCCCTGGACGACCAGGGCACCGGGCAGCGGGGCGCGGATCACCCGGTCCTGCTCGGCCTGGATGGTGGCGACCACGGTGGCCATCCGGCCGGTGCGCTCGCGGTCGAGGGCGGCCAGCAGCGCCGCCTCGCCGACCAGGCCGCGCCGGCCGTCCTCGTCCAGGCCGGCCAGGTCGAGCGCCTCGTCGTCCAGTCCGGTCAGGGTGCGGCCGCTGGTGTACAGGTGGCGGCGGCGGACCAGATCGCCCGGGTCGGCCGGGGTGGCGGTGTAGAACGGGCGGGCGGCGGGGGCGCGCCAGTCGACCAGCACGGGCTCGTAGGTCTCGTCCAGCTCGTCGGTGAGGCCGATCCGGCCGATGTGGCGGACGGTGCCGTCGCGGTGGTCCAGGCGGCCGAAGCACAGGCCGCGCTCGACGGCCTCCAGCCGGGCGGCCCGGCCGGCGGCCCCGGCGGCACGCAGCTCGCGCTCCAGCCGGGCCTGGTGGGTGCCGCCCGGGCCGGCGTCGCGGCCGGCCGCCGCGAGGGCCCGGCGGGCGCGCTCGCGGGCGGCGTCCAGATGGGCGTAGAGGCCGGTCAGCCGGGCCTGTTCGGTGCGCAGCGCCTCGGCGAGGAGGGCGTCCGTTCCGGCCGGACGAGGGGGAACCGCTGGAGATCCGTTCATGGGTGTGGTATCCTTGCGGTGAGGAGTTCATGAGGCTCTATTTGACGGTGGCTCAAGTGCCCCAGCCTACCCGAGCCCGGGCCGTTCCGGCTGACCTCGGCTGTTAGGCTTGCGAAGCGTGAGCGCGAAGCCCCAGATCCCCAATGTCCTGGCCTCCCGGTACGCCTCGGCGACCCTGGCCCAGCTGTGGTCCCCCGAGCACAAGGTGGTGCTTGAGCGCCACCTCTGGCTCGCCGTCCTGAAGGCCCAGCAGGACCTCGGTGTCGAGGTGCCCGCCACCGCCGTCGCCGACTACGAGCGGGTGATCGACCAGGTCGACCTCGCCTCCATCGCCGCCCGCGAGCGGGTCACCCGGCACGACGTCAAGGCCCGGATCGAGGAGTTCAGCGACCTCGCCGGCCACGAGCAGATCCACAAGGGGATGACCTCCCGGGACCTGACCGAGAACGTCGAGCAGCTGCAGATCCGGCAGTCGCTGGAGCACGTGCGCGACCGCACCGTCGCCGTGCTGGTCCGGCTGGGCCGGATCTCCGCCGAGCACGCCGAGCTGGTCATGGCCGGCCGCTCGCACAACGTGGCCGCGCAGGCCACCACCCTGGGCAAGCGCTTCGCGTCGATCGCGGACGAGCTGCTGGTCGCCTTCCGCCGTCTGGAGGAGCTGATCGCCCGCTACCCGCTGCGCGGGATCAAGGGCCCGGTGGGCACCGCCCAGGACATGCTCGACCTGCTCGGCGGCGACACCGACAAGCTCGCCGAGCTGGAGCGCCGGGTCGCCGCGCACCTCGGCTTCGACAACGTGCTCACCAGCGTGGGCCAGGTCTACCCGCGCTCGCTGGACTTCGAGGTGCTGACCGCCCTCGTCCAGCTGGCCGCCGCGCCGTCCAGCCTGGCCAAGACCATCCGCCTGATGGCCGGCCACGAGCTGGTGACCGAGGGCTTCAAGGAGGGCCAGGTCGGCTCCTCGGCGATGCCGCACAAGATGAACACCCGCTCCTGCGAGCGCGTCAACGGCCTGGCCGTGATCCTGCGCGGCTACGCGTCGATGACCGGCGAGCTGGCCGGCGACCAGTGGAACGAGGGTGACGTCTCCTGCTCGGTGGTCCGCCGGGTCGCGCTGCCGGACGCCTTCTTCGCCTTCGACGGCCTGCTGGAGACCTTCCTGACCGTCCTCGACGAGTTCGGCGCCTTCCCGGCCGTGATCGAGGCCGAGCTGGACCGCTACCTGCCGTTCCTGGCCACCACCAAGGTGCTGATGGGCGCGGTGCGCGCGGGCGTCGGCCGGGAGACCGGGCACGAGGTCATCAAGGAGCACGCCGTCGCCTCGGCGCTCGCGATGCGGGCCGGCGCCCGGGAGAACGAGCTGCTGGACCGGCTGGCGAACGACGAGCGGATCCCGCTGGACCGGGCCGCGCTGGACGCGCTGCTGGCCGACCGGCTGTCCTTCACCGGTGCGGCCGGCGCGCAGGTCGCCGAGGTCGTCCGCCGGATCGAGGCCGTCGCGGCCGCGTACCCGGAGGCCGCCAAGTACGCGCCGGGCGACATCCTCTGACGGATCGTCTGCGCTCTTCTCAGGGTCCCGTCGCCGAGGAGGCGGCGGGGCCCTCGCCGCGCTCGGCCGGGACGGCGGCCGGGTGCCCCGGGTCGAGCGGCGGGCCGTTGGTGGGGCAGGTGTAGCGGCAGTCCGGTTCGGCCACCGGGCGCTCGTCCGCCGGGGCCAGCACATTGCCGTGGACGGCGAGCAGCGCGGTCAGCCCGCCGGCCACCAGCAGCCCGGCACAGATCAGCATCGCGGTGCGGAAGGCTGAGTCGACGGCGTGCGGCACCCGGTAGGCGTCCCCGCTGAGGCCGGCCAGCGCGGGCAGCGCGGCGACCGCCAGCAGGCCGGCCGCCCGGGCGGCGGCGTTGTTGACCCCGCTGGCGATGCCCGCGTGCCGCACGTCCACCGCCGCCAGCACGGTGGCGGTCAGCGGTGCGACCAGCAGCACCATGCCGAAGCCCATCACCGAGACGGCGGGCAGCACGTCCGTCCAGTACGAGGCGCCGGGACCGATCCGCAGCATCAGCAGCACGCCCACCGCGCAGAGCATCGGGCCGACGGTGAGCGGCAGCCGGGGGCCGATCCGCTTGCCCAGCCGGCCGGCCCGGGCGGACAGCACCAGCATGATGACGGTGATCGGCACCAGGGCCAGCCCGGAGACCAGCGGGGAGAAGCCGGAGACGATCTGCAGCTGCACCACGAGCAGGAAGAAGACGCCGCTGAACGCCGCGTAGACGGCGAGGGTGACCAGGTTCACGGCGGTGAACAACCGCGAGGAGAACAGGCCGAGCGGTAGCATCGGCTCCGGGGTGCGGCGCTCGACGGCGATGAAGGCGTATCCGAGCAGCAGGCCCGCCGCCCCGGTGACCCAGACCACGGGGGACAGCCCCTTCCCGGCGGCGGTCAGCGCGTAGGTGACGGCGCCCAGCGCCAGGGCGGCCAGCACCGCGCCGAGCACGTCGAATCGGCCGGTCGCGGACTCGTCCCGGCTCTCCGGTACGTGCCGGGCGGACACCGCCACCACCAGTGCCGCCAGCGGCAGGTTCAGCAGGAAGATCCACCGCCAGCCGGGGCCGTCCACCAGCCAGCCGCCGAGCAGCGGGCCGACCGCCGCCGACACCCCGCCGAACCCCGACCAGAGGCCGACGGCCGCCGAACGGTCGTCCGGGTGGAAGACCGCCTGGAGCATCGCCAGCGAGCCGGGGGTGAGCAGTGCGCCGCCGATTCCCTGCACGGCGCGCGCGATGATCAGCACCTGGATGTTCGGTGCGGCGGCGCAGGCCGCGGAGGCGGCGGCGAACCAGACCACGCCGAGCAGGAAGATCCGGCGCCGTCCGTAGCGGTCGCCCAGTGCGCCGCCGAGCAGGATCAGGCCCGCCAGGGTGAGCAGATAGGCGTTGAGCGTCCATTGCAGGGCGTCGAGTTGGGCGCCGAGATCGGCGCCGATCCGGGGCAGTGCGACGTTCACGACGGTCCCGTCGAGCATCGCCATGCTGGAGCCGAGCACCGTTGCCAGAACTACCCAGCGACCCTGCGCGGTGCCCAACCGCAGGGTGCCGGCCTCGGAGGTGGCCACGGCCCATGGTGCGTCCCGTGGGGCCCACGTGACAAGGGTCACCGGGGGTGTGTCGGGTGGTGGCCGCTCCGTGAGTGATCGCATACGTACTGGTTTTCATATGGGCGCAGGGTTGCGGATCACATGCGCACCGTCAATGGATTGTGTGCGTACTGTGCATGCATTCCGAGCGGAGCGTCACGGCAATGCGGACTTTGGTCCCGGGTCGCGTAGATCGACATTGCTTCACCCGAACGGATGAGTTTTAGTTCAGCGACCGCCCGGCGTCAGCCCGGGTGGCCACCGGGTGGAACGCCTAGTCCTGCCGCTGCCCGGTGGTACGCAACGAACTCTGTACGGCAGGAGCGGGGGACCCACAGGTAAGTCGCCGGACCGGTATTTCCCGCGGTCCGGCTTGGGGTGAAGCCGCCTTTATCGGCGGCCGGGCAACTCCAGCCCGAACCCGACAGCTCACCTCGCAGGCGTCGGAGAGGACCTTTCGCATGCCCGCACAGGCTCGTCGTATCGCCCTGCCCCGCGCCGCTCGCATCGGCATCGCCACCGCCGTCACCGGTGCCGCCTTCGCCCTCCCGCTGGTGACCACCGTCACCGCCCAGGCCCACGAGGTCCCGGCCGCGAAGCCCGCCGCTCCGGCCGCCCAGGCTGCCGCCCCGGCTGCTGAGAGCACCCCGGCCGCCCCGGTCGAGGAGAGCTACAAGGTCGTCGGCGGGGACACCCTGTCGAAGATCGCCGCCGCGAAGCACGTCGACGGTGGCTGGCAGGCGCTGTACGAGCACAACCGCTCGGTCGTCGGCGCCAACCCGAACCTCATCTTCCCGGGCCAGAAGCTCGCGCTCGGCACCAAGGTGGCTCCGGCCACCAAGCCGGCCGTGAAGCACACCGCCCCGGCCGCCAAGTCGGCCGCTCCGGCCGCGAAGCACGCCGCCCCGGCCACCAAGCCGGCTGCTCCGGCCACCAAGCCGGCCGCCCCGGCCACCACCCCGGCCGTCCCGGTCGGCAAGCCCGCCGTCCAGCCGCTCACCGCCCCGGTGGTCGCGACCCCGGTCGTCGCCGCCACTTCCGGCTACACCTCCCCGGTGGCCAACCCGAAGCTCGGCACCGCCTACGGCGTGGCCGGCTCGATGTGGTCCTCCGGTCACCACACCGGCGCCGACTTCGTCGCCTCCACCGGCACCCCGCTGCGCGCCGTCGCCAACGGCACCGTGGTGAAGGCCGGCAACGGCGGCGCCTACGGCAACGAGGTCGAGATCAAGCTCGCCGACGGCAAGTACGCCCAGTACGCGCACCTGTCCTCGATCGGCGTCAAGATCGGCCAGACCGTCACCGTCGGCCAGCAGATCGGCCTCTCCGGTGCCACCGGCAACGTGACCGGCCCGCACCTGCACTTCGAGATCCGCACCGGCTCGGAGTACGGCTCGGACATCGACCCGATCGCCTACCTGCGGGCGCACGGCGTCTCGATCTGACCCCCGGGTCGGATCACACCCGCCACCGCTGGGTGCGGGGCGAAACGACTCTCCCGGAATGGTCATGTCGGGTGACCGCTCGACCGGGTGATCGCCGCACCTCAAGCGGACCGACGGGCGCGGGACACGCCCGTCCGGCCGGCCCGGCTCGCGAGACCTCTCTCGCGGGCCGGGCCGGCCGCCGTTGTGGACCGGCGGGCCTCGTCGGTCGTGGTTCGGCGTCCGGCCCGGGTTCGGCCCGGGTTCGGCCCGGGTTCGGTCGAACGGGGCGGGCGGTGGTCGAACAGGGCGTCAACCCGGTGCTGGTGACGCCGGGTCACCCTGTGTTGCGGGCTGGTGCGCCGCGCCCCGATGCTGTCGGGTTGGCATCGCCCGACCGGTCCGGCGGGCGGCACGGGCACGGCGGGTGAAGGGGGCCGGATGGCCATCCAGCGCGGGAACGCGGTCGGGAACGCGGTCGGGGACCCGGGGGTGGAGCGGCTGAAGGCCGACTCGGTCGGCCTGACGGGCGTGGTGTTCATGGCGGTCGCCACGGCCGCGCCGATCACCGCGATGACCGGCAACCTCCCGATCGTCGTCGGCCAGGGCAACGGCGCCGGCGCGCCCGCCGCGTACGTCCTCGCGACCCTGGTGCTCACCGTCTTCTCGGTCGGCTACGTGGCGATGGCCCGTCACATCACCGCCGCCGGGGCGTTCTACGGCTACATCTCGCACGGACTCGGCCGGGTCGTCGGGATGGCCTCGGGGCTGCTGGCGGTGCTCGCGTACATCGTCTTCGAGGCGGCGGTGATCGGCTTCTTCGCGTACGCGCTGCGCGGGCTGGTCGCCGCGCAACTGGGGGTGGAACTGCCCTGGGGCTGGTACGCGGCGCTGGGGCTGCTGGTGATCGCGGTGATGGCCTGGTTCGACCTGCACCTGACCGCCCGGGTGCTCGGGGTGGCGCTGGTGCTGGAGATCGCCGTGCTGGGCGCCGTCGCGCTGGCGGTGCTGTTCACCGGCGGCGGACCGGACGGGATCGTCGGGGAGGCGCTCGATCCGCTGAACGCCTTCCGCGGTGTGCACGGCACGGGGACCGGGGGTGCCGGGCTGGGCCTGTTCTTCGCGTTCTGCTCGTGGGTCGGCTTCGAGTCCACCGCGATGTACGGGGAGGAGTCCCGTGACCCCGGGCGGGTGGTGCCCAGGGCGACGCTGATCTCGGTGGTCGGGGTCGGTCTCCTCTACGTCCTGGTGTCCTGGACGATCGTCTCCGGCAACGGCGTGCGGCACGCGGTGGACGTCGCGGGCGGCCTGGTCCCCGGCAAGGACGGCAACAGCCTGTTCTTCGACCCGCTCGGCGCGCACCTCGGCGGCTGGGCGGTCACGGTCTTCCGGTGGCTGGTGGTGAGCGGCTCCTTCGCCTGCGCGATGGCCTTCCACCAGTGCGCGGCCCGGTACCTGTACGCGATCGGGCGCGAGGGGTTCATCCACCGGGCGCTCGGGCGCACCCACCCCCGGCACGGCTCGCCGCACGTCGCCTCGCTGGTCCAGTCGGTGATCGCGGCGGCGTTGGTGGCCGGGTTCCTGGTGGCCGGGATGGACCCGTACGCGCATCTGTACACCCTGCTGGCGCTGCTCGGGACGATGGCGATCCTGATCGTGCAGACGCTCTGCTCGTTCGCGGTGGTCGGCTACTTCCACGTGCTGGGCCGTCATCCGGGGACCGGGCACTGGTTCCGGACGCTGGTGGCGCCGCTGGTCGGCGGGGTGGCGATGGCGGGGGTGGTGGTCCTGCTGGTGGTCAACCGGGACGCCGCCGCCGGTGCGGCCGCCGGCACGCTGCTGTTCCGGCTGATCCCGTTCCTGGTGATCGGCACCTTCCTGGGCGGGATCGGGCTGGCGCTGTGGATGCGCGCCCGCCGTCCCGACCGGTACGCCCGGATGGGGCGGATCGTCCTGGCGGACGCGGCGGAGCGCTCCGACGAAGCGGCGCCGGTGGTGATGTGACGATTCGTCAGTGGAAGCCGGCTCGGACGTCGGTGCCTCAGTGGCGGCGGGTGGGGAGCGCCTGTTCGGCGGCGGTCACCAGTTGGTGCACCCGGTGGCCGAACTCGTCGGCGTCGCGGGCGGGTTCGGGGAAGGCCAGGCGGACGTCGCGGTGACCGTGCGGGTGGTCCAGGCGCAGCACCAGGCCGTACCGGTCGAGGGCGAGCGGGCGGACGGCGGGCCCCGCGGCGAGCAGTGCCGGGTCGACCAGCCGGGTGAGCAGGTCGAGGGCGTCCCGGTGGCCGTCGGCCAGGTGGGTGAGCAGGCCGGCCTCGAAGCGGGCGAGCGGGTCGGGGGTGGCGGCCGCGAGGTCGGCGCCGGTGATCGCGGAGGTGCCGTACGGGGTGGAGAGCACCGCGTGGGCGACGTCCAGGCGGAGGTGGACGCTGAGGCCGTCGTCGGCGAGGTGGGCGAGGTGGAGCCGGCCGGCCAGCGTGAGACGGCCGCGGACCCGGTCGCGGACGGCCACCGGGGCGATGTCGGTGAGGTCGAGCACGACGGCGAGGCCGTCCTGGTCGCGGGCGGCGGCGACGGTGAGCGGGGCGTCGAGCGGGGCGCGCAGCCGCAGCCGGGAGCCGTGCACCGAGACGGGGGTGGTGAGTTCGTGGTGCTCGCCGTCGGCCCGGAGGGCGACCGAGGAGGCGGCGGTGAGCAGGCTGCCGATCCGGTCGGCGGCGCTCGGCTCGGTGGCGGTCGCTTCGGCGGTCCCGTCGGACGGGGTGGTCCCGTCGGCCGGGGTGGTCGCGGCGTCGAGGGGGTGCGGGCTCATGGGTTCGGGACCTCCGGCTGACTGCCTGGCTTTTGGTTAGGTGAGCCTAACCTAATGACGTGGGAGATGGCAGGGCAAGGCACCGGGCGGGCGGGAAACGCGAAGGGCCCGGACGCGAGGTCCGGGCCCTTCGGCGGTGACGGCGGGGTCAGCCGACGACCGCCTGGGCGTCGATCTCCACCAGCATCGGCTCCTGCGGCAGCTCGACGAAGATCGTGGTGCGGCACGGCTTCACGCCGCCCGGCTTGACGTTCTCCTCGATGAACGCGGCGTAGACCTCGTTCATCAGCGGGAAGTCGGCGCGCTTGGTGAGGTACACCCGGAACATCACCACGTCCTCGATGGTGGCGCCGCCCGCCTCGACGATGGCCTTGACGTTCTCCAGCGTGCGGCGCGTCTGCGCCTTCACGTCGCCGTGGTACAGGTACTCGCCGGTGGCCGGGTCCTGCGGGCCCTGGCCGGAGACCTGGAGGATCGGGCCCTTGCGGACGCCCTGGGAGAACATCCAGGCCGGGGCGGGGGCGCCGTCGGTGCGGATCTCGGTCTTGTCGCTCATGCGGGTTCGCTTCCTCGGTGGGGTGCGGGCGGGGGTTCGGGGGGAGTCGCGGGTGCGGCGGGTCAGCGGGTCGGCGGGTGCGGCGGGTCGGCGGGTTCAGGGGTGGTTCGGGGCCTGGCCGCAGTCGGCGGAGATCGCCCGGGTGGTGCTGAGCAGCTGCGGCAGCAGTTCCAGCACCTGCTCGTACGGGAGGACGACGTCCGGCACGGAGATCGAGGCGGCGGCCACCACCCGGCCGCTGGCGTCGCGGATCGGCGCGGCCACGCAGTTGATGAACGCCTCGTGCTCGGCATGGTCCTGCGCCCAGCCCTGGGCGGCGACCTTCTCCAGCTCCGCGAGCAGCGCTTCGGGGGTGGCCAGGGTGCGGGGGGTGTGCGGGACGAAGTCGATCCCGGCCACCACCCGGCGCCGCTCCGGCGCGGGCAGGTCGGCGAGCAGGACCTTGGAGACCGCGGCGCTGTGCAGGGCGGCGCGCAGGCCGATCCGCGAGTACATCCGCACCGGGTGGCGGGAGTCGTACTTGTCGATGTAGACCACCTCGCCGCCTTCGTATGCCGCCAGGTGCACGGTCTGGCCGGTGGCGGCGTTCAGCTCCGCCAGGTGCGGGGCGGCGATCCGGCGCACCCCGCGCTGCTCCAGGGCGAGGCCGGAGAGGGCGAAGAGGCCGGCGCCCAGGTGGTAGCGGTAGCCGGCGTCCCGGTAGACGAATCGTTCCTCTTCGAGGGACTGGAGCAGTCGCAGCACGGTCGTCTTGTGCACGCCGAGCACCTCGGCCAGCTGGTCCAGGGAGCGCTCGCCCTCGCCGAGCTCGGCGAGGATGCGCAGGGCGCGGGTGACGGTCTGGCTCATGGTGCTCCAAGGGCCGGGGCGGCGGCCGGTCGAGGGTCGGCGGCACCGCCCCCGGGGGCGGTGGTCTCCGTGGTGCGCGCGGGGGTGGTCGGTGCGGACAGGACAGGAGACACGATGCCATCCGCCGACACCCGGGTGGCCGCCCAGTCCTCGGGTGCGGCGTCGAGCAGGGCGGCGACCACCGCGGCGGGCGGCAGTTCGGCCTGGTCGCCGTGGGCGGTCAGCGCGCAGGCGGCGCTCAGGTGGCCCAGCCGCAGCCGGCGGCGCTGGTCGAGGCCGCGGACGGTGCCGGCCAGGTAGCCGGCGGCGAAGGCGTCCCCGGCGCCGGTCGCCTCGACCACCTCGACCGCCAGCGCCGGTTCGCCGACCGCGCTGCCGTCGCGCCCGATCGCGGTGACCAGCCGGGCGGCGTCCTTGACCACCACGGTGGCGGGGGAGGGGAAGCGCCGGCGCAGCTCCTGCGGGTCGCCGGTGCCGAAGGCGGTCTCGGCCTCGTCGGCGCCCAGCAGCAGCAGGTCGGCGGCGTCCAGCAGGGGCGGCAGCACCGAGGGGTCGCGCTCGCGCCAGAGCGCGGGGCGCCAGTTGAGGTCGAAGCTGACCAGCCGGCCGGGGCGGCGGTCGGCGAGCAGAGCGCGGATCAGGGCGAGGCAGTCGTCGGAGAGGGCGGCGGTGATGCCGGACAGGTGCAGCAGCCGGGCGCCGTCCAGCAGCCGGGTGGCGGCCGGGTCGGCCAGCAGGGCGGGGGAGAGGGCGGCGGCGGCCGAGCCGCGCCGGTGGTAGTGCAGCCGGCTGCGGCCAGGACCGAGATCGTGGCGCTGGCCGGTGCTGCCGCCGACCTCCTTGAGGTACAGGCCGGTCGGGCGGTGCGGGTCGACGGCGACCGCGGAGACGTCCACGCCGCGGGCGGTCAGCTCGCCGAGCAGACGGCGGCCGAAACCGTCGTCGCCGACCCGGCTGATCCAGGCGCTCGGCACCCCCAGGGCGGTCAGGGCGCCGGCCACGTTGGACTCGGCGCCGCCGACCGAGAGGCTGAAGGTCTCCACCGACTCCAGGGGGCCGGGCCGGTCCGGGAGGAGGACGGCCATCGACTCGCCCACGCAGACGGCCGGCGGGGTGGGCGCGGCGGAGCCGGGGGCGGACGGGGCGGACTGGGCGACCGTCGGACGGTCGGGCTGTGGGGTGCCCGGGCTCACGGCGGCGTCCTGGCGTGGCATCTGCTGGGCTCCTCGGAGTGCTGCGGCCCGGCCGGGTGGGGGGTGCTGTGGCGAGCCTGCCTGACCCGCCGGTGGCGGGCGGCTGTCGTTGACCTTCGTCCGGCGCCGATGCTAGAACCGTGCTGCCAGCATGTGCAACCCTCATTGCGCATGTTGCAACATGGCAGATGGAGGAAGACGGTGGACCAGACCTTCGCAAGCAGCGGTACCGGCCCCGGCCTCGACACCCGAGCGGTGGCGGCGCTGGCCGAGGAAGTGCTCGACTGGCGGTTCAAAGCGCTGCCACCGGCCGCCGCGGGCCTGACCGTCCGCCAGTACCTGGCCACCGGCCCCACCCTCGCCGACCTCGGTACCCCGCTGCTCACCCTCGACGCGGGCGCGCTCGACCACAATCTGCGCACCATGGCCCGCTGGTGCGCCGACGCCGGTGTGGCACTCGCCCCGCACGGCAAGACCACCATGGCGCCCGCGCTCTGGCAGGACCAGCTGGCCGCCGGCAGCCACGGCATCACCCTCGCCAACCTGCCGCAGCTGCGGGTCGCCCGCGCCTTCGGTGTGCGGCGGGTGCTTCTCGCCAACTCGCTGCTCGACCCGGCGGGCCTGCGCTGGCTGGCCGGTGAGCTGGCCGCCGACCCGGACTTCGCCTTCGCCTCCTGGGTGGACTCGGTCGACAGCGTCCGGCTGATGGACGGGGCGCTGCGCGCGGCCGACACCGGGCGCCCCGTCGAGGTGCTGGTCGAACTCGGCGGCCCGGGCGGGCGCACCGGCGCGCGCACCGTCGACGCGGCGGTGGAGATCGCCGAGGCCGTCCGCAACGCGCCGACCCTGCGGCTGGCCGGCATCGGCGGCTACGAGGGCGCGCTGGCGCACGACGCGAGCGAGGGCGGCCTCGCCGCCGTCCGCGGCTACCTGCGGTCGCTGGCCGAACTGCACGGGCGGCTCGCCGGCCGGTACGCGGACGGCGCCGCGCCGATCGTGACGGCCGGCGGCAGCGCCTACTTCGACCTGGTGGCCGAGGAGCTGGGTGCGCTGCCGGAGGCCTTCGTGGTGCTGCGCTCGGGCGCGTACGTGGCCCACGACGACGGCTTCTACCGGGGCATCTCGCCGCTCGCCCGCGGCGCCGGCCGCGACGGCGGGGCGCTGCGCTCGGCCCTGCACGGCTGGGCCCGGGTGGTGTCCAGGCCGGAGCCGCAGCTGGCGCTGCTGGACGCGGGCAAGCGCGACCTGCCGTTCGACGAGGGCCTGCCGGAGCCGCAGCGGGTGCGCGGCGGCGCCGAGCTGACCGGCACGGCGGCGCGGATCACCGCGCTCAACGACCAGCACGCCTTCCTGCGCGACGCGGGCGACCTCGCCCCGGTCGGCGCCGTGCTGCGGCTGGGGATCTCGCACCCGTGCACCGCCTTCGACAAGTGGGCGCTGATTCCGGTGCTGGACGACGCCTCGGCGGCCGAGCCGAAGGTCACCGGCCTGGTCAGGACGTTCTTCTGATGGGCGGCGAACCGGCTGACGCCCGGGTGACGGCTCTCGGGGCGGGGGCTCCCGGCGCGACGGTCTTCCGGGGTGCCACGGTCGTCGACGGCACGGGCGCCGGGCGGTACCGGGCGGACGTGCGGATCGCCGACGGGACGATCGTCGAGGTCACCGAGGCAGGCGCCGGCGCCGGCGCCGGAACAGCGGCGGGCGGCGCGGTCCGGGTGGTCGACGCGGACGGGCTGGTACTGGCCCCCGGTTTCATCGACATGCACGCCCACTCCGACCTCGCCCTGCTGCGCGAACCCGAGCACCCGGCCAAGGTCACCCAGGGCGTGACCTGCGAGGTCCTCGGCCAGGACGGCCTGTCCTACGCACCGGTCGACGACCGCACGCTGCCCGCGCTGCGCCGCCAGATCGCCGGCTGGAACGGCGACCCGGACGGCTTCGACTGGGACTGGCGGACCGTCGGCGGCTACCTGGACCGGCTGGACCGGACCGGCCCCGCCGTCAACGCCTGCTACCTGGTGCCGCACGGCTCGCTGCGGATGCTCGCCATGGGCTGGGAGAACCGCGCCCCGAGCGAGGCCGAACTCGACCGGATGCGCGAGCTGTTGGCGCAGGGCCTCGCCGAGGGCGCGGTCGGCATGTCCAGCGGCCTGACCTACACGCCCGGCATGTACGCCGGGACCGAGGAACTGGTCGAGCTCTGCCGGGTCGTCGCCGGCTACGACGGTTTCCACGCCCCGCACCAACGCTCTTACGGCGCGGGTGCGTTGGAGGGGTACGCGGAGATGGTCGAGATCGCCCGACGGTCCGGCTGCCCGCTGCACCTCACCCACGCCACGATGAACTTCGGCGTCAACGAGGGCCGGGCCGGGGAACTGCTGGACCTGGTCGACCGCGCGCTCGGCGACGGCGTGGACCTCACCCTGGACAGCTACCCCTACCTGCCCGGTTCCACCACCCTGGCGGCCCTGCTGCCCGGTTGGGCCACCGAGGGCGGCCCGCAGGCCACCCTGGCCCGGCTCGTCGACCCGGCCGCGCGCGAGCGGATCCGGTACGAGGTGGAGGAGAAGGGCAGCGACGGTTGCCACGGCGTGGTCACCGACTGGGCCACCATCCAGCTCTCCGGCGTCGGCACCCCCGAACTCGCCGACGCCGTCGGCCGGACCGTCGCCCAACTCGCCGACGAGCAGGGACGCAGCGGCACCGAGGTCTTCCTCGACCTGCTGCTCCGCGACCGGTTGGCCACCACCATCCTCCAGCACGTCGGCCACGAGGAGAACGTCCGGGCGATCATGCGCCACCGCGCGCACACCGTCGGCAGCGACGGGCTGCTCGTCGGCGCCCGGCCGCACCCGCGTGCCTGGGGCACCTTCCCGCGCTACCTGTCCCGCTACGTCCGGGAGTTGGGCGTCCTGACGCTGGAGGAGGCGGTCGCCCGGATGACCGGCCGCCCGGCCGCCCGGCTGCGCCTGCACCGGCGCGGGCGGATCGCCGCCGGGTACCACGCCGACCTGGTCCTGTTCGATCCCGACCGGGTCCAGGACGCCGCCACCTTCGAGCAGCCCCGGCGGCCCGCCGTCGGCATCGAGCACGTCTACGTCAACGGCACCGCCGTCGTGGAGCAGGGCCGCACCACCGGTGCGCGCCCCGGCCGGGCGCTGCGCCGGACCGGTCGGGGGGCGGAGGCCGTATGAGGCCCGGCCGTCATGACGTCGAGTGGTCCGTGAATCCGAGTGAATGGATGGAAGCCCTGTGAATCCCGCGAACCCGAGCCCTGCCAGCCCTGTCAGCCCTGTCAGCCCTGCGAGTCCGGTGAGCCCGAGCCCCGCCGGCCCGGGGCCGGGCCACCGGACGGCTCCCGACGCGGCCGTCGTGGCGCGGACGCGGACCGCGCTCGCCGCCGAACCGGTGATCGCGGTCGTCCGCGCTCCCCGGATACCGGACGCCGCCGCGCTCTGCGCCGCACTGGCGGATGGCGGCATCACCTGGACCGAATTCACCTTCACCACACCGGATGTGACGATCCATCTGGAGAAGGCGGCGCAGGCCGGTCACCGGGTCGGCGTCGGCACGGTGCTCACCGCCGAGCAGGCCAGGAGCGGCCTCGCCGCCGGCGCGACGTTCCTGGTCACCCCCGGTCTGCGCGCCGACGTGGCGCACGCCGCGCACGCGGCCGGGGTCCCCGTGGTGCTCGGCGCGCTCACCGCGACCGAGGTGGCCCAGGCGGTCGACCTCGGCGCCGCCGCCGTGAAGATCTTCCCGGCCCGGGCCTTCGGCCCCGGCTACTTCAAGGACCTGCGCGGGCCGTACCCGGACGTCCCGCTGGTCGCCTCCGGCGGCGTCAACACGGGCAACGCGGCGGAGTTCCTGGCGCACGGCGCGCTGGCGGTCTGCGCCGGGACGGACGTGGTGGCGCCGGAGGTGGTCGCGGCCGGGGACTGGGCCGAGATCACCCGGCGGGCGCGGGCGTTCACGCAGGCCTGTGCGTCCCGATGACGGACCCACCCGGTGGTCGGACCCGGTTTGTGGCGGGCCGGGCCACCGGGCGGGAACGGGGGCGGCGGGGGCGCGGGGGAGTGGAAGGGGCTCGGAAGGGCGCACGGTCGGGCCGGGCGCTGCTTCCGGGAACCGTGCGACGGTCCAGGAGTGGCCGGGCCGGACTGTTGGGGCGGCCGGGATTCGACGAGAATCGGTAGCCCCCCGGCACCCGGCAGGAGGATCCACCCATGACCTCGACCCGCCCCGGCCCCGACTGGCTGACCGACGCCGTGCTCTACCAGATATACCCCCAGACCTTCGCCGACTCCGACGGCGACGGCACCGGCGACTTCGCGGGCATCACCGAACACCTCGACCACCTCGCCTGGCTGGGCGTGGACACGGTCTGGCTGAACCCGTGCTTCGCCTCGCCGTTCCGCGACGCGGGGTACGACGTCGCCGACTACCTCACCCCCGCCCCGCGCTACGGCACCACCGAGGACCTCGCCACCCTCGTCGAGGCGGCGCGCCGCAGGGGCATCCGGGTGCTGCTGGACCTCGTCGCCGGCCACACCTCCGATCAGCACCCCTGGTTCCGCGCGTCGGCGCAGGACCCGTCCGACCACCGCTACATCTGGTCGGAGCGGCCGGTGGACGGCTTCGTCGCCTCCCCGGGTGAGCGGACCGGCTGGTACCGGCCGAACTTCTTCGACTGCCAGCCGGCGCTCAACTTCGGTTACGCGCGCGGCAATCCGGACGAGCCCTGGCGCCAGTCGGTGGACGCCGAGGGCCCGCGCGCCAACCGCGCCGCGCTGCGCGCGATCATGGCCCACTGGCTCGGCCTCGGGGTGTCGGGCTTCCGGGTCGACATGGCGTCCTCGCTGGTCAAGGACGACCCCGGCTTCGTCGAGACCGGCAAGCTCTGGACCGAACTGCGCGACTGGCTCGACCGCGACCACCCGCAGGCCGCCCTGTTCGCCGAGTGGGGCGACCCGGCCGCCGCCGTCACCGCCGGCTTCCACGCCGACTTCCTGCTCCAGTTCGGCGGCACCGACGACGGCCTGCCGCTGCGCTCGCTGTGGAACAACAACGCGGGGACGGTGAAGGAGTACTGGAAGCAGGGCCCGTGCTACTTCGAGGCCGACGGGCGCGGCACGCCGCAGGTCTTCCTGGACGCCTGGCGCTCGGCGGCCGAACTCACCGAGGGCACCGGGCACATCGCCCTCCCCACCGCCAACCACGACTTCTCCCGGCTGGCGACCGGTCCGCGTTCCGCCGACCAACTGGCCCCGGCCTTCGCCCTGCTGCTCACCTGGCCGACCCTGCCGGCGGTCTACTACGGCGACGAGATCGGCATGCGGTTCGTGCCGGACCTGCCGGACACCGAGGGCAGCGAGCTCACTCCGACGTACAACCGGGCCGGCTCGCGCACCCCCATGCAATGGGCGCCCGGCCCGAACGCGGGCTTCTCCAGCGCGCCCGTCGAGCGGCTCTACCTGCCGGTCGACCCGGATCCGCACCGGCCGGACGTCGCCACCCAGCGGGCCGATCCGACCTCGCTGCTGCACACCGTGCGGCGGCTGATCGCGCTGCGCCGGGCGCACCCGGGGCTGGGGGCGAGGGGCGCGGTGGAGGTGCGGCACGCCGGGTACCCGCTGGTCTACACCCGCGCCGGGCGGTACCTGGTGGCGGTCAACCCGCGCCGGGAGCCGGCGGTGGTGCCGGCGGACGTGGCGTTCGGCGGGCACGGCCGGGCTCGGCCGCTGGACGTCCAGGGCGTGCGCGTCGGCGCGGGGGGCGAGTTGCAGGCGGACGGGTTCTCGTACGGCGTGTTCGAGCTGGGGTAGCGCCGTGGGGAACGGGGTGGCGCCGTAGGGGGCGCTCGGCGGGGGTGAGGCCTCGATCACCGGGGGCGGACTTCGGTCCGCCCCCGTGGTGGTTGTAGACTGCATCTAGATAGTTGCATTTACCATTCATCATTGCCGTTGCCGGATCGTCGGAGGATGGACCGAACCCCCATGAGCACACCCCGGACCACCGCCGCAGCGCCCGCTCTGGGGCACTCGCTCAAGCACCTGGCACTCCACCTGCTCACCCCGCTGCTGATGTGTCTCGGGATGGCGCTCGCCTATCAGAGCGCCTTCCACCAGCCGGAGCCGCACCACCTGAAGGTCGCCGTCGTCGGCACCGCGCCGCAGGCCCGCGAGCTGGCCGGAGCCGTGCAGGCGGCGGCGGGCGACGCGCTGGACGTCTCCACGCTCCCGGACCGCGCGACCGCCGAGCAGCGACTGCTCGGCCGCGACCTGGTCGGCGCGTTCGTGCCGGACGCAGGCCACCCCGAGCTGCTGGTCGCCAAGGCCAACTCGGACACCTCGGCGATGGCGGCCGAGAAGGTGTTCCAGCGCGTCGCCGGGGAGCAGGGCACGCCTCTCACCGTCACCGACCTCACCACCCCGAGCCAGGGCGACCCGACCGGCCAGGGCCTCTTCTTCCTGCTGGTCGCGCTGAGCATCGGCTCCTACGGCAGCGTCGCCGTGATCGGCGCGGCCGGCGCGGCGCTGAGCATGCGGATCCGGGTCCTGGTCGGCCTCGGCGTCTCGCTCGCGGTGAGCCTCGTCGGGATCGTCACCGCCGGGCCGGTCTTCCACGTCGTGGACCACGACCTGGCCGGGGTCTGGGCGCTCGGCTGGCTGTACTCGGCCGGCGTGATCGGCATCGGCATCGGGCTGCACGGCTTCCTCAAGCGGTGGACCACGCTGGCCATGATGGTGCTGTTCGTGATGCTGAACTTCACCAGCTCGGGCGGTGTCTACCGGCCGGACCTGCAGAACGGGTTCTTCGGCGGGCTGCACTCCTTCTGGACGGGCGCCGGCTTCCTGGAGGGCGCGCGCAGCCTGCTGTACTTCGACGGCGGCGCCGGGTTCGGCGGGAACGTGCTGGTGCTGGTGCTCTGGCTGGTGGCGGCGGGTGTGCTGGTGACCGGTGCGGCGCTGTACGAGAAGCGCGGCCGGGCGGCGGGCGAGCCGGGGGGCTCCGGCGTCCTCGGTGCCGGTGCCGGTGCCGGTGCCGGTGCCGGTGCCGGAGCCGGAGCCGAGGCCGAGGCCGCCGCGGCCGAGGACGAGATGGAGGAGTCGGCGGTCGCGGTCTGACCGTTCGGGCGCACCCGCGGTCGTGGGACCGTGGGAGCGTGGGACGCGGCACTGCTTCACCGGGCGCCAAGGGCATCGGCGCCCGGTGGGGATCAGGGGCCCGCGACCGGCTCTGGACAAGCCGGTCGCGGGCCCCGCCGTCGCCGCCCGTCAGGGCACCGGGCGTCGAGGCGCGGCCGACCGGGCGATCCTCGCGACGGCACAGCCCGGCGGCGTCGGGGCCGCCGGGCGTCCGTGCTGTGCTGACGAGGGCCGCCGTCCGCCGTCCCGCTGAGGAGTCCCGCCGTGCCCCGACCGTTCCGCCGCTTCGCCGGCCCGGCCCCGGCCGCCCTGCTGTCCGGTGCCCCGGCCGCCGTCCTGGCGCTGGCGCTGCTCGCCGCCACACCGGCCGTGGCCGTGGCGCCGCCACTCTCCGACCCCCGGATCGTCGCCCACTTCGACATCTCCGAACACCTCCAGCCCGAGAACATCGCGGTGGAACCCGACGGCTCGGTGGACCTCACCTTCTCCTTCGCCCGCCAGGTCGGCCGCGTCGACCCGGACGGCCGCCTCACCGTCCTGGCCACCCTGCCCGAGCCCGCGCACCCGGCGACCCCCGTGCTCGGCCACGCCGCCGTCTCCGGACTGGTCCGCGCCCACGACGGCACGCTGTACTTCGGCTACGCCACCGGCACCGCGGACCTCACCGGCATCTGGCGGCTCTGCCCCGGCGGCGCGCCCGAGCGGATCGCCGCACTCCCCGCGAACAGCCTGCCCAACGGCCTCGCGCTGGACGCGCCCGCGGGCGTGCTGTACTCCTCCGACTCGGCGCTCGGCCTGGTCTGGACCGTCCCGCTGGACGGCGGCGCCCCGGCGGTCTGGTCGGACGACGCCCTTCTCAAGCCGGTCAGCGCCTTCGGCGCCAACGGCCTCAAGGTGCACCGCGGCGCCGTGTGGGTCGGCAACACCGACACCGGCTCCCTGCTGCGCATCCCGGTCCGCCCGGACGGCACGGCCGGTCCGGCGGAGGTCCGCGCTGACGGCCTCGCCGGGCTCGACGACTTCGCCTTCGTCGGCCCCGGTGACGACCTGCTCGCGGCGCTCAACCCCGCCAGTGAGGTCGTGCGCCTCGGCCCGGACGGCTCCCGGCACACCGTCCTCGACGCGGCGGACGGCCTCTCCAACCCCACCGCGGTCGGCATCGGCGGGGACACGGTGTACGTGCCGAGCGCCGCCTACTTCACGATGGCCGACCCGAACCTGCTGGCGGCGACGCTGGAGCGCTGACCCGGGTGGGCCCGGTCAGGACAGACCGGCGGGCCCGGTGCGGCGGGGGCCCGGGGGACGGGTGAAGCAGCAGTCGCCGCAGACGCCCGCCCGCGGGCCGACCCGGTAGTACAGGCAGCAGCTGGTGCGCCGGAACGCGGCGCCGGCGGGCGTCCCGGTGAGCGTGCCGGTTCCGGCCAGCGGCGGACGGGCCAGCAGCTCGGCGACGAGCGCGCGGGCCGGGGGGACGTGCGGGGCCTGGGCGTCCAGCACGCGCAGCGCGCCGGCCAGGGCGGAGGCCGTGTTGCCGCGCAGCAGCCCCTCGGAGAGCGGGACCACCGACCGGACGGCCGCCGCCAGGTCCGCCAACTGCCCCTCGACGACGGTCCGCCGGAAGCGGTCGGCGAGCGGGGCCCGGTCGGCCGGGGCGGTCGGTTCCGCCGTGGGCCGGTACGGCAGCCACAGGTCGATCGGCCCCTGCTCGGGGACCCGGACCCATGCCCGCTCCGGTCCCAGGTCGGGTACCTCGCCGAGCAGGACGGCCGCGCCGAGGCCCACCGAGCAGAACCGGGCGGCCAGGCCGAGGTGCAGGACGGAGGCCGCGACCCGTGGCTCGGCGGTGCCCAGCCGCCGGGCCACCTCCCGGACCCGCCGCGCCAACGGCCCGTCCGGGCCCGGGGCGTAGAACTCCCGCAGCGGCCGGAAGCCCGGTGGCGGGGCCTGGGCGGGTCCGGTGGCGGCGTCCAGGGCGAAGTACGGGCCGACGGCGGCGAGCCG
The DNA here is from genome assembly GCF_042887135.1 of Kitasatospora sp. NPDC057965. Lineage (NCBI taxonomy): Bacteria > Bacillati > Actinomycetota > Actinomycetes > Kitasatosporales > Streptomycetaceae > Kitasatospora > Kitasatospora sp. NPDC057965. The sequence goes on from NZ_JBHVPZ010000021.1 coordinate 54,119, forward strand.
GCCGTAGTCGGGCGGCACTTCGCTCATCGGGGTGGTCCTCCGGTTCGGTCTCCGTGCTCGGTGTTCGGTGCTCGGTGGTCGGCGCTCGGTGTTCCGTGCTCGGTGTTCCGTGCTCGGTGTTCCGTGCTCGGTGTTCCGTGCTCTCGGCCGGGTTGCGGGCTCCGGTGCCCGTCCGCACGAACGGTACCGCGCGGGTGGCTTCGGGGGCGTCACAGGAGCCGCAGGACGCCCGGGGCACGCTCCTCGAAGACCGTGACCAGCCGGTCGAACACCGTCGGCCCGCGTCCCGCCCGCGCCTCGGCGAGCTCGGCGGCGACGGCCGGGCGGTTGGCGGGGTGGCAGCGCGTCAGCCGGAGCTCCAGCTGACGGGCCGTCTCGGCGTGGCCCAGGTGCTCCCGGGAGGCCCGGTGGTCGCGCCACTCCACCACGAAGGCGTCGTCGTCCGGCGTGCCGAACCCGCCGCCGAGGCAGTCGGCGAGGGCGTCGAGGTTCCGGCCGAAGTAGCCTCCGGGACCGTTGACGGCCTCGCCGATCACGCGCCAGAAGTCGTCCGTCGTACCGATCCGCGTGCCGTCCAGCACGTACACCTTCGTCATGGCTCCGGAGGATACGGGCCGGGCCCGGAGGGCGGTGGCCGGCCGGACCGTAGGCTCGGGGCCATGCCTGTCGATTCCGGCCCGGTGCCGTCCACACCCGGTGTGTCGTCCGCTGTCGGTGCGCGGTCACGCAGGCCGGTGGGGGTGGTGGCGGCGTGCGCCGTCCTGCTGCCCGTCGTCCTGGCGCACCCGGGGCAGCGCGCGGCCGCGCTGCTCCTGGCGTCCCTGGCCGCCCTGGTGGTTCTGACGGCCGTGCTGCCCTGGCCGTGGCGGCGGGTGACGCTCGCGGGGGCGGCGGGCGGTGTGGCGGCACTCTCGCTGCTGCTCGACCTCGCCTACTCGGGCCCGTACCGGCTGTCCGCGTTCTGGCTGCCGTTCGAGTGGACGGCGCTGGTGGTGCTGGCCGGGCGGGTGGCCCGGCGATCCCGCGGCCGGTGGGCGGGTGCGGTCGGCGCGCTGACGGTCGTGGCGGCGGTGGCCGTTCCGCTGCGCTGGACCCTGCGGACGCCGGGCGCGGCCTGGTCCGGTTCGCTGGCTGCCGCGCTGCTCTCGCTGCTTCCGCTGACCGTGGTGGTCGGGGTCTGCCTCTACCTGCGGGTGCTGGACGCGCGGCGTGAGCGGGCGGTCTCCCGGGCCCGGCGCGAGCAGCGGCTGGAGGTGGCGCGCGGACTGCACGACTTCGTGGCGCACGAGATCACCGGCATCGTGCTGGAGGCGCAGGCCGGGCAACTGCCGGGCCAGGAACCGGAGGAGACGGCCGCCCTGCTGCGCCGCCTGGAGGAGGCCGGGCTGCGGGCACTGGACTCGATGGACGCGATGGTGGGCGCGCTGCGGGAGCCGCGCGAGGACGGGGGCGGCGTACACGCCGCGGCGGGTGGGGCGGGGGCGACCCGGGTGTACGGGCTGGCGGACCTGCCGGAGCTGGTGGAACGTTTCGGCACGACCGGGCCGACCCGGGCCCGGCTGGAGGCGGCGCCGGAGGCCGTGGGCCTGCTCGCCGGAGAGGCCGAGGCCACCGCGTACGCGGCGGTGCTGGAGGCGCTGACCAATGTGCGGCGGCACGCACCCGGGGCCGGGGAGGCGGTGGTGCGGGTGGAGGTGCGGCCGGGCGGCGGGAATCCGGGGGCCGGAGGGGGCGCGGCGGCCGCGGTCGTGGTGTCGGTGAGCGACGACGGCGGGGGCTGCTCCGGGATCAGGGGCCTGCTCCGGCGGCGTCCGGGCAGCGGCGGTACCGGGCTGGTGGGGCTCGCCGAACGGCTCGCCGCGCACGGCGGCACGCTGGAGGCGGGGCCGCTGCGGCCGGCGGGGTGGCGGACCGGCTGCGAACTGCCCGTCAGGTAGGCCGATCGGCAGGGGTGGCGGGGCAAGTCGGCGGCCGAAGATCTGCCGATCGGCAGATGGCGGCGGCGCGGCGGGAGGGGATGCTCGTAGCCGTGACCGACGCGCCCGTCGAAGGAGAAGCCGCCATGATCGTCGTGCTGCCCGCGGTGCCTGTTGTGCCCGCCGTTCGCGCAGTACCCGCAGTACCCGCAGTACCTGTTGTGCCCGCCGATCCGAACCGGCTCGGCGTGCCCGTCGCCGCGCCGCCTTCCGTCCCGGGCCGTCGTCGGCGCCTCGGGCCCGGTCGGCGGCCGGGGCCGGGTGCGGGCCGGATACCCGCCGCCGGTGCGGCCTTGGCGGTGACCGTCCTGCTGACCGCCGTCGCCGGCTGCGCCAAGGCGGGGGACGCCGATCCCGAGTCGACGGTCTTCACGTTCAGCGGCAGCACTCTGAACGTCGTCTCGCTGCACCACGTCCCGACCGACCTGGTGGCGGCGGACCGTCAGGGCGTCAAGGTGACCCGCTGGTTCAAGGCGGACGGGATCGGCAAGGAGCGGACCAGCTGGACGCTGGAGGAGAACACGCTGACCCTGGAGGCGAGTTGTTCGGGTTTCGCCAACTGCGACGCAAGGTTTCGCGTCGAGGTGCCGTTGAACACGGCCGTGCTGCGCGACGGCAGGAAGACCGACCTCAAGGGGGCCGGGTCCGCCTGAGTCCCGGCCTCCCGGGGTGGTACGCGTCACCGCGGTGTGTCACCGCCGTGCGAGACTGCCGTGCGTGACGAGTCCGAACCCGGAACCCATCCGCACGCTGATCGCCGACGACCAGGAGGCCGTGCGCCGGAGCGTACGGCGGATCCTGGACGCCCAGCCCGACATCACGGTGGTCGGCGAGGCGGCCGACGGGGTCGCCGCGCTCGAACTCGCGGCGGAACTGCGCCCGGACGTCGCGCTGGTGGACATCCGGATGCCCCGGATGGACGGGCTGGAGTTGACCAGGCGGTTGGCCGCTCCGGGGGCGGCAACACCGGTGCGGGTGGTGGTGCTGACCACCTTCGACCTCGACGAGTACGTCTACCCGGCGCTGCGGCACGGGGCCTCCGGGTTCCTGCTGAAGCGCTCCGGTCCGGCGCTGCTGGCCGAGGCGGTCCGCGCGGCGGCGGGCGGCGAGAGCCTGATCAGCCCGTCGGTCACCGTGCGGCTGCTGCGGCACATGTCCGCGCCCCGGCGGGTGGACCGGCGATCCGCCCCGGCGGCGCCGCTGACCGAACGCGAGGTGGAGATCGCCGGCCAGGTCGCGGCCGGGCGGACCAACGCGGACATCGCCGCCGAGCTGTTCATCTCCCCGGGGACGGTGAAGACGCATGTGGCCAGCATCCAGCGTAAGCTCGGGGTGCAGAACCGGGTCGGCATCGCCGTGCACGCCTGGGAGATGGGCTACGCGGTGCCGCCCGCGCAGTGAAGCGGCCGACGGCCGGTCGGCGGTCAGTGGTCGGCGGCGGGACGCGCGGAACCTGCGAGGTGGAGGCTGTCCTCCGGACGTGATGTCCTCCGGCCATATGGTTCGATCGTCGACCGAGGTACCAGCGGCAGACCCTGATCCGTCTCGATCTGTCGCCACTGCCTCCTGCGGTCGAACTTCCTCGACGACCCCGCAGGTCCACTACCATGATGCGCCCGGGACGGCGGATGCACCAGGGGTTCCGGGAAGTTTTCTCCTGAATCATCCCAAGGTGCCGGAATCGTGCGGAAGGGTCAGCCGCGGAGCGCGTCCTTGCGCAGGAACCGCTTCAGGCGCTGCCACGGCCAGGTGTTGATGACGTCCTCGGCGGTCAGCCAGGCGCGCTGCGCCGTGCCGATCCCGTACCGGGGGTAGGCGAGGTGCGGGGTGGCGTGCGCGTCGCTGTCGATCGTGAACCTCACACCGTGGCGCTTGGCCCGGAGCACGTCCTCGTCGCGCAGGTCGAGGCGCTGCGGCGAGCTGTTGATCTCGATGGCGGTACCGGTCCGGGCGGCGGCCGCGAAGACGGCGTCCAGGTCGACGTCGATCGGCCCGCGCCGGCCGATCCGCCGGGTGGTGAGATGGCCGATGACGTGCACGTGCGGGTTCTCGCAGGCCCGGATCAGCCGGCGGGTCTGGGTGTCGCGGTCCGCGCCGAAGTGCGAGTGGACCGAGGCCACGCAGACGTCGAACCCGGCCAGGAACCCGGCCGGCCAGTCCACGGTGCCGTCCGGTCCGATGTTCAGCTCGGTGCCGTGCAGCAGCCGCATCCGGCGGTGGCGGCCGGCCAGTTCGCGCAGCCGCTCGCGCTGGGCGAGCATCTTCTCGTCGGTCATCCGCTGCATCACCAGGTCGGGGGCGTGGTCGGTGACCGCGAAGTAGGCGTAGCCGCGGGCGGCCGCGGTGTCGATCATCTCCTCCAGGGTGGCCAGGCCGTCGGTGAGGTCGGTGTGGGTGTGCAGGTCGCCGCGCAGGTCCGCCTCGGTCACCAGCTCCGGCAGCTCGCCGCGCAGGGCGGCCTCGATCTCGCCCCGGTCCTCGCGCAGCGGTGGCGCGATCCACGGCAGACCGAGTGCCGCGTACACCTCGTCCTCGCTCGCCGAGACGATCTTGGCGCCGTCCTCGGCCTCGAACAGCCCGTACTCGGAGAGCTTCAGCCCGGCCCGGACCGCCATCGTCCGGAGCTTGATGTTGTGCGCCTTCGAGCCGGTGAAGTACACCAGCGCCGCGCCCCAGTCCTCCTCGGGCACCACCCGCAGGTCCACCTGGATGCCCTCGGTGGTGCGCACCGAGGTCTTGGTCGGCCCGGTGCCGATCACCTCGGCCACGTGGGGGAGGCCGGTGAGCGCGGCCATCAGGGGCGCCGAGTCCTCGGCGGTGGCCAGCACGTCGATGTCGCCGACCGTCTCGCGCATCCGGCGCAGAGAGCCCGCGTACGCGCAGCGGGTGCACCCGGGGACGGCCCGCAGCGCCGCGACGAGCTGGTCGGCCAGGGCGGTCGCGGTGTCCAGCAGGGTACGGCCGCCGGACTGCCGCATCAGCTCGATGCCGTGCAGGATCTTCTCGCCGCTGCGCTCGCCCAGGCCGGGCACCTCGCTCAGCCGGTCGGCGCGGATCGCCTCGGCGAGCTCGTCGACGGAGGCGATGCCGAGGTCGCGGTAGAGGGCGAGGGCGCGTTTCGGGCCGACGCCGGGAACGGACATCATGGCGCGGACGCCGACCGGGATCTTGGCCCGGAGCGACTCCAGGGCCTCGATCCGCCCGTCGGCGAGGTACTCGGCGATCTTCTCGGCGGTGGACCTGCCGACGCCCGGGATCTGCTGGAGTCCCTTGACGTCCAGGCCGTCGATGTCATCGGGGTGGCCGCCGACCGCCCGGGCGGCCTTCTCGTAGGCGCGGGCACGGAAGCCGTCGCCACCGGTGATCGAGATCAGGTCGGCGTACTCCTGGAGCAGCTCCCTGACCTTGTCGTTGAGCCGGGCCATGGGGTCAGTCTAGGTTCGCCGGGCCGAGCGGGCCGGGCGGAGCAGGTCGGGCGGAGCCGGCCGGGCTCCGCGGGCGGCGACGATGCGGCGGTGGCCGGGCGGCGGGGTGGGTGGCCGCGGGGGACACCGGCGGGCGGCGGTTTTGGGGGCGCACGACGCAGGGCGCGCGCCGGTGTGGTGCTCCCGACGGTCGGCGGGGGACGGCCCCGCTGGTCGGAGGGGTGGTAGTGCCCCCAGGGGCCCGAGAGCCGGATTGTCACCCGGGCGGCGGGGACGCAGGCTTGGCCCAGGGCCGGGGAGACGGCCCGCACCGGGCCGCCGTGGAGGCGGTGGATCCGGTCCGCGCGGGACGAGGGGCAGGACGATGGCAGGCGGGAAGCTCTGGGGCTACGTCGCGTCGGGCGCCCGGGCGCTGGGCGGGCTCGGTCCGCTCGGGCGGTCCGGGGCGCTGGCGGGCGCTCGGCTGCTCAAGGGGGTCGGCGCCGGCGGGCGGCCGGAACCGGGCGGTCGGGCGGGTGCGCTCGGCGGCGCGGTCGCCACCGCGGTCGCCGGTGGTCAGGGGCGGTCCGGGCCTGGTGGGATGGCCGGGCCGCAGCCGCTGTCGCGGCCGGAGCTGGAGCGGTTGCGCTGGACGGACCGGGCCGGTGGGTGCGTGCCGGACGCGCGGCACGTGCAGCCGGCCGAGCTGGTGGGGCGGGTGCTGCGGGGCGGCGGGCGGGCGTCGGCGGTGACCGCGAGGGTGCCGGTGGGGCTGCCGGTGGTGGTCGCCGACTCGGTGCGGCTGGAGGCGGCGCTGGCCGGGCTGGTGGACCACGCGATCCGCCGCAACCCGCCGGGCACACGGGTGCTGGTGCGGGCCGACGCACTGCCGGGACCGGCCGGCCGGCCCGCTGGCCGGGGGGCTTCGGGCGGGCCGGGCGGGTCGGGTGGCCGGGGCCGGGCGGAGTTCGCGGAGGTCGTCGGTGGATCGGATCCGTGGGCGGCGGCGCCGGCCCGGGTCGAACTGCGGGTGGTCGACCGGGGCTCGTCGGAACCGCCGGAGGCGCGGCGCTGGCTGTTCGGCAGGGTGCACGGCGGCGGTCCCGGTGGTGCGGGCGGTGGTGCGGGCGGTGGGCGTGCGGGTGGACCGGAGGGCGGGTCCGAGCGGGTGGGTCCGTCGATATCGGGCCTGGTCAGGTCGGCCGGGGGCCGGCTGGAGGTGGAGCAGACGCCCGGTGGCGGGCTCACGGTGGTGGTGGTGCTGACGGTCGCGCGGGACTGACGGCGGCCCGCGCGGACCCGGTGGTCGGCCGGCGCCCCGTTCGAATCCGCAAAGAGTTCTTCGCAAAAAACCTTTGCGAAGAGTTCTTTGCGGTTCTATGGTGCTGCCATGACCGATGACCGCAGGTGGCCGCACGGCCCGGATCCGCAGACCGATGTCGTGATCGACGCCAAGGGCCTGCGTGCCCTGGCCCATCCCGTGCGCGTGCAGCTGATCGGGCTGCTGCGCAAGAACGGCCCGTCCACCGCCACCAGGCTGGCGGAGCAACTGGGGCTGAACTCCGGCGCGACCAGCTACCACCTGCGCCAGCTGGCGGCCGCCGGTTTCGTCGCCGAGGACACCGAGCGGGGCAACGCCCGTGAGCGCTGGTGGAAGTCGGTCCACCAGGTGACGTGGTGGACCGACACCGAACTCGCGGAGCAGGAGCCGGAGGCGGCGCTCGGCTATCTGCGCTCGATCGTGGCGGCGCACACCATGACCGCGCAGACGGCGCTCAACGCCTACGAGACCATGCCGGTCGAGTGGCGGAACGCGCTGGACCTCAGCGACATGGTGCTCCAGCTGACCCCGGAGGAGGCCCGGGCCCTGGCCGGAGACCTGTCGGCGGTGGTCGCCCGCTACCGCCGGATCACCCCGGGGAAGCCCGTGCCCGAGGGCACGGACCGGGTCGCCGTGGTCGTCCAGGTGCTGCCGGAGCCGCAGAGCGGCGCGGACTCGGGCGGGGCGGAGGGGCGATCATGACCGCGCGGCACACGGTTCCCTCCGCGGGCGCCGCCCCGGAGGCCGCGCCGCGCAGCCTGCGGCCGCTGGCCGGGGTGCTGACGGCGATGGCGATCTCGCTGACCGGCACCCGGGTGTCGGCCATCGCCCTGCCGTGGTTCGTGCTCGCCACCACCGGCAGCGCCACGATGACCGGCGTGGTCGCGTTCGTCGAACTGGCGCCGTACGTGCTGGTCAAGGCGTTCACCGGCCCGGTGATCGACCGGCTCGGGCCACGGGTCGTCTCCTGGACCACGGACGCGGTGAGCGCCGTCGCCGCCGGCCTGGTGCCCCTGCTGCACGGCCTGGGGCTGCTCCCGTTCTGGCTGCTGCTGGTCATGGTCGCGGTGATCGGCGCCGCCCGTGGCCCGGGGGACCTCGCCAAGGAGGTCATGGTTCCCGAGGCGGCCGACCGGGCCCGCGTCCCGCTGGAGCGGGCCACCGGCCTGGCGGGCGTGGTCGAGCGGCTGGCCACCACACTGGGCCCGGCCGTCGGCGGCGCGCTGGTCGCGCTGCTCGGTCCGATGGCCGGTCTGACGGCCAATGCGCTCGGCTTCGCGCTGGGCTCGCTCGCCATCGCCGTCGCGCTGCCGCGCGGGACCGGCCGGGCCGCCGTCCCGGCCCCGGCCCCGGCCGATGCCGCGGAGGACGGGCCCGCCGCCGGATACTGGCAGCTCTTCCGGGAGGGCTTCGCGTTCCTGCGGCGTGAACCGCTGCTGCTGACGATCATCCTGACGATCGCACTGACCAACCTCCTGGACGCGGCGTTCCTGGCGGTGCTGGTCCCGGTCTGGGCCAGGGAGTCGGGCGGCGGCCCCGCCGCGATCGGCCTGACCGGGACGGCCTGGGGGGTCGCGGCGGTGGCCGGCAGCCTGATCGCTGCGGCCGTCGCCCACCGGCTTCGGCGCCGCACCGTGTTCTTCGTCGGCTTCCTGCTCTGCGGGGCCCCACGGTTCGTCGTCCTGGCCCTGGACGTGCCGATGAGCGTGGTGGTCGCCGTCTTCGTGGTGAGCGGTTTCGGATCCGGATTCCTCAACCCGATCCTCGGCGCCGTCTTCTTCGAGCGGGTGCCGCGCCACTTGCTGGGGCGGGTCAACGCCCTCAGCGACTCCCTCGCCTGGGCCGGGATCCCGCTCGGCGGCCTCCTGGCCGGCGCCACCGTGACGACGGTGGGGCTCATACCCGTGCTGCTCGTGTGCGGCGGCCTCTACTTCGTCATCACCACCCTGTCCGGCCTGCGACCGGAGTGGCGCGAGATGGACCGCACCCGTGGCCGTACCCGGGCCGCCACCACGAGCAGCGCCCCGAAAGAGAAGCAACCCGCCCCGGCGAACACGGCGGCGCCGGTCCCGGCGGACTGACGGAGGTGACGGTCGGGCGGGGCCTCAGCACACTGCGGCAGGGTCGCGCCGGCGCGGCGGGAGGTCTGCGGCCTGGTGGATCGGTGGTGGACGGTGACCGGTTCCTGGTCCTCCAGACGGCGCCGACCTGCCGGAGGCGCTCGCCCGGATCTGGCACGAGGACGGTGGTGAGTACACGCTGGAGTACCGCGAGAGTGCCGCTGACCGGTACTTCCGGACGACGGCGGTCAGCCGTCGGGAGGCCGGAGGGGACGGTGGTCCGGCCTGGTCGTCGCTGGAGACGGGCCCCGCCCGTGAGGCCTTCGCACCGAGTGGGACGGTGACCCCGACCGGGCCATCGAGGTCACTCCCCTGGAGTGGCGGGGCCGCCCGGTGGGCTGACGGCTCCCCGCCGGGGGTGGGTGGCGTCGGGGGCGGACGTCCACTGGAGGAGGAGGACGGAGGCGAGGGCGGCGAGGGCGCACCAGGTGGAGATGAAGGCCAGTCGCCAGAGGAGGGCGCAGGCGACAGCGCCGGCGCCGGTGAGGATGCCGAGGCGGCGCAGCCGGCGGTCGCCGCTGACAAGCAGGGCGCCGACGGTGGCGAGGAGGTAGCCGACCAGGAGGAGGGCGGGATGCGGGACGCCGATGCGGTAGTCGAGGGTGTGGGCGTGGGCGGTGGCGTCGATCGGGTGGGTGGCGACGGCGTGGGCCAGCGGCACGGCGACCAGCAGACCGAGCAGGACCAGCGCCGTGAGCAGCCGCCGTCGCGAGGGGTCGGCGTCGAGCGCCGCGCGGCGGACGCCGATGGGTACCAGGAGGGGGAGCAGGGGCAGGGCGATCACCGCCCAGGCGGTCCGGGCCCAGGTGGCCGGGGCGGCGGGCAGGTCGCCGTCGGCGCCGAACCAGACGGCGGCCTCGATCAGCTGGTGCACGCCGAGCACCAGCGGGAGCGCGGCGAGCGGCAGGCGTCCGGACCGGCCGGAACGCCGGACGCGGACCAGGCAGAGCACACCGACGGCCGTCACCGCACCGCCGACGGCGAGGTCCGCCCGGGCACTCCAGCACATGGGGGCTCCCGGTCGGTCAGTCGGGGTCGGGCGGGTCGGTGGGCCGATCGGAGGGCGGGGCGGCAGGCCGGCCGGTGGGCGGAGTCTGCGTAGTGTCGTCCACGGCGTCGTCCGGGGTCTGCGCCGTGTCGTCCACGGCGTCGTCCGGGCTTTCGCCGATGGACTCCAGGGTGTCGCCGACGGTGCCGGGCAGGGCCGGGTGGCGGCCGATGACCACCACGCCGATGACGATGGCCACCAGGCCGGCCGCCTGCCAGGCCAGCGCACCGGGGGTGACCCGGAGCCGGTCGCCGAGGAACCCGACCGCGCAGGCGATCCCGGTGATCGGCTGGGCGGCGGTCAGCGCGGGCAGGGACATCCGCAGCGGCGCGGCCTCGAAGGCGCTCTGCACCAGCAGCAGCCCGACCACCCCGGCCGCCACCACCGCGTACGGCTGCCAACTGCGCAGCACGGCGTCCAGGCCCTGGTGGTCGAGCCGCTGGGTGGTGGTGCGGGTGAGCGCGTCCTGCAGCCCGTAGAGCAGGCCGGCGGCCAGGGCGAGCACCGTCGCCTCCTCGAACAGCGGCAGCCGGCGGGCCGTGGAGATCAGGAGCAGCGTCAGCCCGACCACGGTGCCGACCACCAGCCAGTGCCGCAGTTCGCTCGCCGGAGCGCCGCCGCCGGTGGGGCGGCCGGCCACGATGAACGCCGTCACGCCGAGCGCGAGCAGCAGTACCCCGGCCCAGCCGGAGCGCCCGAGCGTCTGGCGGGTCAGCACCCGGGCGAGCGCCATCGCGAAGATGAGGTTGGTGGCGAGCAGCGGTTCGACGAGCGAGACCTCGCCCTTGTTGAGGGCGAGCGCGGAGAGGATCAGCCCGGTGACCATGAAGGCGGTGCCGAGCAGCCACTCCGGCATCCGCAACAGGTCGAGCAGCAGCCGCCAGTGCAGCAGATCGGCACGCGGGGCCCGCTGCGCCGCGTGCTGCTGGAGGACGAATCCGAGGCCCAGGAAGCAGGCGGCGCTCAGAGCCAGGACGAAGACCGCCACGGAGGGACCACCCGAGGGTTGTTGACCGCACCGCACCACCGCTCGGTTTCCGGGGCGGCTCCGCTCCGGGGTGGCTCCTCGGACGGGTGGCTGCTCGGACGGGTCCGCCCGTGCGGCCGGGCGATCCGGAGCGGGGTGTCCCGCGGCATCGGCGCGCGTTGCGGCCAGCCTACCGCCGGGGTGGGGCGCCGACCTGCGTTGCCGCGCCGCCCGGCGGGTCGTGCTCCGTCACGGCGGCGGACGGCGTGGCGGAGTACGGAGCGGCGGCGTACGGGGTGGCCCGGTGCCCGGTTGCCGCCGTCGGGCCGGGGGGCGCACGCTGGTGTGAGCGGCCCGTCGCGGGCACCGCCCGTACCGGCCCGAGCAGGCGCGACGGGGACCGGCGCCAGGAGGTGTGGCATGCACAACCAGTGGGATGTGGAGCTGAGCTTCGAGGAGGACGGCGTCCACACCGGATGCCAGGCGAGGCTGACCGGCGCCCGGGCCCCGGGCCTCACCGCGCGCGGGGAGTCGACCCGCAGCGTGGACGACCGACCGCTCGCCCGGATCGGCGAGGAGGTCGCGGCCTCACGCGCGCTGGAGGCGCTGTCCCGAAAGCTGAAGGCCCAGGCCGACGGTGAGATCGAGGACGAGGGGCACCGGCCGGGATACCTGATCTACTGACGGACCGGCGTCCGCCGGCGGGACGGAACGAAGAACAGCGCGAGCAGGGCGGCCGCACCGAGCACCCCGGCTACGACCACGAAGGCGTGGTCGTAGCCGGTGGCGAGGGCGGCCCGCGCGGTGTGCCCGTCCGCGGCGGCCCGGCGGGTGGCGGCGACCGCGACGGTCGACAGGACGGCGAGTCCGATGCTGCCCCCGCACTGGCGGCCGGCGTTGAGCAGCCCGCTGACCAGTCCGGCCTCGCGGGGATCGACGCCGGAGGTGCCCATCGCGGTGTTGGCGACCATGCAGACGCCGACGCCCACGCTGGTCACGATCGACGGTCCGACAAAGCCGGTCGGATAGTCGGAGTCCAGGCCGAGCCCGCCGAACCAGAGCATCCCCAGCGCGGCGAGCACAAGCGCGCCGGTGAGGGTGGCCCGGCCGCCGAAGCGGGCGGTGAGGCGTCCCGCGACCATACTGCCCGCCGCCGTCCCGGCGCAGAACGGCAGGAACGCGGCGCCGGCCGCCAGCGGGCCGTAGCCGAGGACGTTCTGCAGGAACAGCGAGCAGAAGTAGAAGCCGACCAGCATGCCCGCGCCGAGCAGCGTGACCAGCAGGCTCGACACCCAGGCCGTCCGGGCCCGCAGCACGCCCAGCCGGACGATCGGCGCCCGGGCGATGCGCGCCTCCCAGCACAGGAAGAGGAGTCCGAGCAGGGCGGCGGCGGCGAGCGTGCCGAGCGTCCGGGCCGAACCCCACGGGTGGCGGTCGGTCTCCATCAGGCCGTAGACCAGGGCGGTCATCGCACCGGTGCCGAGGATGGCGCCGAGCACGTCCGGGCGGCCGGCGAGCGGCGGTCGGACGGCGGGCACCGAACGGAGAGCCAGCACGAGGCCGGCGAGCACGGTCGGCACGTTGACGAAGAACACCCAGCGCCAGTCGAGCAGGTCCGTCAGCACTCCGCCGAGCAGGACGCCCAGCGCGCTGCCGCCCGCCGTCACCATCGACCAGATGCCGACGGCGCGCGCCCTGGCGGCACCCTCGGCGAAGGTCACCATGATCAGCGTCAGCCCGATCGGGGCCAGGACGGCGGCCGCCACGCCCTGGCCGGCCCGCGCCGCGACCAGCTGGGCGGGGGTCTGCGCGAACCCGCCGAGCACCGAGGCGAGGCCGAACAGCACCAGGCCGGAGAGGACCGCGCGGCGGTGTCCGACGAGGTCGGCGGTTCGGCCGCCGAGCAGCAGCAGTCCGCCGAAGGCCAGCGCGTAGGCGTTGACCACCCAGGGCAGGGCGCTGTCGGCGAAGCCCAGGGACTCGCCCATGGCGGGGAGCGCGATGTTCACGATGCTGGCGTCGAGGGTGACCATCAGCTGGCAGACGGAGACGGTGACCAGGACCAGTCCGGCGCGGGCGGCGGTGGGCCGGGCGGTCGGTCGGGGAGCGCTGGACCCGGGTGAGGCGGTGGTGGCGGCGGTGGTGCGGGGCGGCGCGGACTCGGGCATGGCGACCTCCGATGCGAACGTTGTTCGCGTAAGGTAAGCCTTGCCTATTAAGTGGTGCAAGTGTCCAGGTCGGAGGCGGTTTGGCGCAGGCATGGCAGGATGGCGGCGTGTCAGAACGGAGCAACCGGCCGGGCGTCGGCGAGGACGAGACGGACGAGACGGACGAGGCAGGCGAGGCGGCTGGGCCGGCCGCCCCGGAGCAGCCGGAGGCCGAGCGCGGCAAGTACGGCCGCAAGCGGCCCCGCCCGGGGCTGACCACGGCCGGGGTGGTCGCCGCCGGACGCCGGGTGATCGAGCGCGACGGCATCGACGCGCTCACCATGCGGGCCGTCGCCACCGAGCTCGGCACGGCGCCCGCTTCGCTGTACCGGCACGTGGCCGACCGGGACGCGCTGCTGATCGCCGTCCTGGAGCAGATCGCGGAGGGCATGCCGGTCGATGTCCCGGGTGCGGGGCCGCAGGAGCGGCTGCTGCGCCGACTGCTCGACGCCCATGACTACCTGGCCGGCCACGCCTGGGTGGTGACGGTGCTGGTCCGGGGCGAGCTGGTCGCCCGGAACGCGCTGGCGTTCAACGACGCCTGTCTCGCCGACCTCATGGCCGCCGGGCTGTCGCCCGAGCGGGCGCTGACCGCGTTCCGCGCCTGCTGGCAGCTGGTCCTCGGCGAGTTGCTCTCCGAACACCCCGTCAGCCCGCCCCGCGAGCCGAGTCAGCGGCGGACCGTCATCGAGTCCGCGGATCGCGAGCGCCTGCCCGCGCTGGGCCGGGTGCTGGCGGAGGTGGGCTTCGTGGGCGTGGGCGAGCGCTGCGGCGATCTGGAGGTGGCCCTCGGCGCACTGATCGCCGGGCTGGCGGGCCGCTAGGGCGCCTGTCGGGGTTGCGGCCCCGCACCCTCCGGAAGGGGAGTGCGGGGCCGGCGGGCTGCTCTGCCTCGGCCGGGGAGCCGCCGGATGTGGTCGTCGTGGCCCTCGTGGACGCCGCCGTGCCACGAGCTGTCGTAGCAGGGGTGGACGGTCAGGGGTGATCGGGGGCCAGGAAGGCGGTGAGGTGGCGGTTCAGCTCGTCGGGGTGGGCCGTCAGCAGCGTGTGGTGGGAGGCGCCGGGCACGACGGTGACGGTCGCGTCGGGCAGGGTCCGGCGGGTGTGGGCGGCCACCGTGTGGGCGTGGTGGGTGCGGCTGCGTTCGGCGAGCAGGACGAGGGTGGGGGCCGTCAGCGTGCGCAGTTCGGCCGCGCTCGGGCGGGGGCCGGTGACCGGGCGGGTGGCGGGGAAGTCCGCGAAGCCGAGGGCGTAGAGCTCGCGCCAGGCCGGGTCGAGCCCGGTGCCGCCGCTCTCCCAGTCGAGGTAGGAGCGGGCCTTGGCGGCGGTGCGCGGTGCCAGGAGGAGCGGCAGGACGCGCAACAGGTAATGGGGCCGGAAGCCGGTGAAGCACTGGGTGGGGTCGAGCAGGGCGAGCCGCCGGACCCGGGCGGGGGCGTGCAGGGCGTACCGCAGGGCGATCCACCCGCCGTAGGAGTGGCCGGCCAGGTCGGCGGCGGACACGCCCAGCCCGTCGAGCACGGCGTCGAGCCAGCCGAGCAGCTCGGGGAGGCCGCGGAGGCGGGGGCGGTCGAGGGTGCTGCGGCCCGGGTCGCCGACGAGGTCGACGGCGAGCACCCGGTGGCCGGCCCCGGCGAGGGCGGTGGCGGTGGCGGACCAGCAGGTGGCGGTGGCGCCGCCGCCGTGCACCAGGACGAGAGGGCGGCCGTCGTGCGGGCCGCAGGCATTGACCCGGGTGGCGCCGTACGGGGTGGGGACGGTGAGCGTCTCGACCGGGAGCGGCCAGCGGGCGAGGGCTTCGTCGTAGGCGGCGAGGAACGTGGCGAGGCGGGTGCCGAGGGGAACGGCGGGGGAGGGGTCGGGGCGGGCGGCAGGGCGTACGGACATAGTCTTCCCCCAGGGTTCGAGGCACTCGGGGTTCGAGGTGCTCGCTCGGTGAGCATGTATCTCGCTCAGCGAGAGAATACGTCCAGGGGACCCCGGAGGGAAGGAGAAGAGGTGGAGCCGGAGCGGACACCGATGCAGCTGGTCCATCTGCTGCGCGGGCTGACCGTCGAACTCGACCTGTTCGGAGCCGAGTTCGCCGCTCGGAACGGCCTGCACCCGACCGATCTGCGGGCGCTGGTCCACCTGCTGGACGCCGCGCGGGCCGGGACGGTGGTCACGCCGGGGCGGCTCGGCGAGGCGCTGGGGCTGAACTCGGCCGGGACGACCGGGCTGGTCGACCGGCTGGAGCGGCTCGGGCTGATCCGGCGCGAGCGCGATCCGGGGGACCGTCGCAAGGTGCGGCTGCTGGTGGAGGAGCGCGCGGTCGAGCTCGGCCAGGGTTTCTTCGGCGGGCTGATCGCCGATCTGGTCGCCGCGATGGGGGCGTTCGGGGACGCGGAACTCGCGGTGGCGCGGCGGTTCCTGACGGCGATGACCGAGGTGGTGGCCGCGGCCCGGGCGGAGTGAGCGGGGCGCGGACGGTGTCGCCGCCGCGGTCGGACGGTCCCGTGGCGTCGACCCCGGCGACGCGGTCCGCGCCGCCGGGGCCCGGTCGGCGACCGGCCGCTTCACCCGTCCGCCGGAGATCGCGGGCCTCGTGGTCTTCCTGGCCGGTCCCGGCGCGGCGAGCATCACGGACGCCGACTTCGTCGTCGACGGGGGCCTCGTCGGCAGCCCGTGACCCGCGAGGTCCTGGGGCTTGAAGGCGGACCCTGGAGCACCCTAGGGGCGCAGGCCGGCGAACTCGTCGAGGACGGCGACCCGCAGCTCGTGGGCGCCGTCCGGGCGGGTCCACTCGTAGTACAGGTACCAGCGGCCCCGGGCGGCCACCACGTCGGCGTAGCGGACGTCCAGCCACGGGCCGTCGGGCGTCAGGCGCTGCCAGTGGCGCAGATCGGCGGAGGTGGCGAGCCCGCACCGCTCCTCGTAGTTGCCGTCCGCGTCGGCCGAGCCGTCGTAGAGCGCGAGCCAGCCGCCGGAGCCGTCGGGCAGCACGGCGGTGATCCGTGACTCGTAGGCGTCCCAGGCGCCGGCCGGGCCGACGTCGAGGACCTCGGCGGCCCGGCCGGGCGGGGCGGTGAACCGCAGGCCGTCGGGGGAGCCGGCGAGTGCGGTGGGCTGGACGGTCAGGCCGGTGGTGTGGATGTCGGCGGTGGCGTGGGCGCGGGCGCGTTCCCCGGCGGTGAAGGCGCGGGACCGCGAGACGGTCGCGAACAGCCGGACGCCGCCGTCGTGTTCGAGCAGGTACGGGTCCTTGACGCCCTCGGTGCCGGTGCCGGCGGCGGTGAGGACCGGGGTGCGGGTGGCGAGGTCGAAGGACTCGGGGGTGTCGGCGCGCAGCGCGTCGATCCGCCAGCGCCGGTCGACGGGGTCGACGTAGCTGAGGTGGAGCAGGTAGTCGTCGTCGCGCCGGAGCAGGGCGAAGCGCTCCATGGAGGGCGAGCCGAGCTCGGCGCGCTCCACGGACCAGAGGTCGCGGAACTCCACGCCGTCCCGGCTCTCGGCCACGGCGCAGCGCCAGCCCCGGTCCTGGTCGGCGGCCGAAGTCTCGGTGCCGCGCGGGCGGCGCTCGCGGTAGGTGAGCAGGAAGCGGTCGCGGTCGGGCTCGTAGCGCACGCTCGGGCAGCCCGCCCAGTAGCCGGGCTCGGGGTGTTCGGGCGCGCGGACCAGTGCGGAGCCGGAGAGGTCGGGTGCGGTGGGCAGGGTGGTGATCGGCATCGTCGGGGTGTCGTCCTCACGGGGCGGTGGCGGGATGTCCGCCACTTTCTATCAGATCGATAGAAAGTGGCGGAGCCTCTTCCGGGCGATGGAGATGAGCCGGCCTGCATCGCAAGCGGCCTGTCACGTGGGATGGCTCTGTGAATCACATGTTTCCCCCTGTGGCGATCGGACGACGCCGCTCGGCCCGGCCTTGACCCTCCCTCGAAGATCGGGAAAGACTTCTTCTCAGAGTCGATCAAACAGAGGAAGCCCCGAACCGATGACAGCCCCCACCACCGACGCACCCGGCTACGGCGGTCTCGGCCTCTACGTCGGCGACCTCCACAACCACTGCGGGATCAGCTACGGCCACGGTTCCATCGAGGACGCCTACGCCAACGCCCGCCTCCAGCTCGACTTCGCCAGCGTCACCGGCCACGGCTGGTGGCCCGATCTGCCCGAGCGCACTCCCGAGCTGGCCGGCCTGGTCGACTACCACACCGAGGGCTTCGCCCGCCTCGCCGACCGCTGGGAGCACGTCCAGGAGGTCACCGCCGCCGCCCACCAGGACGGGCGCTTCGTCACCTTCCAGTCCTTCGAGTGGCACAGCCTCGCGTACGGCGACCACTGCGTGTACTTCGACGGCCCGCGCGGCGAGATCATCCGCGCCGCCGACCTGGACGGGCTGCGCGCCCGGCTGCGAACGCTCGCCGCCGAGGGCGTGCGGACCTGGGCGCTCCCGCACCACATCGGCTACGGCACCGGACGGCGCGGCATCAACTGGGACGCGTACACCGAGGAGTTCGCCCCGGTGGTCGAGGTGATGTCGATGCACGGCTGCGCCGAGTCCGACGAGGCGCCGCGAAACTACCTGCACACCATGGGGCCGCGCGACACCACCGGCACCGCCGTGCACGGGCTGCGGCTCGGCCACCGGTTCGGGCTGATCGGCTCCACCGACCACCACAGCGCATTCCCCGGCAGTCACGGTCACGGCCGACTCGCCGTCTGGGCGCCCGAGTTGACCCGGACGGCGGTCTGGGACGCCGTCCAGGCGCGCCGCACCTACGCGATCACCGGTGACCGCATCCTGCTCGCCACCTCGGTCAACGGCGTGCCGATGGGCGGCGAGGCGCCGTCCGCCGACCGCCGCCGGATCCAGGTCACCGTGCGCGGCCGGGACGCCCTCGACCACGTCGAGGTGGTCCGCAACGGCGTGCCGATCCACCGTCTCTCCCGGCCCGAGATCCTCGCGGCCGCGGGCGGGGAGAAGGGCTTCGACGGCACGCTCGGCTTCGCCGTCGGCTGGGGCCGGCGCGAGGCGGCCGTGGACTGGGACGTCGTCCTGCGCGTCGAGGGCGGTGAACTGCTCGACGTCCAGCCCCGGTTGCGCGGCTCGGAGACGGTGGCCCCGGCGGAGGCGGAGCCCGCGAGCTACCGGCCGCACGACTGGTGGCGCACCGGGCCGGGCGAGGTGCGGCTGCGGACCGTCACCGAGGGCAACCCGAACACCGCGACCGACGCCACCCAGGGCTTCTCGCTGGCCGTCTCCGGCGACGACCGGACCAGGCTGACGGCGCTCGTCAACGGCGTCGAGACCTCCTACAGCGTCGGCGAGTTGCGGGAAGGGCCGCGGACCGGCTTCATCGGCGGCTTCGTCTCGGGCGCCTACCGCTTCGACCGGGCGGTGCCCGGCCGCGAGCTCGCCGCCGATCTCGATCTGGTCGACGAACGGCCGGGCGGGGACGGCGACTTCTACCACGTACGGGTCCGGCAGCTGAACGACCAGTGGGCCTGGTCCAGCCCGGTCTGGGTGGGCCGCGCGGGGGCCGGCGGACCGGAGGCCTCCTGTCGACGGGCCGGCTGACGCCTGCCCACCGTCGTCGGCCGGCCGCCCCGGTCACCGCCCGCCGTTCCACCGACCCGTACCGATCGAGGAGTACCCCATGTCCGCCCTCACCTCCGCGCGCCGCGCCGCCGGCACCGTGCTGGCCGCCGCCCTGCTGACCGGCACCCTCGCCGCCCCGGCGGCCGTCGCGAACGGCACCGCCGCCGCCACGACGGCCGCCACCACGGCCGGCACCGTGTTCGCCGACGACTTCGAGTCCGGCACCGTCTCCCACTGGACCCGCCAGCGCATCGACGGCAACGGGACCATCACCGTCACCGGCGCGCCCGCCGGCGGCTCCGGCCTCGCCGCCCGCTTCAGCGTCCCCAACGACGGCGTGTCCTACCGCTCCGAGGTGGCCGTGAACGCCCTCGGCTGGGGCAGCTACCGCTTCGCCCTCGCCGACTACCTGCCCGCCGACTGGGTGCAGACCTCCACCGAGACGATCGTCGCCCAGTGGCACGGCTACCCGCTCGCCGACGGCAGCGACACCAAGCCGCCGATCGCCCTCACCGTCAAGGACGGCAGCTGGCGCCTCAAGGTGCACTGGCTCACCGACCCGGCCACCGTCGCCGAGGCGGTGATCCCGCTCGGCACCGTCCAGTTCGGGCACTGGAACCAGTGGGCGTTCGACGTGACCTGGTCCACCGACAGCACGCCCGGCTCGATCACGGTGTACCGCGACGGCGTGCAGGTCGGCGCGCACAGCGGGCTCAACAACTACCACCAGAACCAGGCCCCGTACTTCAAGACCGGGATCTACCGGGCCAACTGGAACCCGGCCAAGGGCATTCCGTACCCGACCGGCGGGCCCGACGTGGTGCTCTACAGCGACAGCGTGGTCGTCACCCAGTACTGAGCCGGCCGCCCGGCCCGCCTCCCGCAGAACCCCCAACCACCAAGAGGTAGCAGCACCATGAGCGAAGCGGCCCGTCACCACGGCCTGCCCCGAAGAGGCTTCCTCGGCCTGAGCGCCGGAGCGGCCCTGCTGGCGGCGGGCTGCCGCTCGGCCACCGACCCGGACGCGGGCGCCGCCCCCGGCGCCAGTGCCGCGGCGTCCGCGCCCGACCTGCAGATCGTCTACGGCAGCGCGCCGGACCCCACCCAGCTGCTCCACCGCGGCCCGGACACCCCGGCGTTCGTCAACCTCGTCCTGGACCGGCTGGTCGACCTCGACCCGGCGACCCTCCAGCCGGTGCCCTGGCTGGCCACCTCCTGGGAGTGGAGCGCCGACCGGCTGAAGCTGGTGCTCAAGCTGCGCGAGGACGTCACCTTCCACGACGGGCGCGCGCTGGAGGCCGACGACGTCGTCTTCTCGCTGGTCGGCGCCACCAAGACCTCCCAGGTCAAGCCGCTGCTGGAGCGCCTCGCCGATGTGAAGGCCAGCGCGAGGAACGAGGTCACCCTCACCCTCGCCAAGCCCACCAGCAACCTGTTCGACGCGCTCGCCTTCAACCCGGTGGTGGACGCGCGCACCTACGTCGAGGGCCGGGCGAGCGACACCGTCAACGGCACCGGACCCTTCACCTGGCAGTCGTTCAAGGGCGGCAACCAGCTCGACCTCGTCCGTAACGAACGCTACTGGCAGAGCGGGCGCCCGCGCTTCGAGCGGATCACCGTCCGGTCGGTGACGAGCAGTCAGGCCGCGCTCTCCGCCCTGCAGTCCGGGCAGGGGCACCTGATCGGGGCGGTCCCCGGGCGCGACCTCAAGGTGCTGGCGGGCAACCCCGGCTTCACCGTGCAGTCCGCCAAGGCCTCCTACCAGCAGGCCTTCCTCGGCGTGGTCGTCACCTCCAAGCCCTTCGACGACCTCCGGGTCCGCCAGGCGCTGCAGCACGCGGTGGACCGCGAGCGGATCGTCGACCAGGTCTACGGCGGCCACGCCGAGGCGAGCAGCCTGCCCTGGCCGTCCACCACCCCCGGTGTCACCCCGGACCAGGTCACCCGCTACAAGCACGACCCGGAGAAGGCGCGCGGGCTGCTGCGCGAGGCCGGCGCGGAGGGCGTCAGGGTGCCGCTCACCGCCGCCAACTCGCCGGTGTTCAGCTCGCTGGTCGAACTGGTCAAGTACGACCTGGAGCAGGCCGGCTTCGGCGTCGACGTGCAGCTGCTGGACAACGCGGCCCTCCAGCCGAAGATCCAGCAGGGCACCCTGGAGGGCCTGTTCGTGGCCAACCACGGCATGGTCAGCGTCTCCCCGCTCAGCGGCATCACCGTCTCCGGGCCGCTGCAGGTCGGCCGGAACACCTCGCACGTCACCGACCCGGCCTACGCCGACCTCCAGGCCCGCGCCTTCGCCGCCGCCGACGAGCGGGCCCGGGCCGACGTCAACCACGAGCTGTCCGAGTACCTGCTCGCGCAGTCCTTCCACATCACCCTCGCGCACGCCTGGGAGACCTACGCCTTCGCCTCCTCGGTGCGGGACGTGTCCACCAGCGCGCTGGGCTACCTGAAGCTGACCGACACCCGCCGGGACGCCTAGGCCTTTCCCCGGCACCGACCGCCGACCGCGACCGCGACCGCCGACAGTCGACCGCCGACCGCCGTCCCCGGACGACCCCCACCGCCCGGGGACGGTGACCCCCGCACGCCGCCCCGCCCACCCCCGGAGAACCCCGTGCCGTACTGGACCAGAAAGGCCGCCGGAGCCCTGGCCACCCTCTGGCTCGCCTCGGTGGCCGTCTTCCTGCTGCTCCGCCTGGCCCCCGGCGACCCGGTCTCCGCCGCGCTCGGCGCCGAGGCCGACCAGGAGCAGCGCGACCACCTCGGCCGCCAGCTCGGCGTGGACCGGCCGCTGCCCGTCCAGTACGCCACCTGGCTCGGCGGGCTGCTCCGCGGCGACCCCGGACTCTCCTTCCACTACCGCGAACCGGTCACCCGGATGATTGGCCAGAGCCTCGGATCCACCGTCCAACTCGCCATCGCCGCGGGCCTGCTGATGCTCGTCCTCGGCCTGCTGCTGGGCGCCGCGCTGGCCGCCGAGCGGCGCGGCCGGCTGGCCCGGGCGCTCGACCCGCTCACCACCGCCGTGCTCGCCCTGCCGGTGTACGTCACGGCGGTGCTGTTCGTCTTCGTCTTCGCCGTGCTGCTGCGCGTCCTGCCGGCCGGCGGCGAGCGGGACCTCTTCACCGCGCCGGACCTGTCCGTGCAGTACCTGGCGCTGCCCGCCGTCGCCCTGGCCCTGCCCGGCTCGGTGGTGCTCGCCCGGCTGCTCGCCACCGAGCTGCGGCGCACCCGGCAGGAGGAGTTCGTGCTCACCGCGATCGCCAAGGGCGCCCCGCCCCGGCGGATCCTGCTGCGGCACGTGCTCCCCAACAGCCTCGCGCCGTTCTGCGTCGAGTTCGGGCTCAACCTGGGGGAGCTGCTCGGCGGCGCCGTCGTCGCCGAGCAGCTGTTCGCGCGGCACGGCCTCGGACAGCTGCTGCTCGACGCGATCAACCAGCGGGACTACCCGGTCGCGCAGACCCTGATCATGCTCGCGGTCGCGGTGGCCGTCACCGTGCAGCTCGGCTCCGAGTTGCTGGTCGGCCGACTGGACCCGCGGATCGCCCGCGCCGGCGCCGGGGAGGCCCGATGAGCACCACGTCCGTTCTCGCCGCGATCGGTCGCCGCGCGCTGCCCTCCGCCGTGCCCGCCGTGCTGCGCGACCGGCGCGGGCGGACCGGCGCGGTGCTGGTCGCCCTGGTGGTGCTGCTCGGGCTGCTCGGCCCGCTGCTGCTCCCCGCCGACCCCTACCAGCAGGGCCGCGAGGCGCTGGCCGGACCGTCCTGGTCCCACCCGCTCGGCACCGACGAGGTCGGCCGCGACCTGCTGGCCCGCGCGCTGTACGGGGTTCGGATCGAGCTGCTGGTCTGCCTGCTGGCCGTCCCCGTCGCCGCCGTGCTCGGCACCCTGCTCGGGCTGCTCGGCGGCCTGAACCGGCTGCTCGGCGAGGTCGTCCAGCGCCTGTTCGACCTGCTGCTCGGCTTCCACGGGCTGCTGCTGGGGCTGGCGATCGCGCTGATCGTGCGTCCCGGCCTCGGCAGCGTCGTGGTGACCGTCGTGCTGAGCGCGCTGCCCGTCTTCGGTCGGCAGGCCCGGGCCGCCCTGCTCGCCCAGCTCGCCCGCGACCACGTGGTGGCCGCCCGGGTGCTCGGCGTGCCGAGGGCGCGCACGCTGCGCCGGTACGTGCTGCCCAACGTCACCGACGCCGCCACCGCGCTGCTGGCCGTGGCGATGGCGCACGCTGCCAAGATCGAGGGCGGCCTGAGCGTGCTCGGCTTCGGCATCCAGCCGCCCACCCCCTCGCTCGGCACGATGATCAACACCGGTAGCAAGTACCTCTTCCTGCACCCGGGTTACGCCCTCGCGCCGGTGCTGCTGCTGGGCCTGCTGGTCTTCGGACTGACCCTGCTCGCCGACTCGTTCAACCGGGAGAAGCTGCGGTGACCGCGCCGACGACGAACACCCCGACGGCCCCTGCGGCCGCGACGGCCCCGACGACTCCGACGCCTCCGACGACCGCATCGCCGCTGCTGGAGGTGGCCGGGCTGCGGGTCGAGGCCGGACCTCACCAGGTGGTCCACGGCGTCGACTTCACCATCCGCCCGGGCGAGATCCTCGGCCTGGTCGGCGAGTCCGGATCCGGCAAGACGCTCACCGCGCTCGCCGTCAACCGGATGCTGCCGCCCGGCTGCCGGACCACCGCCGGCACCGTCCGCCTGGACGGCACCGACCTGCTCACCCTCCCCGGACCCGCCGTCCGCGCCGTCCGGGGCCGGCGGATCGGCATGGTCTTCCAGGACCCGCTCGCCTACCTCAACCCCCGGATGCCGATCGGCCGCCAGCTCGCCGAGGCCGCCCTGGTGCACGGCGCGAGCCGGACCGACGCCCGCGCCCGTGCGCTCGAACTCCTCGACCTGGTCGGCATCCCCGAGCCGGCCCGCCGCTACCGCGACCGCCCGCACGAGTTCTCCGGCGGCATGCGCCAGCGCGTGCTGATCGCCATGGCGATGGTCAACCGGCCCGACCTGCTGATCGCCGACGAACCCACCACCGCCCTCGACCCGACCACCCAGGCGGGCATCCTCGACCTGCTGGTCCGGCTCCGCGACGAGACCGGTACCGCCGTCCTGCTGATCACCCACGACCTCGGCGTGGTCGCCCGAAGCTGCGACACCGTCCAGGTCATGTACGCCGGGCGGATCGCCGAACGTGCCCCGGTCGAGCGGCTGTTGGCGGAGCCGCGACACCGCTACACGGCCGGACTGCTGGCCGCCGTGCCCCGGCTGGACGGCCCGCGCGGGCTGCCGCTCGCCGTGATCGGCGGCCGCCCGCCCGCCGCCGGGGAGCCGCTGCCGGGCTGCGCGTTCGCGCCGCGCTGCGCCGCCGCGGTGGAGCGGTGCGGGCAGGAGGCGCCCGGATGGGCGACGGAGTCGGGGACGGGCGGGGAGCGCGGGTACGCCTGCCACGTGCCGGTGGCGCCGGGGGAGGCGGCCCCGGCCGCTCCCGAGGTGCCCGAGGCGCTCGCGGAGCCCGCTGTGTCCACGAAGGCCGTGCCCGCCGCCGAACCGGTGCTGGTCGCCGAGAACCTCACCGTCCGCTACGGACGCCGCCGTCGGGGCGCGCCCGCGCTCGACGGCGTCGGCCTGACCGCCGCGGCGGGCCGGGCCGTCGGGGTGATCGGCGAGTCCGGCTCCGGCAAGTCGACACTGGCCCGCGCCCTGCTCGGGCTGCTGCGCCCGAGCTCCGGCACCGTCCGGGTCGGCGGCCGGTCCTGGGAGGGGGCCACCGCGGCGGAGGAACGCGCGCTGCGCCGCCGGGTCCAGTTCGTCTTCCAGGACCCGTACGCCTCGCTCAGCCCGCGGATGACCGTGCGCGAGGCGCTCGCCGAGCCGCTGCTCGCCCACGGGCTGCCACTCGGGCGCATCGAGGAACTGGTCGAACTCGTGGGCCTGCCAGCCGAGTTGCTGGACGCGCTGCCGCACCGGCTGTCCGGCGGCCAGCGTCAGCGGGTGGCCGTCGCCCGGGCGCTCGCCGTCGGGCCGGAGGTGCTGGTGGCCGACGAGCCCACCTCCGCGCTGGACGTCTCGGTGCAGGCGCAGATCCTCAACCTGCTGCTCGACCTGCGCCACCGCACCGGCGTCGGCCTGGTGTTCATCTCGCACGACCTCGCGCTGGTCCGCCACCTCTGCGACGAGGTGCTGGTGATGCGGCACGGCCGGGTGGTCGAACAGGCCCCCACCGAGCGGCTGTTCACCGCCCCCGAGAATCCGTACACCCGCGAGCTGCTCGCCGCCGCCGGGCAGCACTGAACCCGATCCGACTCCTCCGAGGAACACCATGACGCCGTCCGCTCGACCGTCCCGCCGCCAACTCCTGCGCGGCGCGGCCTCCGTGACCGCCCTGACGGCGGCCGGCGCGCTCGGCGCCGGGCCCGCCCAGGCCGCGCCGCGCCGCCCGTCCGGCACCCCCGAGGTGACCGGACTCGGCCCGGGCAACGCCGACTTCCCGCTGATGAGCGCCACCCTGATCGGTGAGACGCTCTGGATCGGCTCGCGCAACCTGGCCCCGGCCAAGGTGGTCGGTTACCACGTGCCGACCGGCCGCGTCACCGGCACCGCCGTCCTGCCGACCGGCAACTTCGTGCAGGGCTCGGCCGCCCACGCCGGCGTGCTGTACCTCGGGGTCACGGACGCGCCGAAGGCCGCCAACCTCTACCGCTTCGACCCGGCCGACGGCAGCGTGCGCGGCCTCGCCACCGTGCCCGGCGCGGACGTGCGGGACGTCGCGGTCGCCCCCGACGGCGTGCTGTTCGCCACCGGCCGGCAGAAGGGCCGGGCGGCCGGCCCCGGGCTGTACGCCTACGACCCCGCGACCGGTGTGCTTTCCGAGGTCGCCTCGCCCGCGCCGGGCGCCACCCAGGGCCGGGCCGTCGAGGCCACCGCGACCCACGCCTACCTGGGCGTCGGCAGCAACCTCGCGGGCGGCGGCGGGGCCACCCTGGCCTCGCTGTTCGCGGTCGAGCGGGCCACCGGCCGGGTCGCCGACATCACCCCGCCCGAGCTCGCGGCCGACACCATCGTGCGCCAGATCACCGCCCTCGGCGACGACCTGCTCGCCGTCTCGACCGAGGGCAGGCCCGCCCACGTCGCCCTGCTGGACCCGGCCACCCATGCCGTGCTGCGCTCCTTCCCGGTGCCGGGCACCAAGAGCGTCACCAACTTCCAACGCCTCGGCGACACCGTCTGGTTCACCTCCACCGAGCACGGCACCGTCTGGCGCTACCGGCTCGGCGCGGACGCTCCGGAGGCCTTCGCGGTGCCCGTGCCCGACGGCAACTCCTGGGGCCTGGGCCGGATCGGTGACACCCTGGCCGGTGTCACCGAGGGCGGCACCGCCTGGACCCTCTCCACCAGCACCGGCGCCGTGACCACCACCGACCTGGTGGCCGCCGGTGCGCCCGCCGAGGCGCAGCTCGGCATGTCGGTGGCCGCCCGGTACGGCCGGGTGTACGTCGGCGGCAACGGCTCGGTCGCGCTGCACGACCTGAACGCCGGGACGGTGCGGAAGCTCCCCGTCCCCGGCGAGGCCAAGGACACCGTGGTCCTCGAGGACGGCACCCTCTACCTGGGCGTCTACTCCTCGCAGGGGATCTGGCGGTACCGGCCGTGGGCCGACGAGGTGCCGGTCCAGGAGGCGAGGCTGCCGCAGGAGCAGAACCGCCCGCAGACCGTGCGCTGGGACGACGAGCACCGCCTGCTGCTGCTCGGCGTGCAGGCCGACACCACCGGCGGCGGCTCGTTCGTCACCTACCGCCCCGGCAGCGGGCAGCCGACCGTGCACGTCGACCCGCTCGGCCCGGAGCAGCTGGTGCGGGCCGTGGCGGCCGGGCACGGACAGGCGTTCCTCGGCGGCGACAACGCCAAGACCGCCGGCCCGCGCGGCGACCTGGCGGCCTGGGACCCGGTGGCCGGGCGCGAACTGTGGCGGACCACCACCGACTTCGGCTCGGGCATCAGCAGCCTGGAGGTGCACGGGCACCGGCTGTTCGGCATCACGGTGAACGGGCAGGCCTTCGCCGCGGACCTGCGGACCGCCCGGCCGGGCCGCGCCCCGGTGATCGACGTCCGCTCCGACCTGCGGGCGATCACCTCGGCCAACCCGCGGCTGCTGGTCGCCCGCGGCCGGCTGTACGGGATCAGCGAGAAGACGCTCTTCCGCCTGGACCCCGTGACGCTGGCCGCCACCGTGCTCGTCCAGGTGGACGCCGAGTGGTACAGCGGAGCCCGGGTCGCGGCCGACGATGCCGGCGTGCTGTACACGCTGCGCGGCCGCGAGCTGATCGCCGTCCGGGACCGGTGAATCGCACGGTGCCCGCCCCCGGTCGGAGCCCGGGGCGGGCGCCGTCGCGCTCAGTAGGCCGGGAAGGCCTTCCCGGCCGGGCAGAACGGCTCGCGCGCTCCCCGGAACGCCGTGCTGCAGGCGTCCAGCGCCCCCGGGCGCAACTCCGTCACCCGGCCGGCGGCGGCGAGCGAAACCAGTGTGGTGCCGCCGAGGTAGGCCGCGCCGAGCTCGGCCGCGGACAGCCGCAGGTCGGCCGGAGCGGTGGTGGGCTCGCACGAGACCGTGTCGCCGTCGGCCACCAGCCGGTGGTGCCCGGCGTTCCACGGGCAGAAGTCGTCCTGGACGTCGAGCACGACGTCCAGCGGCGTGGCGTACCGGCGGGCGGCGAGCGCGCGGCCGACGTCCACCAGCCGGACCCAGAGCCGGTCCACGGTACTGACCCGGGCGACGCGTGGGTCGGTGAGCAGGTGCACCAGCGGCTCGTCGGGCGCGCCCTCGTACTCCAGCCGGAAGAAGAGGTCGATCCCGATGAGGTGGTCCCAGAGCGCCGCGTACGCCGGGACCGTCGCGGCGGTCACCTCGACGACCCGGACGGCGCTGTTCCCGCCGTCGTCCTTGAGCCGGTACAGCGCATAACCGTCGGGGGTGCCGTCGGCCGCGCGGTGGACGGCGTGACGCAGGGCGGTGGCGCCGCCGCGCGAGCCCGCGTCGTCCCGGAGCCGGGCGTCCCAGAACGGCTCGGTGCGGTCCGGCCAGCCGGCCCGCTCGCGGCGAACCCGGTCGTAGACGGCGGCGACCAGCGGCCGGGCCCGCCCGGCGTCCAGGAGCCGGACGGTTCCCGTGCCGAGGTCGGTGCCGGGGCGCAGCCGCAGGAGGCGCTTGTCGGCGTGGAACAGCGCGCCCCGGGTGGCCGGGCCGTAGCCGAAGCGGCCGTAGATGCCGGCCTCCGAGGCGCGCAGGGCGGCGATCGGCTCGGTGCCGCGTGCGCGCAGGTCGTCGAGCTGGCGGCGCATCAGGGCGGTGAGGACACCCCGGCGGCGGTGGGTGGGGGAGACGCCGACCCAGGTGACGCCGGCGACGGGAAGTTCGGCGCCGGGCACGGTGAGCCGGCGGATGTGCGCGGCGGCTCCGCCGACCGGTTCGCCGTCCTCGTCGAACGCGGCGAGGGAGCGGTCGAGGTCGAGGACGGCGCGCTCGGCGGCGAGTTCCGCCCCGTCCGTGTCCTCCCCGTAGGTGTTGGTGAGGACCCGGGCCCAGCCGTCGAACTCGTGGGCCTCCAGCGGGCGGATGATCGGGCGGAAGGTCGGGCGCGCGTCGGTCATCCGCCCTTTCTAGTCCGGCGGAGGTTCGGGCGCGACCGGTTTTCCCGGGCCGGTGCGCCCGGACCGGTCCCGTCCGTTCGGCCCGCCCTCTCCGGCCGGTTGTCTCAGCCCGGGCCGAGGGCCCAGGCGACCAGGGACAGGGTGGCCATCGAGACCAGCGTCGAGGCGAGCACCGAGTCCCGGGCGAAGGCGGCTCCGTGGCCGTACTCGCGTGCGTAGGTGAACGCGTTCTGAGCGGTCGGCAGGGCGGAGAACAGCACCACGGTGAGCAGCTGGTGCGCCGGCAGGCCGAGCACCAGCGCGCCGACCGCCCAGGCCGTCAGCGGCTGGACGACGGTCTTGAGCGCGACCGCCGTCCCGACCTCCAGGTAGCGGGAGGCGCCGGTGACGGCGGGCGGGTGGCAGAGCGAGAGGCCGAGCGCCACCAGGGCGGTCGGCACGGCCGCGCCGCCGAGCAGTTCGCAGGAACGGCTCAGCTCGGCGGGCGGGTGCCACCCGGTCGCCGACACCGCGGCGCCGAGCCCCACGGCCAGCAGGATCGGGTTGCGCAGCGGCAGCGTGAGCGCGGCCCGCAGTCCGGCGCGCCGCGAGTCGAGGACGGTCAGTACCACCGGGGTGACCAGCAGGATCTGGAACAGCACCACCGGGCCCACGAAGGAGGCGTCGCCGAGCACCTGCACCGCCACCGGGATGCCCAGGTTGGCCGAGTTGACGTAGCCGGCGGCCATCGCGCCGAGCGCCCGCTCCGGCACTCCGCGCCCGAACAGCCGCTGCGAGGCGAGCAGCCCGAGCCCGCCCGCGACCACCGTGCCCGCGACGAACGCCGCCATCGACGGATTGGCGAACCGGTCCAGCGGCGTGCGGGCGATCATCAGGAACAGTGCCGCGGGCATGGCCGCATGGAAGACGAAACGATTCAGCACCTGCTCCGCGTGCTCGCCGAGCAGGCGGCTGCGGCCGAGCAGGTAGCCGACGCCGGTCAGCGCCCAGATCGGGGCGAAACCGGACAGCAGCGGGTGCAGGCTGGGCATGACTCCCTCGGTGCGGTCGCGGGCGGGGCCCGGCGGGGCCCGGCGGGGCCTGGTGGGCGGGACGCCGGAAGTCAATCAGCCGGGCGCACGGCCGCCACGGGCGGGCCCCCGCGCGGCCCGGCGGGCCCTGCGCCTACCATGGCGGCGTGGAGTACCTGAGCCTGGCCGAGGTCGAGCGGATCGCCCGGAACGCGCACGCGGGGCAGACCGACAAGAACGGCCGTCCCTACACCGAGCACCTGGCGGCGGTCGCCCACGGCGTCGCCGAGCGCGGCGGCAGCGAGGAGCAGATCGCGGCCGGCTGGCTGCACGACGCCGTCGAGGACGACGCGCTGACGCGTGAGTGGCTGGCCGGCGCCGCCCTCGGCGACACCACCAAGGCGATCGTGGACGCGCTCACCAAACGGCCCGGCGAGCCGCTGGAGGAGTACACCGCGCGCATCCTGGCCACCCCCGGCGCCCTCGTCGTCAAGCAGGCCGACCTCGCGCACAACTCCGCGCCGGACCGGCTGGCGAGCCTGGACCCGGCCACCGCCGAACGCCTCGCCGCCAAGTACCGCCGTACCCGCGAACTGCTCGGCCTGGACCCCGAATCCGACTGACGGGCCGTCAACTCTCGTCGGTGACCGGCACGAAGCGTGCGAACGGGTCGCCGGTTCGGGCACAGTGCCCGGCGAGCAGCGCGCGGAAGCGGTCCAGCAGCGCCGAATGCCGGGCGTCCACCGCCAGGTTGACCATCTCGCCCGGATCCTCGGTGAGGTCGAACAGCTGCTCCCGGTGGTCCCCCCAGGCGTAGCAGACGTACTTGTGCCGCTCGTCCCGGATCATCCGGCCTAGCGCGTTGTTGAACCCGGGCAGCTCCCAGCGGGTCTCCACCACCACGCTCTCCCGGGGCTCCGGCGCCCGCACGCTGCGCCCGGGCAGGCCGGGCGGCACGGGGATCCCGGCGAGGTCGCAGAGGGTGGGCAGCAGGTCCGGTCCGGTGGAGACCAGCCGGTCGCTGACCTCGCCGGGCGTGCCGCCGGGCCCGCTGACCAGGAACGGCACCCGCACCGACTCCTCGAACAACGCCCACTTCTGGTTCCACCCGTGCGCGCCGGTGCCGTCGCCGTGGTCGGAGGTGAACACCACGACGGTCTGCCGGCCGGTCGTCCGCTCGTGCTCGCGCAGGGCGGCCAGCACCGCGCCGAGGTTCGCGTCCACCCGCTCGACCAGCGCGTAGTACGCCTGCCGGTAGCGCCGCCAGTCGTCCTCGCGCCACTCGGCGGTGGGGTGGGTGTGCGCCCAGGCGCGCTGGGCGAGCCGGGGGAGCCGTGCCTCGTACGGTGCGGGCGGGAAGTTGGCGGGCAGCGGCGGGCACTGCGCGACGGGCGGCGGGGCGGGCAGCGGGCCGGTCTTCGGCTGCTGGCCGCGCGCCCATTCGCAGATGCCGTGCGGCTCCAGGAACGAGAGCACCAGCAGGAACGGGCGGGGGTGCGGCGTGCGGAGGAAGGCGGCCGCGGCGCGGGCGAGTGCGGCGTCGTCACCGGCCGGGTGGAGGCGGCGGAAGCCGCGGCCCTCGGGCAGGTCGAGTTCGGGCAGGTGCCACTTGCCGCCGTAGGCGCAGTCGTAGCCGGCCTCGGCGAACACCCGGCCCAGCAGCGGCTCCGGCGCGGTGCCGTCGGGCGCGGCGGCCTCGTTGCCGGTGACGCCGAGCGCGCTGGGCAGCTGTCCGGTGAGCAGGCTGGCCCGGGAGGGCGCGCACAGCGGCTGGGCGCAGTACGCCTGCCGGTAGAGGGTGCCGGCGGCGGCCAGCGCGTCCATGTGCGGGGTGCTCAGGTGCGGGTTCCCGGCGGCGCCCATCGCGTCGGCGGTCTGCTGGTCCGTCAGGACGACCAGCACGTCGGGCAGGTGGCTCGACACGGGTCAGGCCATCCGTTCGTAGGCGCCGCGCTCCAGGGCGTGGCGGAGCGGTTCGCCGTGGGCCCACCGCTCGAACTCGCCGACCACCAGGTCGCCGAGGCGCCGCCGCTCCAGGCCCTGGCTGCCGGCCAGGTGCGGGGTGACCACGACGTTCGGCAGGGTGAACAACGGTGAGCCGGGCAGCGGCGGTTCGGGATCGGTGACGTCCAGGACCGCGAACAGGTCGGGCCGTTCGGCGAGCACGTCGAGCAGGGCCGGCTCGTCGAGGACGGCGCCGCGCGCGGTGTTGACCAGGGCGGCGCCGGGCTTCATCGAGGCGAGCAGGCGCCGGCCGACCAGTCCCCGGGTCTCCGGGACGAGCGGGGTGTGGACGCTCACCACGTCGGCGGTGGCGAAGAGTTCGTCCAGGCCGACCGCCCGCACCCCCGGCGGCGGTGCGGTGTACGGATCGTGGGCGATCACCCGCAGGTCGTAGCCGCGCAGCCGCTCGCAGACCAGCCGCCCGGTCTCCCCGAGCGACAGCACGCCGACGGTGGCCCCGTACGCGCCGGGGGCCCGGCCGGACCGGACGGGCGCTCGGGCGGCGCGGGCGGCGAGCACGTGCCGCCAGCCGTCCTTGAGCGCGTAGACGATCTGCGCGACGGTGAACTCGGCGACCGGTACGGCGTTGGCGTGGGCGGCGGTGACGATCGGGATGCCGGCCGCCCAGAACTCCTCGGTGATGATCCGCCGCACCGACCCGGCCGCGTACAGCACCAGGGCCAGCCGGGGCATCCGCTCCAGCGCCGCCGCGTCGAGTACGGGCCCGCCCCACCCGGTGAGCAGCACCTCGACCTCGCGCAGCGCGTCCGGCGCCGCGTCGAGCCGCTCGCGGCCCCAGACCCCGCCCGGTTCGGCCAGGTCCTCGACGACGTCCGCGCGTGCCAGCACCCGGGCGCGCGCCTCGGGGCCGTAGACATCGGGGAAGCGGACCGGGTCCATGGCGAAGGCGGCCGCGAACATCCGGATCTCCTTGGGTCGATGGGCCACGAGGAGTTTCTATCACATTGAGAAATAGTCAGGCGGACCTGTGGCCGACCTGCGCTCCGGAGGTTGTGCGCCCGGGGCGGCTCAGCGCGTGATGAAGGTGGCCCCGTCGGCCAGCCGGACGGCCGCCGCGGCGGCGCCCACCAGCTCGGTGGTGGTCGAGTGCACCATCATCAGCCGCGGCAGCACCGGCACCCGCCCCTGCAGCCGGGACTCGATCGCGGGCAGCATCTCGCCGCCGCTCTCCCAGAGCAGCCGCCCGCCGAGCGCGACGAGCTCGGGGCCGAGCACACTCGTCAGATTGGCCACCAGCAGGGCCAGGTCGTCGGTGAACTCGTCGACCAGCCGCCCCGCCGCCGGCACGCCCTCCCGTGCCAGCCGGAACAGCTCGGCGACCCGCTCGGCCGACGTCCCCGAGACGGTCAGCCCGGCCTCGGCGATCCGCCGGTCGACGGCGTGGTCGCCGATCCGGGCCTGGGTGTCGCCGGTGCGGCCCAGCGGACGGTCCAGCGCCCGGCGGTCGCCCATCAGGTACCCCAGCGCCCCCGCCGACCCCAGCCGGCCCCGGTGCAGCCGGCCGTCCAGCACGATGCCGGCGCCGACCTCGATCCCCACCACCACCGCGGCGAGGTCGCTCACCCCGGCGCCCGCCTCGCCGTGCTGCACGGCCAGTGCGACCAGGTCCACATTGCTCTCGACCGCCACCGGGACGCCCAGCCGCTCGTGCAGCAGCGCGCGCAGCCGCAGCCCGGGCCAGTCCAGCGCCGGGGCGAACTCCACCAGCCCGGTCCGGTCCCGGACCACCCCGGGCACCCCGACCACCAGCGCGCGCGGCGCGCCCGCGTGCCGGGTGGCCCACGCCCGCAGCCCGTCGACCAGCGCCAGCAGCGGTCCGGTGAGGTCCTCGGCGGACGGCTCGCGGACGCGCTCCGGCCCGAGGCCCGCCGCCCAGTGGTGCTCGGCCTCGTGCAGCACGCTGCCGTGCAGGTCGGCGACCACCCCGACGATCCGGCGCGGACGCATCGCCACCGCGAGGACGGTCTGCGCCCCGGCGTTGTACCGGATCAGCTGCGGCGGGCGGCCCCCGCTGGACGGCGCGCGCTCGGCCTCCACCACCACCTGGCCCGCCGCCCGCAGCACCTCGACCAGCCGGTGCACGGTCGCCGTCGACAGCCCGCTCTCGGCCGCCAGCCGTTGCCGGGACAGCGACCCGTGCCGGCGCAGCACCTCCAGCAGCACGGTCTGGTTGACCTGCGCCACGGTCTGGGTGGTGGCGGTCGCCGGGGTGCGGGGGGACTTGGGCACCGGGTGCTCCTCGGGCGGGGCCGGGCGGGGCCCGAGCGGTGGCGGGACTTCGTCTCGGCCCGAATATATCCGAGCCCCCCGGCCTCGATATTCGAGCCTTCCGGCCCGGATGTCCGAGCCTCCCGGCCCCGACCGGCACCGACCGGCCCGGGAACGCCCGAAGGCCCGGCCGCGCGGATTGCGCGCGGCCGGGCCGTGGGTCACCCCGGTGATCCCTGTCCGACCCCGGGGTGAGGGGGGACAGATGGTCCGGTGAAGTCGAGTACCGCTACTGGTCGGCTTAGTACCAGTGGTGGGTCTGCCAGAACGCCCAGGCGTTGTTCGGGCTGCCGTAGCGCTCGTTCATGTAGTCCAGCGCCCAGCGGATCTGGGTGGTGGCGCTGGTCTTCCAGTCGGAGCCGTGCGAGGCCATCTTGGAACCCGGCAGCGCCTGCGCCAGGCCGTACGCGCCCGAGGACGGGTTGGTCGCGGTCACGTTCCAGCTGGACTCGTGGGCGATGATCTGGCTGAACGAGTTGAGCTGGTTCGCCGGGACGATCTGCGCGGCGATGGTCTGCGGCGACGGGGTCGCGGCGGACGCGGCGGCGGGCACCAGGCCGGCACCCAGGGCGGTCACGGCGGCGGCACCGGCGAGAACGGCGGCGGAGGAACGCATACGAAGCTTGAAAGCGGGCATGAAGAACAAGACCTCAATCAGGTTGGGCCGGCGTTCGCCCCGCCCGGACCGTGGCCGGACAGGGGCCGAAACGGTCGCGGGGCGTACGCCGGACAGTCGTTGTGAAGAGCCGCACTCCGGTGGGACAGGTACCGAGTGCGGCTGGCGACGAGACCAATTGTTGCCAGACGGGTTTGCCCGCTGCCAAGACCCCTCCACTACGACGCCCCGTCGTAGCGATCCCGCGCTCCGTCGATTCGAAGGCCCCCCGCCGAGGCCCCTGACCTGCGACGCTTTCACCCCCGCCCGGGTATCGGCCCGAGCACTACCGTCCGTCGTGCCGAGGGAATCCTTGTGAGCGCACTCACCGCCCGGCACCCCCGCCCGTCACCCACCGCCACCGGCGCCACCACGCCGAGTCGCGGTTGATCTGAGACCGGCACCACAACGGGGGTGCCCGAACGGGGACTTCGGGTGGGGGGAACTCCTCACGGCAGTGCCCCGCCGGGTGTCACGGATGGATTCCGTGACACCCGGCGGGGCACTCTCAGGCGATCCGGTTACAAGAACCGATCGGTTCTCCGGCTGTCACCGGTCGCGCCGCTTCAGTTGTTGCGGCGGCGCCTGGTGAGGGCGAGGGCGAGTCCGCCGATGATCAGCAGTGCGCCTGCGATCCCGACCACCGTGAGGACGGCGGTGCCGGTGCGGGCGAGGATGCCGGTGGGGCCGGGTTCGGCGGGCTTGCCGGGTGTGACCGGGTCGGGTTCGACCTTGACGGTGGCGGTGGCCTCGGGGGAGGTGACGCCGTTGCCGGTGGCGGTGGCCGTGTTGACGACCTTGCCGTGCTGGGCGTCCTGCGCGGTGATGGTGTGCGGCTTGGTGGTGCACAGCATCGTCTCGCCGGGGGCCAGGCTGCTCCTCGGGCAGGTCACCTCGCCGGCGGTGGGGTCGTCGACCCTGATGCCGGTGACGGTGGCGGTGCCCTGGTTGGCGACGGTGAGCTTCCAGTCGATGCGGTCGCCGGTGTCGGTCCTGCCGTTGCCGTTGACGTCGGTGACCTCGGCGGTCTTGGTGAGGCCGAGCGCGCCGCGACCGTCGGAGGGGACGGTGATCCCGGACGGGGGCGACACCGGCGGCTCGCCCTTGGGCGGGGTGCCGGTGGCGGTGGCCGTGTTCCTGATCGTGCCGGCGTCGACGTCGGCCTGCGTGACCGTGTAGGCGGCGGTGCAGGTGGCGGTGGCGCCGGGCGCGAGCGAGGCCGCGTCCTTCGGGCAGGTGACGGGGGAGAGCTTGCCGGTGCCGGTGAACTCGCCCTCGGTCACCTTCACGTCCTTGACGGTGACGTTGCCGGTGTTGGTGACGGCGAACCGGTACGTGACCTTCTCACCGGCGACCAGCCTGCCGGGCTTCTCGGTCTCGGCGGACTTGACCACCGCGAGCGCGGGCTTCGGCGCCTGCGGCAGCTCCACCTCGGACGGGGGCGACACCGGCGGCTCACCGCGCGGCGGGGTGCCGGTCGCGGTCGCGGTGTTCTTCACCGAGCCGGCGTCGACGTCGGCCTGGGTCACCGTGTAGCCGGCGGTGCAGGTGACGGTGGTGCCGGGGGCGAGGGTGGCGGCCTCCTTGGGGCAGGTGATCGGGTCGAGCTTGCCGTGGCCGGTGAAGTCGCCTTCGGTGATCTTGATGTCCTTGAGCGTCACGTTGCCGGTGTTGCGCACCGCGAAGCTGTAGGTGATCTTCTGGCCGGCGACGAGCTTGTCCTCCTGACCGGTGGAGGCGGACTTGACCACGGACAGGCCGGGCTGGTCGTCCGTCGTGATGGTCGTCTCGGACGGCGGCGACACCGGCGGCCGGCCCTTGGGCGGGGTGCCGGTGGCGGTGGCGCTGTTCTTGACCGTGCCCGCGTCCACGTCGGCCTGGGTGACGGTGTAGGTGGTGGTGCACAGTACCGTCGCGCCGGGGGCGAGGGTGGCGGCCTCCTTGGGGCAGGTGATCGGGTCGAGCTTGCCGTGGCCGGTGAACTGGCCCTCGGTGACCTTGACGTCCTTCAGCGTCACGTTGCCGGTGTTGGTGACGGCGAACTTGTAGGTGACCTGCTCGCCGGCGACGAGCGTGCCGGTCGAGGAGGTCTTCACGACCGCCAGCGCGGGCTTCTCCGGCGCCGGGACGATCGTCTCGGACGGCGGGGAGACGGGCGGCTCGCCGCGCGGCGGGGTGCCGGTGGCGGTGGCGGCGTTCTTGATGGAGCCGGCGTCGACGTCGGCCTGGGTGACGGTGTAGGTGGCGGTGCAGGTCGTCGACGCGCCGGGGGCCAGGGAGGCGGCCTCGGCGGTGGGGCAGGTGACCGGCGACAGTGTGCCGGTGCCGGTGAACGCGCCCTCGGTGACCTTCACGTCCTTGAGCGTGACGTTGCCGGTGTTGGTGACCGTGAAGTCGTACCGGACCTGCTCGCCGACCACGAGCTCGTTCGGCTTGCTGCTGTGGCCGGTCTTGACCACGGACAGGCCGGGCTGGTCGGTCGTCGTGATGGTCGTCCCGGTGGGCGGGGAGACCGGCGGCTCGCCGCGCGGCGGGGTGCCGGTACCGGTGGCGGTGTTCTTGGTGGAGCCGGCGTCCACGTCGGCCTGCGTGACCGTGTAGGTGGCGGTGCAGGTGACGGTCGCGCCCGGCGCGAGCGAGGCGGCCCCGCTCGGGCAGGTGACCGGCGACAGCGTGCCGCTGCCGGTGAACGCGCCCTCGGTGACCTTGACGTCCTTCAGCGTGACATTGCCGGTGTTCTTCACCTCGAACTTGTAGACGACCTCCTCACCCGCGACCAGCGTGCCGGTCGAGGCGGACTTCACCACGGACAGACCGGGCTGGTCCTGCGTGGTCACCGTGACCTCGGACGGCGGCGACACCGGCGGCGGGCCGCTCGGCGGCGTACCGGTCGCGGTCGCGCTGTTCTTCACCGAACCCGCGTCCACGTCGGCCTGCGTGACCGTGTAGGTGGCGGTGCAGGTGACGGTGGCGCCGGGCGCGAGCGAAGCGGCGCCGCTGGGGCAGGTGACGGGGGAGAGCGTGCCGGCGCCGGTGAACGCGCCCTCGGTGACCTTGACGTCCTTCAGCGTGACGTTACCGGTGTTCTTCACCGCGAAGCTGTACGTGATCTGCTCACCGGTGACGAGGTTGCCGGTCGAGGCCGACTTCATCACGGTCAGCTTCGGGTCGTTCGGTGCCGGGACGGTCACCTCGGACGGAGGCGACACCGGCGGCGGTCCGGTCGGCGGGACGCCGGTGGCGGTGGCGGTGTTCCTGATGGAGCCCGCGTCGACGTCGGCCTGGGTGACGGTGTAGGTGGCGGTGCAGGTCATCGTCACGCCGGGGGCCAGCGAGGCGGCCTCGGCGGTGGGGCAGGCGAGCGGCGACAGCTCGCCGGTGCCGGTGAACTCGCCCTCGTTGAGCGTGATGTCCTTGAGGGTGACGTTGCCGGTGTTCTTGACGACGAAGCTGTAGGTGATCGTCTCGCCGACGATCAGCTTGTCGGGCCGGCTGCTGGTGGCGGTCTTGGCCACGGTCAGTGCCGGCTCGTTCGGCGCCGGGACGGTCACCTCGCTGGGCGGGGAGACCGGCGGCGGGCCGGTCGGCGGGACGCCGGTCGCGGTCGCGGTGTTCCGGACGAAGCCCCGGTCCACGTCGGCCTGGGTGACGGTGTAGGTGGCGGTGCAGGTCATCGTCGCGCCCGGAGCCAGCGAGGCGGCCTCGGTGGCGGGGCAGGTGATGGCCGGCGGTGTGCCCGTGCCGGTGAACTCGCCCTCGGTGACCTTGACGTCCTTGAGCGTGACGTTGCCGGTGTTCTTCACCGCGAACTTGTAAGCGACCGTCTCGCCGACGATCAGCTTGTCGGGCCGGCTGCTGGTCGCGGTCTTGGCCACGGTCAGCGCCGGCTCCGACGGCCCGGGGACGGTCACCTCACCCGGAGGCGAGACGGGCGGCGGTCCGGTCGGCGGGACGCCGGTGGCGGTGGCGGTGTTCTTGACGGAGCCGGCGTCGACGTCGGCCTGGGTGACGGTGTAGGTGGCGGTGCAGGTCATCTCCGCACCGGGCGCCAGCGAGGCCGCCTGGGCGGTGGGGCAGGTGACGGGGGACAGCGTGCCGCTGCCGGTGAACGGGCCCTCGGTGACCTTGACGTCCTTCAACGTCACGTTGCCGGTGTTCTTGACGACGAAGCTGTAGGTGATCGTCTCGCCGACGATCAGCTTGTCGGGCCGGCTGCTGGTGGCGGACTTGACGACCGTCATCGCGGGAGCCGGGGGCTGGGTGATGGTGACGTCACCCGGAGGCGACACCGGCGGCGGGCCGCTCGGCGGCGTACCGGTCGCGGTGGCGCTGTTCTTCACCGAACCCGCGTCCACGTCCGCCTGCGTCACCGTGTAGCCGGCGGTGCAGGTGACGGTGGCGCCGGGCGCGAGCGAGGCGGCCTCCGCCGGACAGACGACCGGGTCGAGCTTGCCGCTGCCGGTGAACGGGCCGTCGGTGACCTTGACGTCCTTGACGGTGACGTTGCCGGTGTTGGTGACGCGGAAGCTGTAGGTGATCTTCTCGCCGGCCACCAGCTTCTCGGTGGAGGAGGTCTTGGCCACCGCCAGTGCCGGAGCCGGGGGTTCGGTGATGGTGACCTCGCTCGGAGGCGACACCGGCGGCGGTCCGGTCGGCGGGTTGCCGGTGGCGGTGGCGCTGTTCTTGACCGAGCCGGCGTCGACGTCGGCCTGGGTGACGGTGTAGGTGGCGGTGCAGGTCATCGTCGCGCCGGGGGCCAGCGAGGCGGCCTCGGCGGTGGGGCAGGTGACCGGGGAGAGCGTGCCGGTGCCGGTGAACGCGCCCTCGGTGACCTTCACGTCCTTCAGCGTGACGTTGCCGGTGTTCTTCACCCCGAACGTGTAGGTGATCGCCTCACCGGCGACGAGCTTGCCGGTCGAAGCCGACTTCACCACCGTGAGCTTCGGGTCGTTCGGTGCCGGGACGGTCACCTCGGACGGAGGCGACACCGGCGGCGGTCCGGTCGGCGGGGTGCCGGTGGCGGTGGCGCTGTTCTTGACCGAGCCCGCGTCCACGTCGGCCTGGGTGACCGTGTACGTGGCGGTGCAGGTGACGGTGGCGCCCGGGGCCAGCGAGGCGGCCTCGGCACTCGGGCAGGTGACCGGCGACATGGTGCCGCTGCCGGTGAACGCGCCCTCGGTGACCTTGACGTCCTTCAGCGTGACGTTGCCCGTGTTCTTGACGGCGAAGCTGTAGGTGATCTGCTCACCGAGGACGAGCTTGTCGGGCCGGCTGCTGGTGGCCGACTTGACCACCGTCATCGCGGGAGCCGGCGGCTCGGTGATCGTCACCTCGGACGGCGGGGAGACCGGCGGCGGGCCGCTCGGCGGGGTACCGGTCGCGGTGGCGGTGTTCTTCACCGAACCCGCGTCCACGTCGGCCTGCGTCACGGTGTACCCGGCGGTGCAGACGACGGAGGCGCCCGGAGCGAGCGAAGCGGCACCGCTCGGGCACGTCACCGGGTCGAGCGTGCCACTGCCGGTGAACGCGGTCTCGGTGACCTTGACGTCCTTCAGCGTGGTGTTGCCGGTGTTGGTGACACGGAAGCTGTACGTGATCTTCTCGCCGGCGACCAGCTTGTCGGTGGAGGCGGACTTGACCACGGTCAGCGCCGGGTCGGACGGCGCCGGGACGGTCACCTCGCTGGGCGGGGAGACCGGCGGCGGGCCGGTCGGCGGGTTGCCGGTGCCGGTGGCGGTGTTCTTGATGGAGCCGGCGTCCACGTCGGCCTGGGTCACCGTGTAGGTGGCGGTGCAGGTCATATCCGCGCCGGGGGCCAGCGCGGCCGCCGGACCGGCGGGGCAGGTCGCGACCGGCGGGGTGCCGGTGCCGGTGAACCCGGTCTCGTTGACCTTGACGTCCTTCAGCGTGACGTTGCCGGTATTGGTGACCACGAAGCTGTACGCGATCTGCTCACCGAGGACCAGTTTGTCCGGCCGGCTCGTGGTGGCGGACTTGACCACCTTCAGGCCGGGGTTGGACGTCGCGGTGACCGTCGCCGAGTCCGGCTGGGAGACGGTCGGGGTGGTGGACCCCGGAGCGGTGCCGTGCGCGGTGGCGGTGTTCTTGATCGAGCCGGCGTCCAGGTCGGCCGGGGTGACGGCGTAGGTGGCGGTGCAGGTCAGCGACGCACCCGGGGCCAGCGGACCGGCCGGGCAGTCGATCACCGGCGGCGTGCTGCCCGAGAACGCCGTTTCGGTGACACCCGGGTTCGACAGCTCGACGTTTCCGGTGTTGGTCAGCACGAAGGAGTACTTCACGCTGTCGCCGACCTTGCTCACGGTGCCCGGGTCGGCCGACTTCTTCACCGTCAGCGCCGGCGCCGCGGCGCAGGTCTTCACCGAGGACTGGTTGTTGCCGGCCGTCGGATCCTGCTCATTGGCCAGCACCGCGCCGGTGTTGGTGACGCAGCCGGTCATCGTGGCGGGGCTGTCCGCCGTGATGGTGATGGTGTTCTCGACCCCCGCGAGGGTGCGCCCGCCGACACACACCACCGTGTTGCCGGCGACGGTGCAACCGGGCGCCGTGGTCTTCACGTTGGTGAGCGGCGCCGGGACGGTGTCGGAGACGGTGTAACCGCTGGCGTTACCGGGCCCGTTGTTCTTCACCTTCAGCGTGTACGTCACGGTGGTGCCCGGCCTCACCACGTCCGGACCGCTCTTCACGATCGACAGGTCGGTCGGCTGACCAAGCGAGGCCGCGCCGTCGTTGTAGGCGCTCGCCGGTCCCGGTGACGAGGAGACGAGGGTGAACGTCGGGTTCGCGGCCGCCGGATTGGTGATCTTGATCTGGTAGACCGTTCCGGACGTGTTCTCAGAGATGCCGATGTTGTCGTTGCCGAACGTCCAGGCGGCACCGAAGCCACCGGCGCCCAGCGTCACCGTCGCGGCGGGGAACGTTGTGACCGTCTTGGCCGCTCCAAGGAGATCCGCGCGGACCAGGTAGCCGCTCGTGTCGACACCCCAGAAGTAGCCGTTCGCGTAGGTGAGATCCCATGCGTTCGGTACCGCGGACAGCTTGATCGTCGCGGTCACCTTGCCGGTGGCGACATTGACCCGGTAGACCGTGTCGGTCGAGCTGTTGCCGACGTAGAGACTCCCGTCCGGCGCGAAGGCGCCCCAGTTGATCCCGGTGCCCGGCACGATGTCGGTACCGACGCGGGTGACGACGCCGCCCTGCCCGATCCGGACGACCGCACCGGGGGTCGTGCCGGTGTCGATGCCGTACAGGTAGTTGTCCGCCGGGTTGTAGCTGATGGCGTTGTAGGAGGTCGAGGCGACGGGACCTTCCGGCTGGAAGGTGACACTGCCGGATGCTCCGGT
The DNA here is from genome assembly GCF_042887135.1 of Kitasatospora sp. NPDC057965. Taxonomy (NCBI): domain Bacteria; kingdom Bacillati; phylum Actinomycetota; class Actinomycetes; order Kitasatosporales; family Streptomycetaceae; genus Kitasatospora; species Kitasatospora sp. NPDC057965. The sequence continues at coordinate 95,703 of NZ_JBHVPZ010000021.1, forward strand.
GATCGACCGGTACAACCGCGTCGGCGATTCCTGCGCGATGAAGACCTGGGGGTCCGCCGGATTGAACGGGTCACCCGCCGCCGCGTGCGACTGCGGCGCGGCGAGGAACGGGAACGCGACGGCGCCCGCTCCGATCAGCAGGGCCATCACCAGCAATCCGATGAGTGAGCGGCGCGGCCGCCCCCGGTGCCGCCCTGAGCGGCGAACCGTGGTGCTCATTCAGTACCCCCCGGCTATCTGCCGCGATGTGCGGCCGAGCCGCCTCGGCCGACTCGTCCCGCCCGCGCCGGGCCGGGGCGTGACCGCCCGCCCGTGCCCGTCGGCGGATGTTGGCTCCCGCTTTGACCAGTTCACTCCGGACATCCCTCCAGGTCGGAAGCTTCGGCACGCACGGCGTCAGACCTCCGTGTACGCACCGGGATCAGGGCAGTGGGGACCTGATCTTGAGACGGGAGTAAAGCACCGAATCATTGAAACTTGTCGTATATGCGCACAAGTTATCCACGTGTCTGTTTTGAGAGGTTGATCCGACATCGGCCCACAGCCGCCCGCAGCACTTCGCCCCGCCGAGCTCCGGCTCGGCGGGGCGAAGTGCTGCGGGCCGGGGGAGTGGGAAGTCGGATCGGCCGACTTCCCACGCCGCAAACGGCCGTCAGGGCAGGTCGAGGACGTCGCCCAGGCGGCGGTGGCGGGTGGTGCGGGCGGTGAGGCGGGTGGGTTCGGGGGTAGCGGTGAGGGTGGCCAGGGTGGTGGCGACGGCGTGGCCGAGGCGGGCGCAGAAGGGGGCGGGCTCGTCGGCGGCGTCGGGGAGTTCGGCGATCACGGTGTCGACCAGGCCGACGGCGGCCAGGTCGTGGGCGGTGATGCCCTGGGAGCGGGCCAGGTCGGGCGCGTGGGTACCGTCACGGTGGACGATGGCGGAGGCGCCTTCCGGGGGGAGCGGGGCGAGCCAGGCGTTGGCGGCGGCGAGGACGTGGTCGGCGGGGAGCAGGGCCAGCGCGCCGCCGCCGGAGCCCTGGCCGAGCAGGACGGCGAGCACGGGCGTCCGCAGGGAGAGCAGGGTGGTGAGGCAGTGGGCGATCTCGACGGCCACGCCGTCCAGTTCGGCCTGGACGGAGAGCTCGGCGCCCGCCGTGTCGACCACGGTGACGAGCGGCAGGCCGAGCTGCTCGGCGAGGCGGGCGGTGCGGCGGACTGCGCGCAGGTCGGCGGCGGTGAAGGGACGTTCCCGGGTGCCGGCCCGGCGTTCCTGGCCGACGACCACGGCGGGCTGCCCGCCCAGCACGGCGAGTGCGCGGACGAGGGCGCCGTCGCGGCCGCCGGGGGAGTCGAGCAGGACCAGCTCCTCGGTGGTGCGGCGCAGCAGCTCCCGGGTGCCCGGACGGTCGGGGCGGCGGGTGCTGAGGACGGCCTGCCAGGCATCGGGGCGCTCGGCGGGCTCCGTGCGGGGAGAGGCGGGGGAAGGGGCCGGCAGCGGTTGACGGGTCAGGATGGACAGCGCGCGGCGCAGCACCTCGCGCAGTTCCTCGGGCGCCACCACCGCGTCGACCAGGCCGCGTTCGGCGAGCGTCTCGGCGCGCTGCACCTCGGGCGGAAGCCCGACGCCCCGCAGCTCCTCGTACACCCGCGGGCCGAGGAAGCCGAGCCGTGCGCCGGGCTCGGCGAGGACCAGCTGCCCGAGGGTGCCCCAGGAGGCGAACACCCCGCCCATGGTGGGATTGCGCAGGTAGGTGACGTACGGCAGGCCCGCGGCCCGGTGGGCCTGCACGGCGGCGGTGATCCGCAGCATGCAGAGGAAGGCGGCGGACCCCTCCTGCATCCGCGTGCCGCCGGAGACCGGGAGGGCGACCAGCGGGAGGCGTTCGGCGGTGGCCCGCTCCACGGCGCGGGTGATCCGTTCGGCGGTGGCCACGCCGATGGAGCCGCCGAGGAAGCCGAACTCGGAGGCGACCAGGGCCACCGGTTCCCCGCCGATCCGGCCGAGGCCGGTGACCACCGCCTCGTCCACGCCGGTGCGCTCCCGCGCCCGGGTGAGGCTCGCCCGGTAGCCGGGGTCGGCGGGCTCGGCGGTGCCCGGTTCGTCCCAGCTCCGGTAGCTGCCGGGGTCGACCAGCAGCCCGATCAGCTGGTGTGCCGTCAGGGAAACGCTCATCTGCTCCACCCCATCGCCCGATCCGGGTCCGCGCCGAGGAAGATCACCCTAGGCGGACGGCAGGGCGCGGAGGCGGATTGGGCGGCGGGTGTGAGGAGGTCGACAGCCTGGGGGCGACAGGTCGAGGCGCGGCTCGGCCCGAGGACAGGGCGGCGGACCACCACCGGCCCCGGGCGCGGCAGGCGTCCGCGGCCGTCCAGTCGGCCTTGCGCACCGGTCCCCCGCGTCCTCGCAGGTCACCGCCGCCTCGCCCGGACCCCGCCGCCACCTGTTCTTCCACCGGTGGCCCCCCGGCCACCGTCCCGCCGGGCGCGCCGCCGCCGCTCCGGCCGGCCCGGCGGGGACCGCCCGGGTTGCTAGGGTCGGGGCATGGCAGCGAGCAGGACGAACGGCACCGGCGGCCCCACCGGGGCGAACCCCCCGGCGCGGTTGCGGCGCGACGCGCAGCGCAACCGCGACCTGCTGCTCGCCACCGCCCGCGACCTCTTCGCCGCGCACGGGCTGGACGTACCGCTCGACCAGATCGCCAAGGAGGCGGGCGTCGGCAACGCCACGCTCTACCGGCACTTCCCGACCCGTGAGGCGCTGATCGGCGAGGTCTTCGCGGACGCCGCCCACCTGCTCGACGAGGCCGGGGCCGAGGCGCTCGCCACCGAGGACGCCTGGAGCGCCATCGAACGCTACTTCGCGCGGATCTTCGAACTGGTCGCCGCCGACCGGGGCATCAACGACCTGGTCACCCAGGCCATCCCGGCCGTCCCCGGGATGATCGAGATCAGCCGCCGCAACGCCGTGACGGTCGGCACGCTGGTCGCCCGCGCGCAGGAGCAGGGAACCCTGCGCACCGACGTCGTCACCATGGACCTGCTGTTCATGCTCGGCCCGCTCTGCCGCGCCCTGCCCGCCGCCGCAGACCTGCGCCCCGACCTGTGGCGCCGCTACCTCGCCCTGCTGCTCGACGGCTTCCGCACCCGCGCCACCCACCCGCTGCCCGTCCCGCCGATCGGCGAGGAGCACCTGGACCGGATGTTCGCCGACCTCTGGGAGGCCGACGGGCCGGGCACCGCGCCGGGTGCCGGGCCGGGCACCGCCTGACCGGAGTCCACCGCGCGTCAGGAACCCGTACGGACCGGGCCCGTGCGCGTCAGAGCTGCGTCAACGAACCGCCCGCCCCCCTCCGCCACGGCTTGGCTGGACCCGACGACACCAGCCACCACCCGTGAGGACGGACAGCACCATGGCGGACGAGCAGCCGACAGACCTCCCCGGCACACCCCGTTGCCCCGAGGACGACGGCCGCGGCCGCGTCGTGGTCGGGGTCAGCGGCTCGCTCGGCAGCCTCGCCGCCCTGCACCGCGCCGTCGCCGAGGCCCGCCGCCTCGACGCCGAGGTCCTCGCCGTGCACTGCTGGACCCCGGTCGGCGGCGAGTTCGGCTACCGCCGCTCACCCTGCCCGCCGCTGCTGACCGCCTGCCGCGAGGCCGCCGCCACCCGGCTGCACGACGCCCTCGACCAGGCCTTCGCCGGCGCCGGGGCGGGCGTCCGGCTGCGCGCCGTCGCCGTCCGCGGCGAGACCGGGCAGGCCCTGGTGCGCTGCGCCGACCGGCCGGACGACCTGCTCGTGCTCGGCGCGGGCGGGCGGGGCGCCCTCGCCCGCGTCCTGCACCCGTCGATCACCGCCTACTGCACGCGGCACGCCACCTGCGCGGTCCTCGCCGTCCCCAAACCGCCGCTCCAGCGCGAACTGGAGGCCCTGCGGCGCCACCCCGGCACCCGCCTGACGGTGACGGCGTGACCGCCCGCCTCGCCCCCTCGGCGGCGCTCGCCGTCGCCCTCACCGCCTCCGCCGCGCTGCTCCCCGTCCTCGCCGTCCTCGGCGAACTCCGTCCCACCTGGGTGGCCCTCACCGCCTACACCGCCCTCGCCGCCGCCGTCGGCCGCCACTCCCACCCGGCGGCCGCCCCGCTGATCGGCCTCGCCGGCTGGCTCTTCCACAACGGCTTCGTCGAACACCGCCACGGCACCCTCGCCCTCACCGACCCCGCCGCCGAGGCCGCCCACCTCCTGCTCCTCACCGCCGCCGCCCTCGCCTTCGCGCTGCGCGCCGCAGCCCGGCGCGGACCTCGCCGCGACCGCGCGGTTCCCCGGCGACACGGGCGGGTGACGGTCGATCCGAAGCCCGACCGGGTTCCCCTATGATGTGTCAACTCGACGACGCTCACATGAGGATGGGGACTCGGTGTTTGAGCAGCGCAAGGACGCGGACACGACCGTCGGTGCGGTGGGGGAGGGTGTGCACACCCTCGACTTCCTGGTCTCGATCGACGACACCGGGCAGTCGTCCACGGTCGGAGAGAAGGGCCTGTTCGGTCGTCGGGACGGCGCGGCGGGCGAGGCCTCGGTCCGCAGCATCCCGGTCGAGGTCCTCCGGGCGAACCTCCAGCGCACCGTCGACGGTCTCCAGGCCGTGCTCGGCGAGATCCGGGTCCCGGACGGCGGCATGCCGCTCAAGCAGGCCCAGATCGCCTTCGAGGTCACCGCGAGCGGAGGGATCACCCTGGTCGGCACCTCGGCCCAGGTGGCGGCGAAGGGCGCCATCACGCTGACCTTCGGGTCCTGACCGGGCGGCCCGCTGCGCACACGATGAACGGATCCTTCCGGGCCCTGCTGATCGGCGTGCCCGAGTACCGCGACAAGGCGATCCCCGATCTGCCCTTCGTCACCGACGACATGGCCGAGCTGGCGGGCGCGTTGACGTCGGCCGGCTACGACGTGGCCGTCCACGAGCCCGGCGAGACGGACCGGGAGAGCATCGACGCGGCGATCGAGGGCTTCTTCCAGAGCGCGGCGGAGGGGGACACCCTCCTGCTGTGCCTGAGCGGACACGGAGTCCACCACGGCGACGTGGACTACCTCGTGCCCAAGGGAGCCCGCACGAGCGCCCACGACTTCCCCGGCAAGTGCCTGTCCCTCGACTTCGGCCCCTACGTCGAGCGCAGCCTCGCCGGCGACGTCGTGGTCTTCGTCGACGCCTGCCGGGAGGGCATCACGCTCAAGGAGATGTCCGTCACCAACGCCCACCGCTGGTCCGAGACGGACGTGAAACGGATCGGGGAGCGGCACTACGGCTACGTCTACGCCTGCTCGAAGGGGGAGTCGGCGCAGTTCTTCGCGGACGAGGGCGCGGCCTTCAGCTTCTTCTCGCGGGCCCTCAGCGCGGTGGTGGCGGACGAGGGCGGTCCCCGCACCCTGGCCGAGCTGTCCGGCCCCCTCCAGCGCGAGCTGGACCGGCTGACCGTCGCGCACAGGGCCGCGCCGCAGCGGATCCGGATCAGGACCGAGACCGGTCTCGACGACTTCGTGCTGTTCGAGCGCCCGGACCGCGGCAGCACCGGCCCGGACGGTGTGCACCCGTGGGTCAGGCTGGCCAGGGAGCACCCCGCCTGGACGCTGGCCGGCGGCGGCCAGGGAGCCGAGGCGATGAGCGGGACGGCCGCCGTGCTGGTCGCGGGACTGGCCCGGGAGGCCGATCGCGACGGGCGGGCGTTGAGCGAGGACCCCTGGTTCCGCACCGACCTGGCGGAGCGGATGACCGTCCGGCTGGGCTGGCTGCTGTCGAAGGTGCTCGGCAGGGACAAGCCGGCGCTCTCACCGGCCGAGGCGCTGCTCCTGGTGGTCGTGCCCTTCCTGTACGTGGCCTGCGCGAACCGGGCGGCGGTCCGCGCCCTGCCGGTCGTGCCGGGCGACCTCGCGCCGGCCGCGAACCCCTCCGAACCGCGGTCGGCCTACGAGCAGTTCGCCGTCGGCCGGTCGCGGCAGGTCCGCCGGGCGGCCCAGGCCGTCCGGGACGGTGACCGCGCCGGGGCGGCCGGCATCGGCTGGTGGGTGTTCCGCCAGTGGCTGGCCCACAAGCCGGGCGGGCACTACGAGGAGATCCTGGACGAACTGTGCGGGCCGGTCGACCGGTTGACCGAGGGGGTCGAGACCGAGGTCGACCGCCGCCTGGTGCACGAGCTGTTCGGACTCGACACGCTCACGACCCTGTTGCGGTCGCTCCGGACCGCCTACGACCCGAGCGCGGTCCGTCCGGTGCGTCAACTGGTCGGATCCACCACGGCGGAACAGCAGCTGCGGGAGCAGCTGTTGATCGCGCTGCTGGCGGTGGCGCACCACCTCGCCATCGACCCCTTGCGGCTGCCGGACGTGGTGGTGGACCACCTCGGCATCCGCCTCGACGCGGTCGACCTGGCCGAGCTGCACCTGACCGTCCAGGGGGCCGGCTGGGAGGAGCGCGGCCGGACCAGGGTGCTCTCCGCCGCCTGCCACCACCCGGCGGTGGGGCTGGCCCTGCGGGAACAGGCCGCCGCGCTGGACGCCCTGTTGCGGACGATCGACACCCAGGCGGCCGACGATCCTCAGCTCGCCCCGCTCCAGCTCCTGCCGACGCACGCGACCGCCGACCGCGTCCGCGCCGCCGTCGACGCACGGAACAGGCCGGTCTACGAGGCGACCGACCTGCGGTTCCGGCTCGCCGACGACCGGATCCAGGAGCTCCTCATGGGCGAACAGCTCTACGGGGACCCGGCCCTGGCGATCCGGGAGCTGTACCAGAACGCGCTCGACGCCTGCCGTTACCGAGACGCCCGGACCCGGTACCTGCGCAAGCAGCGCCCGAACCTCCGGAAGTGGTCGGGGCGGATCGGCTTCGTGCAGGGGGTGGACGAGGACGGCCGCGCGTACATCGAATGCCGCGACAACGGCATCGGCATGGGCACGCGTGAGCTGCGCGAGGTGTTCTCGCACGCGGGCGTGCGTTTCGCGGAGCTCCCCGAGTTCATCGACGAGCAGGCGGCTTGGCGTGCCGAGGGCATCGACTTCCACCCCAACAGTCGCTTCGGCATCGGGGTGCTGAGCTACTTCATGATCGCCGATGACATCCGGGTGACCACCTGTCGGCTCGACCGCGAGGGCCACCCGGGGAACCGGCTGGAGGTGCACATCGCGGGCCCGGGTTCGCTGTTCCGGATCCGTGACCTCGGGCGCGACTACGACGCCGGAACCATCGTGCGCCTCTACCTCCGCAATCCCGACACCGCGCCTTCCTGCACCGACCTGTTGCGGCGGCTGCTCTGGCGCTCCCAGTACACCGTGACGGCGCAGGACGGCGAGACCGACCTGCACTGGAAGCCGGACGAGCTCTCCCCGGTGGCGCCGTTGGGCGCGCAGGATCCCTACCGGCGGGAGGCGGAGCGTGTACCCAAGGTCCGGGTCGACGCCACGGACCGGCCCGACGTCTGGTGGGTGGGAAGCGGCGGGGGCGTCCTGGCGGACGGCCTCTGGGTCGGCCTGCCCCTCTTCGGAGTCGTTGTCGATCTCAGCGGGAAGAAGACGCCCCGGCTCACCGTCGACCGGCGGGAGACGCTGTCGTACGACACCGGATGGGTGTCGGAGCTCCTGCACCGGCAGATCCCGGCACTGCTGCGGCCCGGCGCCGAGGTGCTGGACCACGGGTGGTTGTCCGAACTGGTGCGCCACCTACCGGGGCTGGCCGATGCCGTGGCCGCCGAGGCGGCGGCCCGCAGTTTCGCCCTGGGGTCCTCGCGCGGGCCTTCGGGGGACAGCGCCGTCGTCGGCTGCTTCCCCTCGGACGCGGACCTCGTCCGGACGGACGCGTCGGGTCTGCCCGCCTTCCGAACCCCTCGGACCATACCCGCCTACGTCGTCGAATGGCGGGCGCTGGCCTGGGCCGCGGCCGGAACGTTCGCCGATGTCGCGGTGACCGGGGACGGGCCCGCCGTCCTCGCCCGTCCGTCCGACCACTACCTGCTCAACCAGGCAGCCCGTGCGCCTCGTGGCCGCGTGACTCCCGGGGACGACACCGATCCCCGGGACCGCTGGTTGGAGCGTGACGTCCCCGTCCCGGCCGGGCATGTGCTCGACGTGGCCGCCTGGCTGGGGCGTCCGACCTCGGCCGTGCTGGCGAGGCTCGCGGAGTTCGGCCTGCGGGGAGCCGCCGGGGCCGCCCTGCCGGAGGAGGCGGACCCCGACGACCTGCTGATCCTCAGCGAGCGGCTCGATCGCACCTGGCCGTGGTTGAAGCACTCGGGGCCGGTGTCCGTGCAGCACGTGCTGCGGTGTGCCGGCCGGTTGGGGTGGGCGCCGGCGGCGGTGGTGGAGCGGTTGGCCGGATTCGGGTTCACGCTGGGGGACGGTGTGGTGGTTCCGGAGACCGTCGAGACCGCGGACCTGGTGCTGGTGAGCCGGGACCTCGACGCGGTGGCTCCGTGGCTGACGGCCGCCACGGGGGTCACCCCCGGCCATGTCCTCAAGGCCGCGGAACTCCTCGGACGGTCGCCGACGGCGGTGGTGACGCGCCTGTCGGAGCTGGGATTCCCCCTCTCCGAAGGCGTGGTCCTCCCGGAGGCCGTGGAGCCCGAGGACCTGATCATCTGGACCGAGGACGGAAGTTGGCGCGCGCCGGACCTCGGCGGCCAGCTGTGGTTGGGGCACGCGCTGATGGTCGCCGGCTGGTTGGGGTGGGCGCCGGCGGCGGTGGTGGAGCGGTTGGCCGGGTTCGGGTTGACGCTGCCGGACGGTGCGGTGGTTCCCGAGGCCGTACAGGCCGACGACCTGGTGCTCGTGAGCCGGGACCTCGACGGGCTCGGGCCGTGGCTGAGCTACTCGGTGGCGGTGTCCATCGGCCATGTCCTGGCGGCGGCCGAGCGGTTGGGCTGGTCGCCGCCGGCGGTCGCGGCGCGTCTGACGGAGCTCGGGCTCACCCTGCCGGACGGCGCGGTCGTTCCGGATTGCGTCGAGCCCGAGGACCTGATCCTCCTGAGCAGTGGACTCAACTTCGCCGGGCCCTGGCTGGACCCCCTGGAACCGCTTCAGCTGAAGCACGTCATGGACGCCGCCCTGCGACTGCGCAGGGAACCCCGGAGCGTGGCGGCCCGACTTGCCGACCTCGGGCATCGACTGCCCGCCGGCGTCACGGTGCCGGCTTCGGCCGATCCGCTCAGCCTGTCCGTCCTCGACGAGGAGATCGGCCAGCGGGTGGGCCGGCCGACGTCCGGTGGGGTCGTGTCGCACGGGCAGGTGCTCCGTGCGGCACACCGGGCGAAGTGTTCGCCGGCGGTGGTGCAGGCGCGGCTGAAGGAGCTCGGTTTCAGCCTGGAGCTGGAGGTGGACGGGGCGCTTCCCGAGACGGTCACGGCCGAGGACGTCGAGATGATTCGACCGGACCCGCAATCCAGCGCCCGGTGGCTGGACCCCCGGGTGCCCGTCGGGCTGGCGCACGTCCTGCAGGCCAGCGGGGGGAAGACGAGCCCGGCCGTCGTCGCCGCGCGACTGGAGGCGCTCGGTTTCACCCTCGCCACCGGGGTCCGGTACACGAGGCCCGACGGTGCGCGGGAGGGCCGCCGTCCCGACGAGCCCGCGCGGTCGGAGCAGGTGCTCTGACCTGGTAGTGTTCTTCGTGTCGCGAGGGAGATGATTCCTCGTCAGGCGTCAGTGGTGCTACCAGAGCACGTCCCACTTTCAGTGGGGAGAGTCCGTGCGACCCGGGCCTGGCGCTCCAAGTCGGAGGGGCCCGGCACCTGTTCGTTCAGGTGCCGGGCCCCTCCGCTTTTCGTTCCTCCGTCAGCGGAGCCCGCCGAGAACGGCCTCCGGGTCGGTGGGCGACAGCGGGGCGGCGTCGGGTGAGCCGGTGGCCCCGGTGGCGGCCTTGGCGGTCGGCGGCGGGGTCACGTAGACCGGGTCGGGTTCGGCACCGGCGGCGCAGGTCTTGGCGATCCGGCCCTTGCCGCTCGGCAGGCTGCCGTCGCGGAGGTAGGCGGTGAAGGTGTCGTCCAGACAGGCGTTGCCGCGGAACAGGATCCCGTGGAAGCTGCCGCCGTCCTGGACGACGAGCTTGGCGTTGGGCAGTGCGTCGCGCATGGCGAGCCCGCCCTCGTACGGGGTGGCGCCGTCCTCGGTGGACTGGAAGAGCAGGGCGGGCGGCAGGCCCTTCCCGGTGATCTTCAGTCGGCCGGCCCGGTTGCCCTCGTGCGGCCAGAACATGCAGGCGGCATTGTACCACATGTTGTTGTAGGTGTAGAACGGCGCGACGGCGTTGACCTCGGCCTGGTCCTTCTTCCAGTACTCCCAGTCGCGGGGCCAGGCGTTCTCGTTGCACTGGACCGCGTTGTACGCGGGGAAGGAGCCGTCGTTCCCGCTGGGCGCCGCGTAGCGGTTGTAGGCGATGGCGAGCGGCCGGGTGTCGTGCCGGGTCACGTACGCGGAGATCACCGTGGCCATCCGGGGCCAGCGCAGGAAGTTGTAGCCGCCGCCGTAGAAGGTGTCCTCGAACTCGGCCGGCCCGATCTTCCCGGGGGCCGGGGCGGCGTCCAGCGGGTCGGTCCGCAGGGCGGCCTCGACCTGGTCGTAGGCCCGCTTCACGTCGGCCGGGTCGGTGCCGAGGTGGTAGACGGAGTCGGCCTTGGCGGTCCAGGCCGCGAAGGCGTCGAAGCGGCGCTGGTGCTCCTTGTCCTGGAGCTTGTTGTGCTCGTACCAGGAGATGGTGGGCCCGACGATGCTGTCGTACACCATCCGGCGCACCCGCGAGGGGAACAGCTGCCCGTAGGTCGAGCCGAGCGTGGTGCCCCAGGATGCGCCGTAGAAGTTGATCTTCGGCTCGCCGAGCGCCCGCCGGATGCTGTCCATGTCGCGCGCGTTGTCGACGGTGGTCATGTGCGGGAGCAGCCAGGACCACTCCGCGGCGCAGTCGGAGGCGTAGCCGGCGGCCTTCTTCAGCCAGGCCTTCGCGGAGCCCTGGCTCACCTGGTAGTCGGGGCGCTCGGCCTCGAAGTAGTGGGCGTCGCAGACGACATGGGGCTCGCTGCCGTTGGTCCCGCGCGGGTCGAAGCCGATCCAGTCGTAGGTGGACGCGACGTCGGCCGGGACCTGCCCGGCGATGGAGACGGGCATCCAGAGTCCGGAGCCCCCGGGGCCGCCGGGGTTGAGCAGGATCGGCCCCTGGCGCTTCTCCTTCGGCGCGGTGGCCGGGAGACGGTTCAGCTTGATCTTGATCTTGCGTCCGCGCGGGTCGGAGTAGTCCACCGGCACGTCGAGCATCGCGCACTGGAGCGCGGGCGTGGCCGGGTCCCCGCAGGAGCTCCATGCCAGCGTTCCCTGTCCGGTGTCGGCCAGCACGCTCTCGGCGTCGATCCCTCCGCTCCCGGGCTCGGCCCCGACGGCGACGGCGCCGCCGAGGACGGCGATGGCGGTGGCGGTGGACAGTAAGGTGATGATTTTTCTCATGGGAAGCATGATGTGATATGTGCAATGTCACAGCCATTCAACTGACACGACGTTATGAAGCTGTGACGGCGGCGGGGTTCGGTGGCGGCGACCGTTCGTGGTCCGGCGCACCCGCTCCGGCCTGGTAGTGTTCCTCCTGTTGCGAGAGAGACGATCTCTCGTCAGGCGTCAGTGGTGCTACCAGAGCACGTCCCACTTTCAGTGGGGAGAGTCCGTGCAACCCGGGCCTGGCGCTCCGAGGCCGAACGGGCCCGGTACCCGAGTTCACGGGTGCCGGGCCCGTTCGCATGTCACCCGGGGTTTTCCCGTGGTTCGGGCAGGTGTTCCGAGCTGGTAGTGTTCTTCCTGTCGCGAGGGAGATGATTCCTCGTCAGGCGTCAGTGGTGCTACCAGAGCACGTCCCACTTTCAGTGGGGAGAGTCCGTGCAACCCGGGCCTGGCGCTCCGAGGTCGGAAGGGCCCGGCACCTGTTCGTTCAGGTGCCGGGCCCTTCCGCGTGTCACGGGACCGGGCGGTCGGAGCCGAGTTCGCGGGAGATGCGCAGGCCGACCTGGGCGACGATCGGGCCGAGGGCGCGGACGCGGGCGGCGGTCATCCGGGAGGTGAGGCCGGACACCGAGAGTGCGGCGGTCACCTCGCCGGTGTGGTCGAAGATCGGGGCGGCGACGCAGCGGACCTCGGGCTCGTTCTCGCGGTCGTCGATCGAGTAGCCGCGGGCGCGGATGCGGGCGAGGTCGGCGCGCAGGTGGGTCTCGTCGGAGATGGTCCAGGCGGTGACCGGGCGCAGGCCGGCGGCGACGACCTCGGTGACGGCCTCCTCGGGGAGCCAGGCGAGGATCGCCTTCCCCGTCGCGGTGCAGTAGGCGGGGGCCCGGCTGCCGACCCGGGAGGCCATCCGCACATTGGTCTCGTCCTCGACCTTGTCCAGGTAGACGATGCCCGGTGCCTGCCAGACGGTGAGGTGGACGGTCTCGCCGGCCTCGCGCTGGAGGCGGCGCAGGTGCTCGGCGGCGACGCTGCGCAGGTCGAGGGTGGTGAGATAGGCCTGGCCGAGGCGCAGCGAGCCGTGGCCGAGCCGGAACCAGCCGGTCTCCCGGTCGCGGTCGAGCAGGTGCTCGTCCAGAAGCGGGCCGGTCAGCCGCAGCACGGTCGACTTGTTGAGGTCGAGCGCCTCGGCGAGCTGGGCGAGCGGGACGCCGCGCCCGTCGCCGTGGTCGCGGACGTAGCCGAGGACGGACAGCGCCCGGCGCAGCGAGGAGGACTGGTTGCGCTCGCCCGCCGCCTTCTTCGGTTTCGCGGTGGTGGAGGTGGCCGAGCTGGCCTCCTGTTCCGTCATCGGTCCCGTTCCCCTCTCGTTCCGCCGCCGGACGGCAGCGGTTGTCGAACCGTACCCCGTTCGGGGGTGGCCGCCGCTTTTTCGATACAGCGTTGTGCAGTGCAAAACTTCGCGAACCGGGTCTTGTTGGGCGCGAGCGCCCGCGCCTAACGTCCCTGGCATCGAGCAGGCGACGCAGCCCACCCGAGCGGTCGCTCTGCCGTACCCGCGTTGCACCACCCCCACATCCACGCGTTCACGTACGCACCCATCACCGGCCCCGGTCAGGGCCTGCTTCGACGTGCCCGTCCCCAGCGGCGCGCGTCTCGGCGGCAGCTGTCGGGAGGGGAGGCTCCACACCCATGCGCATCGTCAGACGGACCACCGCGGCCGCCGTTCTCGCCGCCACCTGCCTCGCTGCCGCCGCCTGCTCGCCCGGCACCGCCGTGCCGGCCGGCGACAAGGCCGCCGACGACAAGACCGGCACGCTGCAGGTCTGGCTGTACAACGAGGCCGGCAACGCCGCGAAGGAGGCGGTGATCAGCAAGGCGGTCACCGAGTTCCAGGCCTCCCACCAGGGCGTCACCGTGAACGTCAGCTACATCGACACCGACGCCTCGGCCCGTGCCGCCAAGATGAAGGGCGCGTTCAACGACCCGAACAGCGCCCCGGACCTGGTCGAGTTCGGCAACACCGACCTGCCCGGCTACGTCGCGGCCGGCGGTCTCGCCGAGATCGGCGCCGACCTCGACAAGTGGAAGGACAAGGGCGACCTCGACCCGGCGATCGCCAAGACCGCCGTGCTCGACGGCAAGACCTACGGCCTGCCGTGGTGGGTCGGTGTGCGCGCGCTGTACTACCGCACCGACATGTTCACCGAGGCGGGCCTGGCCGCGCCGACCTCCTACGCCGACCTGGTCGCCGCCACCGAGAAGATCCACTCCGCGCACCCGGACACCTTCGGCATCGCGGTCGGCGGCAAGTACACCTTCGGCGCGCTGCCCTTCGTCTGGGACGCGGGCGGCGACATCGCCGTCAAGGAGGGCGACAAGTTCAAGGCGGCGATCAGCTCGCCCGCCTCGCAGGCCGGCCTCAAGCGCTACACGGACCTGTTCAACGAGAACGGCTGCCCGGTCCAGCAGTGCGCCGACCTCACCGGCGGCAAGACCGTCGACCTCTTCGCGGCCGGCAAGGCGGCGATGGCGATCCTGCCGAACTCCAGCCGCAGCAAGGTGGACGCGGGCGCGGCCAAGGACAAGTACGCGGTCGTCCCGCTGCCCGGCGAGAAGGCCGGCTCGATCGCCCCGGCGTTCGCCGGCGGCAACAACCTCGGTGTGATGAAGGCGGCGAAGCACCGCACCCTGGCCGTGGAGTTCGCCGAGCTGCTGGCGAGCCCGGCGTACCAGGAGCAGATGTACGACGCCATGGGCAACCTGCCGACGCTGAAGTCGGTCAACACCAAGGTCGCCGCCAAGGACGCCTTCCTCAAGCCCTTCACCGACACCATCGCGGCCGGCACCAAGTTCGTGCCGCTGGACCAGGCCTGGGCGCAGATCGACGCGCAGGCCGTCATTCCGACGATGCTCCAGCAGGTCGTCACGGGCAAGGCGGACGTCGCGAAGGCCTCGGGCGACGCCGCCACCCAGATCACCTCGGCCTTCGCCGCCCACTGAGCGAAGGCCCAGCAGGTCCAGGTCGACAGCCCAGGCCGGCTGAACCCGGGTCCGGCGGTGGCTCCCCGCCGCCGGACCCGGGCCCACCGGGCATCCAGAGAGCAGGTCCCGTACGTGTCCGCATCCACCACGACCGCCCCGGCGGCGCCGCCTTCCCCGAGCGGGTGGCGCCGGGGCAGGGCGTCGGCCGCGCCCCCGCGCGGCCGACGCCGAACCCCGCTGCTGCTCCTGCTGCCGGCCGCGGTCGTCATGATCCCGCTGGTGGCCTACCCGATCTACCAGCTCGGCCTGCTGTCCGTGCTGGACTTCGGGCAGGCACAGGCCTCCGGCGGGGTGCCGACCAGCTTCGTCGGCTTCGGCAACTACCAGAAGATCCTGAGCGACGGACAGTTCTGGTCGGTGCTGAGCCAGACGATCGGCTTCGCCGCGTTCTGCGTGGTCGCCACCCTGGCCGTCGGCGCCACCCTCGCGGTGCTGCTGACCAAGGTGGGCCGGGTGCCCCGGCTGGTGCTGACCACCGCCGCGATGGCGGCCTGGGCGGCGCCGGCGATGACCGGCTCGACGGTGTGGAGCTTCCTGTTCGACACCAACCTCGGCCTGGTCAACAAGACCCTGGTGAGCATCGGCCTGAACGGCTTCCACGAGTACAACTGGTTCTACGACAAGTGGTCGGCGTTCCTGATCGTCGGTGCCGTCGTGGTCTGGCACTCGTTCCCGTTCGTCATGGTGACGCTGTACGCGGGCATCAAGGCGATCCCGACCGAGGTCCTGGAGGCGGCGGCGCTGGACGGTGCCGGCACCTGGACCACCTTCCGCCGGATCACCGCCCCGATGCTCCGGCCGATCCTGACCATCGTGGTGATCCAGTCGGTCATCTGGGACTTCAAGGTCTTCACCCAGATCTACGTGATGACCGAGGGCGGCGGCATCGCCGGCCAGAACCTGGTGCTCAACGTCTACGCCTACCAGAAGGCCTTCGCCTCCTCCCAGTACGGGCTCGGCGCGGCCATCGGCGTGATCATGCTGCTGATCCTGGTGATCCCCACCGTCCTCTACATCCGCTCGCTGCGCAGGACGGGGAACGAACTGTGAACGCCCGTAGCCGCTGGCGCCTGGGCGCCAACACCACCGCCCTCCTGGTGGCCGTCGTCACCGCCTTCCCGATCTTCTGGATGGTGCTCTCGGCCTTCAAGCCGAAGGGCGAGGTGCAGTCGCTGAACCCCCGTCCGTGGACGGCGCACCCGACGCTGGAGAGCTTCCGCCAGGTGCTCAGCGTGTCCGGCTTCGGCCGGTACTTCGTCAACAGCCTGGTGATCGCGCTGTCGGTGGTGGCGCTCTCCGCGGTGGTGGTCTTCCTCGCGGCGGTCGCGGTGACCAGGTTCAAGTTCCGCTTCCGCACCACCATCATGGTGATGTTCCTGATCGCCCAGATGATCCCGGTCGAGGCGCTGACCATCCCGCTGTTCTTCATGTTCCGCGACGCGGGCCAGTACGCGCCGGGCATCGGGCTCAACACCCTGGCCTCGCTGATCCTGGTGCAGCTGGCGTTCTCGCTGCCGTTCGGGATCTGGATGATGCGGGGCTTCGTCGCCGCCGTGCCGGTGTCGATCGAGGAGGCCGCGCAGATCGACGGCGCGAGCCGGACCCGCATCCTGTGGACGATCCTGCTGCCGCTGGTCGCCCCCGGGCTGGCCGCGACCAGCGTGTTCTCCTTCATCGCGGCGTGGAACGACTTCGTCTTCGCCAAGACCTTCATCATCAGCGCGACCGAGAACCAGACCCTCCCCTCGGCCCTGCTGGTGTTCTTCAAGCCGGACGAGAACGACTGGGGCGGCATCATGGCGGCCTCCACGCTGATGACCGTGCCGGTCCTGATCTTCTTCATCGCGGTGCAGCGCAAGCTGGTCTCCGGGCTGGCGGGCGCCGTCAAGGACTGAGACCCGGGCCCTGACGAGAACCCCGCGACGAGAAGCTGCGACGGGTATAGCGTCCGGTGCCGTGGAGGTGGGGTCCATGGACCGGGAGCGAGCCGACGGGCAACTCGCGCAGATCGCCGAGACGGTGGGCCTCGCCCGCCGTCTCGGCACACGTGTGTGGCTGCGGGGCGGCTGGGCGATGGACTTCTTCCTCGGCGAGCAGACCCGCGACCACGAGGACGTCGACTGGTTCGTCCCGGCCGCCGACGCCGCCGCGCTCGCCGCCGGGCTGGACGCCCTCGGCTACCGCCCGCTGGCGGGCAGCCCGCCGGAGCAGCAGTTCGACGTCGTCAGGGACGGCCTGGAGTCCGGCTTCGCGCTGGTCGACCTCGCGCCGGACGGCCGGGTGCTGGTGGCCGGTGGCCCCTGGGCGGGGACGGCCTGGCCGGCCGGGCTGCTGGACGGACCGCCGGGGCGGCTCGGCGCTCTGGTCTGTCCGATCGTCGCACCGGCGGCGCAGATCGAGATCAAGCGGATGATGCCGGTCTGGGACCCGCGCCGTCCGCGCCGGGCGAAGGACGCCGAGGACGTCGCCCGGCTGCGCCGGGGGCTCGGGCAGCCGGGGCTCGGGTAGCCCGGGTCCGGACAGCCGGGTCCGGACAGCCGGGGTTCAGGCGGCCAGGGACCGCTCCGCCGACGGGAGGCCGATCAGCGTGAAGGGCGCTCCGGCGTCGTCGCGGACCACGGCGCGGCGGCCGTAGGGGGTGGGTTCGGGGGCGGTCAGGACGGTTCCGCCCAGGTCGCGGACCCGGGCGACCGCGAGGTCGGTGTCGGCGGTGCCGAAGTGGACCGACCAGCCGCTGTCGGGGCCCAGGGCGATCGCGCCGGCCGGCAGGCCGTCGACCCGGAACAGGGTGGCGCCGTCGCTCTCACGGCCGTACTCGTAGCCGAAGACCCGCCGGTAGAAGGCCCGGGCGCGGTCCGGGTCGGGGGAGTGCAGCTCGCTCCAGCTGAACGCGGCGGGCTCGTCGACCAGGCCCGCGCCCTGCCAGAGCAGTCCCTGCCGCAGGCCGAACACCGCTCCGCCCGGGTCGGCCGCGAGCGCGGCCCAGCCCTGTTCGGGCGGTACCTCGTACGGCTCCCGCAGCACGCGGCCGCCCGCCGCCGGCACCTCCTCGGCCGTCCGGGCGGCGTCGGCCACCGCCAGGTACGTCGTCCAGGACTGCGCGGCGCCGGGCGGCCGGGCGGTGAGTCCGGCGACCTGGGCGCCGCGCAGGGTGGCGACGCTCCAGCCGGGCAGCTCGACGAACTCCCAGCCGAACAGCCCGCCGTAGAAGCGCCGGGCCCGTCCGAGGTCCACCGCGCCCAGCTCGACCCAGCAGGGGACGCCCTCGTGGTACCTGCCCGCCTTCGGCATGCCGCGGCCTCCCGGGTCGGTGCGCCGACGGTCTCAGGAGACGCCGCGCGGCCGGAACTGGATACTGATCCGGGGGCCCGCCGGGCGGGCCGTCTTGGGCACCGCGTGCTCCCAGGTGCGCTGGCAGGAGCCGCCCATCACCAGCAGGTCCCCGTGCCCGAGCCGGTGCCGCAGCACCGGTCCGCCGCCGCCCCGGGGGCGCAGCAGCAGCGGCCGGGGCTCGCCGACGGACAGGATCGCCACCATGGTGTCCTGGCGCGCGCCGCGCCCGATCCGGTCGCCGTGCCAGGCCACGCTGTCCCGGCCGTCCCGGTAGTAGCAGAGGCCGAGGGTGCGGAACGGCTCGCCCAGCTCCCGCGCGTAGTGCGCGCCGAGCGCCGCGCGGGCCTCGCCGAGCACCGGGTGGGGCGGCGCGTCCCCTTCGCCGTAGGAGGCGAGCAGCCGGGGGACGTCCACGGTGCGCTCGTACATCTCGCGCCGTTCGGCCCGCCAGGGCACCTCGGCGGCCAGCTGTTCGAACAGCCGGTCGGCGCCGTGCAGCCAGCCGGGCAGCAGGTCCACCCAGGCGCCCGAGCCCAGCACCTCCCGGCGCACGCCGGTCAGCGGCCCCAGGACGGGCCCGGCCGGGCCGGGGTCGTCGAACAGCGACGGCTGGAGGTGGACGGCGGCGGTGGTGCTCATGGGTCCAGCCTACGCCGAGAATCGAACATGCATGCGAATGTATGGGCCGGAGGGGGTCAGAGGGGGACGACCGTCAGCGTCCGCCCGAAGAAGTTGCTGACGTAGAGGCGGCTGCCGTCCGGGCTGACGGCGACGCCCCGCGGGCCGCCGGACACGGCGATGGTGCGGGTGACGGTGTTGCTGCCGAGGTCGATCACGGAGACCGTGTCGAAGGGGAAGTGGGCCACGTACAGCCGTTCGTCGTGCACGTCGCCGGCGAGCCCGTACGGCCCGCGGTCCACCGTGATCACCGCGAGCGGCTCGGCCGGCTTGGGCCCGTCGACCTCGATGACCTCGGTCGCGTCGTACACCGACACCGTGTTCGCGAAGTAGTTGCTGGCGTAGAAGCGGTTGCCGTCCGCGCTCGCCGCGAGGCCGACCGGGAAGTCGATGCCGGTCAGGGTGCCGTGGCTCTTGGTGAGCAGGTCGGAGATCATCACCTGGTTGTCGATGGCGTTGGCGATCAGTAACTGCTCGGGGTGGACGGTGACGGCCAGACCGTACGGCCGGGCACCCATGCCGGTGCCGATGGTCCTCTTGCCGGTGGCGGCGTCGAACACCTTGACGAAGGTGGAGGAGTTCTCGGCGACGTACACGTGATCGCCGGCCGGGTCCACGGCCACCCCGTACGGGCCGACGGCGGCCGGGAAGGTGAGTGCGACGGTGTTCGCCGGGGTGTCGACGGCGGTGACCGTCCCGTCGAGGAAGTTGGTGACGTAGACCCGCCGGCCGTCGCGGCTCGCGGCCACGCTGTGCGGGCCCGCGCCCACGGGAATCGTCTCGAAGGTCTGGGGGCCGGCCCGGTCCGGGCCGGTCGTCGGAGTGGTGGAGAGTGACATGGTCCGCTCTTCCCTGTGTCGGGTCCTCCGCCGGCCTTCGACCGGGTGCGGCGCCGGGTGCCGCCGCAGGCGGCCGGGAAGCGTCCGGGGGCGCCGACCACCGCGTCCGCGCCCCCTGGACGAGGGGCGCGCGGGAGGTCGCCGCACTTCGATCGTACGCCGACCGGGTGCCCGGTCCACCGGACACCCGGTCGGTGCGGGAGCGGCTGCGGCGCGGTGCCGGAGCGGGTTCCCCGGCGGGTTCCTCAGTGCGGATCCGGCTCGCCGTCGACGTCCACGTCCGCGTCCACGTCCGCGGTGCCGAGCCGGGCGTACACCTCCGGGCGGCGCGAGCGCAGCCGCAGGGCGAGGCCCACGCCGGCCAGGAACACCACCGGGACCACCGACACCAGCGGCCAGTTGACCTCCGGTCCGGCCGCCGTGAACAGGTCGAGGCGCCAGACCACCAGCGCGGTCGCACCGCACAGCAGCGCCGTGGAGAGCAGCGGCGCGACCGCCGTGCGCAGCCGGCCCGCGCTCGCCGCGGCCGCCCGCTCGCGCCGGAAGAACGCGTACACGGCCAGCCCGGCCAGTGCCTGGAGCAGCAGGATGCCCACCACGCCGGGGGAGTTCACCCAGAGGAAGAACTGGTTGTACGGGTCGGCGCCGATCAGCGCGGCCACCACGACGGCGCCCGCCGCGAGCAGGCTCTGGACGATCCCGCCGATCCACGGCGAGCGGTGCCGGGGGTGGATCCGCCCGAGCGCGGCCGGTGCGGCGCCCTCGGAGGCCAGCGCGTGGCCGTAGCGGGTGATGGTGTTGTGGAAGGCGAGCAGCGCGGCCAGCAGGCTGGTGACGATGAGGACGCGCTGCAGGTCCGTCGCCCAGCCGCCGACGTACTCGGTCATCGCGGTGAAGAACATCCCGGCCGGGTCCTCGGTCGCGGCGGCCACCGCCCCGGCGTCGCCGAAGGCCTGCACGATCGTCCAGGTGATGAAGGTGTAGAACAGCCCGAGGAAGGCGATCGCGGCGTAGGTGGCCCGGGGCACCGTGCGGTGCGGGGTGCGGGCCTCCTCGCGGTAGATCGCGGTGGCCTCGAAGCCCACGAACGCGGCGAAGGACAGGCCGAGCACGCCGCCCATGCCGCCGGTGGCCATGTTCCCGGGCGAGAACGAGGCGAGTGAGAGGCCGTGCGCCCCGCCCCTGGCCAGGATCGCGACGGCGAGCACCAGCAGGATGCCGGTCTCGGCGATCAGCAGCGCGCCGAGCACCTTGGCGCCGAGGTTTATCGAGCGGTAGCCGAGGAACCAGACCGCCGCGACCCCGAGCAGCGACCAGAGCGGCCAGGGCAGGTCCACGCCCAGCAGGTCCCCGGCGGTCTCCTTGGCGAAGTAGCCGAAGGCGCCGAACATGCCGATCTGGATCGCGTTGTACGACAGCACCGCCAGCAGCGCGGCGCCGAGCCCGGCGGGGCGGCCGAGGCCGCGGGTGATGTAGGCGTAGAAGGCACCGCCGTTGCGCACGTGCGCCGCCATGGTCGTGAAGCCGACGGCGAACAGGGCGAGGACGAGGCCGGTGGCCAGGTAGGCGGCCGGGGCGCCGATGCCGCCGAAGGCGATGGCGAAGGGCGCGACCCCGGCCATCACGGTGAGCGGGGCGGCGGCGGCCACGACGAAGAAGACGATGTCGCCGGTGCCGAGGACACCGCGTTCCAGCCCGGGCGCCGAGGACGGGGCCGAGGCCGGGGACTGGTCCGTGGTCGGGGTCGGGGTCGGGGTCGAGGACCGGGCCGTGGGCGCGGCCGCGGGGGCGGCCGTCTCGGAGGGCAGGTGCATGGGGGAGCTCTCCTGGGGTCGTGCGGTCGAGGGTAGGGCAGACCGTCCGGGTGGGGGCGCGGACGGCTTCGGCATGCGCCTGGTACGCGCCTTCGACGCGCCCGGCGCGCGTGCCGTCGATCGGGTCGGGGCGCGGGTGCTCAGTGCGTGCGGCGGCCGCCCAGCCAGGTGCCGCGGACGGCGACCCCGGCCAGCTCGCCCGCCGGGACGGCGTACGGGTCGGCGGCCAGGTGCACCAGGTCCGCCCGCAGGCCGACCCGCAGCACCCCCCAGACGTCCTCCTCGAACGCCTGGTGCGCCACGCCGGCGGAGTAGGCGGCGAGCGCCTCGGCGAGGCCGATCCGCTCCTGCGGCAGCCAGCCGCCCTCCGGCAGGCCCTCG
Source organism: Kitasatospora sp. NPDC057965 (assembly GCF_042887135.1). NCBI lineage: Bacteria > Bacillati > Actinomycetota > Actinomycetes > Kitasatosporales > Streptomycetaceae > Kitasatospora > Kitasatospora sp. NPDC057965. The sequence continues at coordinate 117,227 of NZ_JBHVPZ010000021.1, forward strand.
GGCGTCTGCCGGGTGACGGCGGTGGCCAGCCCGGCCAGCGGCTCGTAGCGGGTGACGGGCCAGTCGCTGCCGAACGAGACCCGCGCGCCGTCGCGCAGCAGGGCGGCGATCCGGTACTGCCGGGCGCCGCGCTCGGGGCCGATCCGGGGCAGCGTCAGCTCGGTCATCAGCGGGTCGGGCTGAGCCCAGAGCGGCTCGAAGTTGGCGATCACGCCGAGTTCGGCGAAGCGCGGCAGGTCCGCCGGGTCGACCAGCTGGACGTGCGCGATCACCGGGCGGCGGGCGCGGGGCCCGTTGCGGCGTGCGGCGGCCTCGATCGCGTCCAGGGCGATCCGCACACCGCGGTCGCCGATGGCGTGGATGTGCGGCTGGAAGCCGAGCGCGTCGACGGCGGTGACGGCGTCGGCGAGCTCCTCGGCGGTCCAGTTGGCGGCGCCGTGCGAGTGCGGGCAGTCGGTGTACGGCTCCAGCAGCGCGGCGGTGCCGGACTCCAGGACCCCGTCGGCGAAGAACTTGATGGCCCGCGCGGTGAGCCGGCCGCGTCCGGCGGCGTCGACCCGCTCGCGGTCGGCGGCGAGCCCCGGCAGCCGCTCGCGCCAGCCGTCCGGCTCCAGCAGCAGCGCGAGGTTGGCCCGCACGGCGAGGGCCTCGTCGTCCCGGCCGTCGGCGACGGCGGCGATCCAGGTGTCGACCTGGGCCGGCTCGACCCAGGCGTCCTGGACCCAGGTGATCCCGGCGGAGGCGAGCATCCGGGCCGTCCCGCGCAGCGCGTCGACCTGCTCGGCGAGGTCGGGCAGCGGTACCAGGGCGAGCACGGGGTTGAGCGCGCCGAACTCGCGCAGCGTGCCGAGCGGGCTGCCGTCGGCGCGGCGGACGATCTCGCCGTGGGCCGGCTCGGGCGTGTCGGCGGTGTACCCGGCCCGGCGCAGCGCCTCGCTGTTGGCCCAGCCGGTGTGGTGGTCCATGGTGCGCAGCAGCACCGGACGGTCGGGCACGACCGCGTCGAGCAGCGCCGCGTCGAACAGTCCGCCCTCGGCGAGCCACGGGTCGAAGGCGTCGCCGGTGATCCACTCGGCCTCGGGGTGCCGATCGGCCCAGACGCGGACCGCCTCGACGACCTCCGCCAGGCTGGCGCAGTCCCGGACCGGGACCCCGCGCAGGCCGAGCCCGCCGAGCAGCGGGTGGACGTGGCCGTCGCCCCAGGACGGCAGCAGGGCGCCGCCGGCCAGGTCGACGGTCTCGGTCCGCCCGTCGCGCAGGGCGTGCGCCGCGGCGCCGAGGGCGGTGATCCGCCCGGCGGTGACGGCGAGGGCGTCGGTGACGGGGTGGGCCGGGTCGCCGGTGTGGATCCGGCCCCCGGTGAAGATCGTGTCGGCGCGCATGCGGGTGCGTCCTCTCCCGGTGCGGTCTGGTGTGACCTGGTTAACTGAATGGGATTCGGTAACCGTAGGTGCGGCCGCCCGGAACGCGGAAGGCTTTTATTGAAAGTCATTCGATTACGTTTTCATCACGATGATCTTGCGCGATGATCGTAGGGCCGCGCCGCCGAGCCGTGCCGCGCGGCGACACCGCGATCGTCGTCGCCGACGAGTCGACGAGCCGACAAGGACGGAAGCCCCCATGGCCAGGCCGCGCACACCCCTGCTGGACCGTGAGCGCATCGTGCAGAGCGCGCTGCGGCTGGTCGACGAGGCCGGCGACCTCACCATCCCCGCCCTGGCGGGTGCGCTCAAGGTCAGCCCTTCGGCGCTGTACCACCACGTCTCCGGGCGGGCCGAGATCGTCGCCCTGATGCGCGCCGAGCTCGTCCGCTCCATCGGTGAGCGGTCGCTCTGGGACCGGCCGTGGGACGAGGCGCTGGGCGGCTGGGCCCGCGCCTACCGCGAGGCCTTCGCCGAGCATCCCGGCATCATCCGGCTGCTGGCCACCGCGCCGCTCGCCGAACCGTTCATGCACGAGGTGTACGAGCGGGCCGTGGGCACCCTGGAGGCCGCCGGGTTCGCGCCGGAGGAGGTGATGGGCATGATCACCGCACTGGAGAGCTTCATCCTCGGCTCGGCACTGGACCTCGTCGCGCCCGCCGTCATGGTCGACGCCGTCGACCGGGCCGCCACCCCGCGGCTGGCCGACGCGCTGGCCGCCGTCCCGGCCGGGCGCCGCCGCGCGGACCAGGCCTTCGAGATCGGGCTCGCGGCGCTGATCGCCGGCTACCGGACGCTGCTGCCCGCCGGTCGCGGGCGGGGCGAGGGTGTCGGGGATCCGATTTCTGACCAGGCGTGACGGCCTGCTAGTGTTCTTTTCGTCGGAAGGGAGCGATCTTCGCGGAGCGGGGATCGGGACCGGGCCGACCAGGCGTCAGCGGTGCTACCAGAGCACGTCCTACTTTCAGTAGGAAGAGTCCGTGCAACCCGGGCCTGGCGCTCCATCGGAAGCGGCCGTTCCCCTGCGGGGGGCGGCCGCTTCGTCGTTGTGCCGTTCCTCCAGGCACACCGGTTCGGGGCGCACCGGTTCTATCGCAAACACGGCCCCGAAACCCATGGGAGCGGCCGACAATCGGCCAAGGTGGCATCCCAGGTGGATCGTTCGTTCGTGTCGCGCACGGTTGTGCGGTCAGCGGTGATTCCGGGTGGGAGTAGCTGACGCAGCGTCAAAGGATGGCCGAAAACACGCCGCTGTGGTGTGACTATGCCATTGGAACGTTCCCTGCATGGATTCCATCAGTAGCCTTCCGTGTCGAGCCCGCCACGGGTCGTGGCAGTCCGGCCGGCGTCCGGCGGCCATGCCCCGCCGCGCCGTTTCCTCCCCGAACCCCCCTCCGAAGGAGCCCGAGTGCCGGGTATCGACGAGTGCCTGTCCCGGGCGATGGCGATCGCCGGGGCCCGCGCCGCCAGTCTGATCGACTGGAGCAGCGGGCTCGCCCTGGGCAGTGTCGGAGTCAGTCCGACCGGCGACCACGACACCACGGCCGCGGAGGCAACCGACCTGGTACGGGCGGCCGTTGAGGCCGCGACCTTCACCGCGGGGGAGGGTCGCGCGGCGCCGATGCAGGACATCATCCTGACCGCCGGCCACAGTTACCACCTGCTCTGCTTCATCGACACCGTCTTCGACAGCCGGCTCGTGCTGCACCTCTGGCTCGACCGCGCCGAGGGCAACCTCGCCGTCGCCCGGTTCCGGCTGCAGTCGATCGCCGAGGAACTGGTGCTCGGATGACGAACTCCGGTGCGAATCCCGCCGCGAGGGGCCAGCGGGCTCCGGGAGCCGAGGGAGCTCCGGGAGTGCGCGGTGCCGTCGGGTTCCGGCCACCGGGCGGCGCCCTCGTCCACCCGGTCACCGGTGCCGGCCCCGGCTGGACGCCCGGGGCGGCCGTCGAACGGCTCGCCGGGGAACGCGCCACCGGCGCCCTGCGCGGCCCAGCCGGCACCGTCTACCTCGTCGACGGCCTGGTCGCCCACGCCGAATCCGACCGGGCCCCCGACCTCGCCACCCTGCTCACCGCCTGCGGGCGGCTCACCCGCGAGACCTGGCAGGAGGCGGTCCACCGGTTCGGCCCGCACGCCCGGGTCGGTGAAGGCCTGGTCGAACAGGGCCGGCTGACCAGGGGCGAGCTCGAACTCTGCCACCTCGGCGCGCTCTACGACGCCGCCTGCTTCCTGTTCGACGCGGCTGACGCATCCGGCGCGCCCGGTGTTCCCAACGGGCATCCGGCTCCGGCCTGTTGGACCTTCACTCCCGGCGTACGGCACTGGCTCGGCCCGGTGACCTCGGTCGGCGCCCACCGGCTGCGCCGGGAGGCCGCCCGGCGGCAGCACCTGCTGGACCGGATCTGGCCCTCGGCGCAGTTCGACACCGCGCCGCTGTGCCGGGCCGCCCCGACCGCCGCCCCGGCCCCCGCGCGCCACGCCCGCCGGCTGCGCCCGCCGACCCGCTGCCAGCGCGAGCTGCTCGACCACGCGGACGGCCGGAGAACCCCGGCGGAGCTGGCCCGACTGCTCGGCCGCTCCGCGTTCGCGACGACGGCGGACGTGCGCCGGCTCGCCGCCGCCGGTCTGCTGGCCGGTCCCGACACCGGGCGTACGGCTGCCGGTACGGCGCACGGGGCGCTTGGCGGGGGACCGCCGCGGCAGGCCTCCGGCGGGCTGCACCGGCGGGTGCCCGGCGCGGCGCTCGCCGCCCTCGCCGGCGATCCGCGCGGGCCGGACCCCGCCGCCGTCCCGCCGGGCGCCGCTGTCCTGCGGGGAGCCGCCGTCCCGCCCACCGACACCGATCCGGACATCGCCCTGCTGATCCGGGTCCGAACCCTTCTGGAGGCCCGACTTTGAACCACGCTCCGCCCGCGACCCCGGCCTCACGGTCATGAGGCGGGCGCTCAAGCAGCGTGTCGGAAGGAGACAACTGATCGCCTTGGAGACCGATCTGCTGGCCGAACTCCGCGCCATCAAGCACCGGATGCCGCACCTCGCGGGCGGCCTGGTGGCCAGTGTGGACGGACTGCTGATCGCCCACGACACCCACGGGACCGAACCCTCGGGCCTGGCGGCGATGACCGCCACCTCGCTCGGCCTGGCCCAGCGGCTCGCCGACAGCACCGGCCAGGGCGAGTTCCGGGAGTCGCTGGTCCGCGGCGAGCACGGCTACGTCGCCACCTACGCGGCCGGCGGCAGCTGCGTGCTCACCCTGCTCGCCCACCCGGACGCGAACATCGGCCGCCTGCACCTGGAGGCCCGCCGCTCCGCCCAGCGCATCGCCGCACTCCTCAACGAGGCGCTGCAGACCAAGGAGACCCGGGAGCTCTGACGGGCCCGGCTCGTCCCACCTGTGACCGCACGACCTGTCCACCGAGCGACCGAACGACCGAACGACCGACTCACCGACGAACGGGAGATACCACCATGACCGACGCCGCAGGCGCGCTGAAGCAGGCCATGACCGCGATCGAGGGCGCCATCGGCGCGGCCCTGGTCGACTACAACAGCGGCATGGCGCTGGCCACCCTCGACGGCCCCGGCGGCCTCGACCTCAACGTGGCCGCCGCCGGGAACACCGACGTGGTCCGGGCCAAGATGCGCACCATGGACATGCTGGGCCTCACCGACGGGATCGAGGACATCCTCATCACCCTCAGCAGCCAGTACCACCTGATCCGCCCGCTCACCAGCCGCAGCGGCAAGGGTCTGTTCCTCTACCTGGCGCTGGACAAGGGCCGGGCCAACCTGGCGATGGCCCGCCACCAGCTCACCAGGATCGAGGCGGACCTGGAGGTCTGACCGGGGCCGGCTCCCCGGACCCGGCCACCTCGCCGCCGGGGAGCCCCGCCCACGCCGTGCCGTCGGGCGTGACCACCCGCCACGGCGCGAGCAGCGCGTGCGGCGGGACGGACAGCGTCCCGCCGTCGTCGTCCTCGCCCTCGTCCCCGCCCGCGAAGGTCAGCTCCAGCCCTCCGGCCGGGGTGACCAGGGCGGTGCCGACCGTCCGGCCGACCAGAGCGAGCAGTGGTCCGGTGGGCCGGAAGGTCAGCTCGGGATAGAAGATCGCGACCCCGGCGGGTCCGGTGAGCCGGAACTCCTGTGCCACCCGGACGAGGACCGGACCGTCGAGTTCGAGGTCGAGCCGGTCGCCGCCGCGGACCGCCGTCACCCGGCGACCGGCCAGGACGGCGGCGAGGCCGTCCCCGGCGCGCGGAGCGTGCTGCGTGTTCTGCATGCGGCCAGTGTGGACCGGCGGGACGCCGCCTGTCCCGCCGCGCGCCCGGCCGCGCCGGCGGCGCGTGTCCGGCCGTGTGTCCGGCGCCGGTCAGTCGGCCGGGTGGCCGCCGACCAGCTCGGCCGGGCCGCCCGGCCGCTCCCGCGCCGCCAGCGCGGCCGCCGTCCGGGCCCAGGACGCCGGCGTCAACAGCGCCCGCGCCTCCACCGGGTCGCAGAGCCGCCACTCGGCCAGCTCGTCCTCGGCCAGCGTGATCGACGCGAACCGCTCGTCGGCCACCGTGCCGCCGTCGAACAGGTACACCAGGACAGCGGTGTCGCGGACCGCCGCCGGGTCCGCGGCCCGGCCGGGCATCCAGTCCAGCGCGAGCAGCCGCCCCGGTTCGCCGGACCAGCCCAGCTCCTCACGGATCTCACGACCGGCCGCCGCCCGGGGCAGCTCACGGTCCGCCTCGACCCCGCCGCCGGGCAGCGTCCAGTACGGCACGTCGCCGCCCGGCAGGTCCCACGGCCGCTGCCGCACCAGCAGCACGCGGCCCGCCCGGTCCGTGAACACCGTGCGGGCCTTGGCCCGGATCCGCGGACGGCTCGCGATGTACGCCTCCCGGTCCAGCAACGGCGGGGCGTCGGCGGGCGGCTCGGGCGCCGTTCCCGGGGGCGGCCAGTGCTCGGACAGTTCGGACAGCCCCGCCGTGCCCGTGTACGCGGGGGCCGGTCCCGGCGTCAGGTGGTCGAGCGTGTGTCCGACCGGCAGACCGTCCTCCAGTTCCAGCGGCCCGGCCGCGCGGGGCGCCCGCAGGCAGGCCGTCACCCGTCGGGAGAGCCTCGGCGGCAGCGCGCGGCCCGCCTGCTCGGGCGTCAGCCACGCCCAGCCGCCCACCTCGGCGCGGTCCGGCGTGAACGCCGCCGCCTGCTCCGGTGTCAGCGGCTCGGACCAGTACAGGTGGGCGGCGATCGGAGGGCGGTCATGGTCCAGGGTCCAGTCCAGGCAGGCCAACGGCCCGAGCCGCGGCGTGAAGCCCAGCTCCTCCTCGATCTCCCGCACCGCCGTGCGGCGCGGCGAGACGTCCTGCGGATCCCACCCACCGCCCGGCACCGCCACCGGATGCCTGCGGTCGTAAGGCAACCGCACCACCAGCACCCGCCCCCGCTCGTCCGGACACAGCACCCCCGCCGCCGCCAACAACTCCCGCCCCGTCACCCGCACTCCCTCCACCACGCCATCCGGACCTTGGAAGACACCCCACCCCACCCCACCGGTTCCCCACATCCAGCGGGTTCGACCTCCTGCATCGGCAACTCCCGCCGCGAGAGCCGGGTGTGGAGGAGATCCGACCTGCCCCGCCGAGTGCGATGCGGAGTGGGAAGTCGGCGGGTTCGACTTCCTGTGCGGCTCGTTCGGGAGTAGCGCCCTTGCTGCCGCCGGCAACTTCCGGCCCGCTGAGCGCACTTCCGCCGCGGTGTCCGGGTCTGGAAGGGATCCGACCCTGCCCCACCGGTTCCCCGCGCGGCCGAGCGCGGAGGTCGGCGGCTTCGACTTCCTGCTCCGGAAGCCGCTGGTCGGCGCCATGCGGAGCGGGAAGTCGGCGGGTTCGACTTTCGGTTCCGTGGGCGGCCGGGGAGGGTGTTGGGAGTCGGCGGGGTCAGTGGCGGGGGGCTGGGAGGGTGGCGAGGGCGGTGGTGGTGGCGTGGGCCATTCGGCGGTCGTGGTGGTCGGTGGTGCCGCGGAGGCGGGCGTAGCCCTCCACGGCGGCGAGGGCGACCAGGCCCGGCAGCAGGTCGGTGCTGCGGTCGGCGACCCAGCGGGTGCCCTTGGTGGCCATCCACCAGACGTCGGCCAGGGTGCCGGGCGGCGGCTCGGCCGGTTCCGGGGCGGGCGCCGGGCCGAGCGGGCGGCCGGCGGCGGTGAGCAGGTCGTGGAACCCGCGGGCGATCAAGTGGTGGCCCTCGGCGCTCGGGTGGAGGCGGTCGACGCTCAGCAGCCGGCGCTCCGCCGTCCAGGGCAGCTCGGCGATGTGCAGGTGGACGGCCCCGTGGCGGACGGCGAGCGCGTGCACGACGGTGTTCACCGCGCGCATCCGCCGGGCCAGCGGCCGGGCGAGCGGACGCGGCAGGCGCAGCAGGGCGCCCGGGTCGGGCAGGCAGGCGGTCAGCACCACGGCGCCGCTGTCGGTGAGCCGGCCGAGGACGGTGTCCAGGGCCAGGGTGGTGCGGCCGACGTCGAAGCCGGACCGCAGGGTGTCGTTGCCGCCTGCCACCACGGCGGCGAACCGCGGGCGCAGGGTGAGCGCCGCGGGCAGCTGCTCCGCCGTCAGGTCGGTGGTGAGCGCGCCGCTGCGCGCGAGGTTGGTGAACTCGACGCCGGGCTGCGGCGGGGCCAGGGACCGGGCGAGCAGGGCCGCCCAGCCGCGCCAGCCGTCGGCGATCGGGTCGCCGACGCCCTCGGTGAGTGAGTCGCCGAGGGCCACGAAGCGGACCGGCTCGCCGGTCCGCCTCCCGCCCCCGCGGGTCGCGCCGTGTGCGGCTCCCGGTACGGTGCCGCCTCCTCCGTCCACTGTGGTGATGGTGTTCATCGGACCTCCCACCCGTTCCCTGCTGTTCCGTTCCTCCCTTGCCGCCCGGCCGTGGCGGGCGGGACCCGCGCTCAGTGGGCGGTGACGGGTGCCGCGCCGTGGGCGGCGAGGAAGGCCGCCACGGCCACCGGCCAGCCGTACCGTTCGGCCTGAGCGCGCGCGGCGGCGCGCCGGGCCGGTTCGGGGCGCGCGAGGACTTCGCGCACCGCCTCCGCGAACCCCGCGCCGGTCGGTTCGGCGGCCACGCCGGCCGTGCCGACCAGCTCGGGCAGGGCGGAGCCGCGGTGGACGGCGACCGGTGTGCCGCAGGCGAGCGCCTCCAGTGCGGCGAGCCCGAAGGTCTCCACCGGCCCCGGCGCCAGCACCACGTCCGCGCAGCCGAGCAGGCGGGCGACGGCCGGGCGTCCCGCCAGGTGGCCGAGGAGGTGCACCGGAAGCCGCTCCCGCGCGGCCCGGGCGGCCAGCCGTGACCGCAGCGGGCCGGTGCCGGCCACGGCCAGCACCGCGTCGACCCCGGCGGCCCGCAGCGCGGCCAGGGCGTCGAGGGCGAGCGCGGGGCGCTTCTCGGTGGAGAGCCGGGAGCAGAGCACCAGCAGCACCTGCCCGGGGGCCGCGTACCGGGCCCGCTCCGCCGCCCGGTCGTCGCGGGACGGCGGGCACAGGGCGGCGAGGTCCACGCCGAGCGGGGCGCGCGCGAGGTTCCGCACGCCCAGGCGGTGGAACTCGGCGGCGGCCCAGTCGGTCGTGCAGATCACCGTGTCGTACGACCTGGCGGTGCGGCCGTTGAGCCGGTCGGCGGCCGCGTCGGCGACCGGGCCGGGCGCGCCCCAGGTGCGCAGCACGCCGACGGCGCTCTCGTGCGACACCATCGCCGAGCGCACCCCGTGCCGCCGGGCCCAGGCGCCGGTCCAGCGCAGGGTGGTGCGGTCGGACACCTCCAGCCGGTCGGGGGCCAGCCGTTCGAGCTCGGCGGCCACCGTGCGGCGGTCGGTGAGCAGCCGGTACCCGCCGCTGCCGGGGAGCACGGGGCCGGGCAGCGTGACGACCAGCCCCTGGTCGTCCTGCTCGACGGTGCGGCGCTCCCCGGGCACGACGAGCACCGGGGTGTGCCCGGCGGCCCGGTAGCCCGCGCCGAGGTGGCGCAGCGCGGTGCGCAGTCCGCCGGAGACGGGGGTGACGAAGTTCGCCACCCGGACGATCCGCAGCGGTGCGGCGGTCATGCGGGCAGGTCCTCCGTCAGCGGGGCGGTGGGCCGGCCGGGCCCGGCCGCGGGCGCCGGAGCCTGCGAGCCGGCGGCGGAGGCGGCCGAGGCGCCCGAGCCGGAGGAGCCGGAGGAGTCGGAGGAGTCGGAGGAGGCCGGGGAGGCCGGGGAGGCCGCCACCCCGTGGTGCTCCGCGAGCACCTCGGCGTAGTGGCGCAGCAGCAGGTCCCCGACGGCCTCCCAGGTGCGGGCCGTCACCTCCGCCCGCCCGGCGCGCCCGTACCCGGCGCGCAGCTCCGCGTCCCCGGCCAGGGCGGTCACCGCCCGGGCCACCGCCGCGCCGTCGCGGGGCGGGACGAGCAGACCGGTGCGGTGGTGGGCGACCAGGTCGAGCGGGCCGCCCGCCGCCGGGCCGATCACCGCGACCCCGCTGGCCATCGCCTCCTGGATGGTCTGGCAGAACGTCTCCAGCGGTCCGGTGTGCACGAAGACGTCCAGGGTGGCGAAACATCGGGCCAGTTCCTCGCCGGTGCGCCGGCCGAGGAAGACGGCACCGGGCATGGCGGCCTTCAGCCCGGGCGCGGACGGCCCGTCGCCGACGACCACCACCCGAACCCCGGGCAGCGTGGCGGTCTCGGCGAGCAGGTCGACCCGCTTCTCCGGCGCGAGCCGCCCGACGTAGCCGACCAGCACCTCGCCGCCGGGGGCGAGCGCCCGGTGCAGCGCCTCGTCGCGGTGGCGCGGGTGGAAGCGCACCGAGTCCACGCCGCGCGGCCACAGCTGGACCCGGGCTACCCCGTGCGCGGTGAGGTCCTGGGCGGCGGGGGTGGACGGCGCGAGCGTGCGGGCGGCGAGGCCGTGGACGGCGCGGATCCGGTGCCAGGCGGCCGTCTCGCCGAGCCCGCGCCCGGCCCGGTAGGCGTGCGCGTACCCGGCGAGGTCGGTCTGGTAGACGGCGACGACGGGCACGCCGAGCCGGGCGGCGACCTGCGCCCCGCGCGCGCCCAGTACGAACGGGCTGGCCAGGTGGACGAGGTCGGGCCGGTGGCCGCGGATCGCGGCGGCCAGCTGCCTGCTGGGCAGCGCGATCCGGACCTGGGGGTAGCCGGGCAGCGGGACGGAGGGGACGCGCACCACCGGCAGCTCGTCCGGCACGCCGCCGGCGCCGAAGGTGTGCGAGGGACTCTGCGCGCCGCGCGCGGGCGCCGGCGTGACGACGAGTGGCTGGTGTCCCCGGCGCAGCAGGTGCTCGGCGGTGCGCAGCACGCTGTGGGCGACGCCGTTGACCTCGGGGGGAAAGGATTCGGTGACGATGACGACACGCATGTCCGTGTTCTCTCCACCCCCGGCGTGCACGCGGCCAAAGGGATCTGTCGTACAAACGAACGCGGGTCGGCGAATTGTCCCGCCGACCCGCGTCCCGCCCGGTGAGGGGCGCCGCCGAAGTCCTCAGGCCGGCCCGGCGGCCGCCTCCTTCAGCTCGGCGTAGGGCGCGAGCTTGCGGATCGACTCGATGCTCTTGAGGCAGTCGTCCCGGCTCTCCTCCGGGTCGCCCGTCACCACGATCGATCCGTTGCTCGCCTTGAGCCGGAACCGGTGCATGCCGTGCTCATCGGTGTACAGCTCGAACTTTCCCGCCATGGCAGTTGACACCTCTCGTTCAGGAAGCCCCCTCGCAACCGCACCGTAGGGGCAAATCCCTTGCCACGCGCGCCAGATGGACCATCCGGGTACGGGGCCGCCGGGTGTGCCCGCCCGGTGGACCACTGCGATCCCCGGTACCCCGTCCGACCTGGGACAATGACCACTGCGCTCGTTGAGAGGCCGCCGCTCCCAAGGTGGTCGCGGACGGGCGTGGAACGAAAGGAAGTCCCATGATCTTCATCACCGTCAAGTTCGCGGTCCGCCCCGAGCGCGCCGACGAATGGCTCAGCCTCGTCGACGACTTCACCCGGGCCACCCGCAACGAGCCCGGCAACCTCTTCTTCGAGTGGTCGCGCAGCGTCGACGACCCCCACGAGTTCGTCCTGGTCGAGGCGTTCCGCGACGGCGACGCGGGCAAGGAGCACGTGGAGTCCGCGCACTTCGTGAAGGCGATGGAGGACATGTCCTACGCGGTGGCCGCCAAGCCGCGGATCGTCTCGATCGAGATCCCCGGCATGGACGGCTGGGGCGAGATGGGCGAGATCACCCCGCGGTGACCTCCGCGCCCTCGCGGAACGGCCGGTCGGTCCTCGGACCGTCCGGCCGTTCCGGTGTTCCGGGCTCTGTCGGTGGCGCGGACTAGGGTGGGAAGCCCGCTCTGCCCGTCCCGTTCCACCCGTCCCGTTCCGCCCGTCCCCGCCCCGGAGAGGTGCCGCCCGCCGATGTACGCCCTGCACGCGCTCTGGCGGGCCGACGGCCGGCTCGCCGTCTGGGCGGAGGACGCGTCGGTGTACCGGGGCGAGGCGCCCGCCCGCGGTGAGCGCGGTGGGACGGCGCACCCGTTCGCCTGCCCCGCCGCCGAGGTGGCGCGGCTGCTGGCAGCGGTCGGGCCGGGCCTCGGATGGCTGGCCGAGCAGGCCGCCGAGCGGTGGACCGGGCTGCTGCTGCCGACCCTCGCCGCCCGGCCCGTGCCGTCCCCGGACCTTCCGGTGGGCGCCGTGTCGCGGGGCGTGGCGCTGAGCCCGTGGCGGGTGCCCGCGCTGCTCTTCGACTGCTCGCAGGCCGCCCAGCTGCTCGGCGCGCTGCACGATCCGCACTGGCCGGGCGCGACCGTCCAGCTGCCCGACGGCACCCCGGCCGAGCTGGCGTACGGCGCCTCGGTGCGCTGGCTGGCCGCCGTGCACGACTTGGCCTGGCGGCTGGTCGGGCGGGGGCGGCTGCTGCCGGTGCTGGTCGAGGAGGCGGGGCGGTGGTACGCGCGCTGGCGGCCCGCCCCGGACGCGTACGCCGGACGGGAGACGGCCGCGCTGGCCGCCGGCTGCCCGCCGGTCTGCCGCGCGGAGCACCCGGCGGGCGCGTCCGGGGCGGGCGGGCCCTCCGCAGGCGCGCCCCCCGCCACCGCCCTGCTCGCCGGTCTGCTCGACGCCCTGGTCGACCAGGAGGCCCGGGTCGCCCTCGCCGACCTCGACCCGCCCGCCGACCCCTTCCTCGCCGCCCTCCACGGCCCCGACGGCCGGCTCGACCAGGCCCCGCCCGCCGCACTGCCCGACCGGCTGGCCGCCTGGCAGGGCGCCCGCCCGGCCGACGCGCCGCTGCGGCTCGACTTCCGCCTCACCGAACCGCTCGGCCCCGACCAGGACGACCCCGACGGCGGGGTGCGCGCCGAGACCTGGCGGCTCGACCTGCTGGTCCGCGCCATCGACCGCCCCTCCCTGGTCGTCCCCGCCGCCGCCCTGTGGCCGGGCACCGCCGACCCGGCGCACCAGGCGCTGGCCGGCGCCGTCCCCGCCGAGGCGGGCGACCCGGCCGAGGCCTACCGGGCCGAGCTGGCCCGGGCCCTGCGGGTGGACCCCGGGCTGCGCGCGCTGCTCCCGGGCGCCTTCGCCACCGAGGCCCGGCTCGACCGGGCGGGTGCCCTGCGCTTCCTGCGCGAGGGCGCGCCCGCGCTGGCCCGCGCCGGATTCGGCGTCCTGCTGCCCGCCTGGTGGCAGCGCCGCCCCCGGCTCGGCCTGGTCCTGACGGCCGGCACCCCGCCAGGCGACCCGTCCGCCGTGGCCCGCACCGCACAGGTCGACCGGGACGCCGTGCTGGCCTTCGAGTGGCGCCTCGCCCTGGGCGAGTCCACGCTCACCGAGCGGGAACTCGCCGACCTCGCCGCCGCCCAGCAGGGGCTGGTCCGGCTGCGCGGCCGCTGGATCGAGGTCGACCAGGCCCAACTCGCCGCCGCCGTACGATTCCTGGCCGAGCACGGCAGCGGCACCATGGAGCCGGTCGAACTGCTGCGGCTGGCCGTGGACGACACCGCTGTGGTGGACGGACTGCCGGTCACCGCCGTCCACGCCACCGGCCCGATCGGCGACCTGCTGGCCGGCCGGCCCGGCCCCGCCGAGCGTGCCCCGCAGCCGTCCGCCGGCTTCACCGGTACCCTCCGCCCCTACCAGCGGCGCGGGCTGGCCTGGCTGGACGCGCTGGGACGGCTGGGCCTCGGTGCCGTGCTGGCCGACGACATGGGCCTCGGCAAGACGGTGCAGACCCTCGCCCTGCTCGCCCTGGAGCAGGAGCGCGGGGCCCGCGGTCCGGTCCTGCTGGTCTGCCCGATGTCGATGGTCGGCACCTGGCAGCGCGAGGCCGCCCGGTTCGCCCCCGGCCTGCGGGTGCACGTCCACCACGGCCCCGACCGCACCGCGCCGGACGCCACCGCCGACCTGGTGATCACCACCTACGGCCTGGTCCAGCGGGACGCCGCCGAGCTGCGCCGCGTCCACTGGCGGCGGATCGTCGCCGACGAGGCCCAGCAGGTCAAGAACCGGTCGGCCCGGCAGTCCCGGGCCCTGCGCTCGCTGCGCTCCGGCCCGCGGATCGCGCTCACCGGCACCCCGGTGGAGAACCGGCTGGCCGATCTGCACGCCGTGCTGGACTTCGCCAACCCCGGGCTGTTCGGCGGCCCGGAGGCGTTCCGCGAGCGGTTCGCGATCCCGGTCGAGCAGACCGGCAGCGTGGACGCGGCGGCCCGACTGCGCCGGGTCACCGGCCCGTTCCTGCTGCGCCGGCGCAAGACCGACCCGCTGATCGTCCAGGACCTTCCCGCCAAGCAGGAGTTCACCGTCCGCTGCGCGCTCACGGCGGAACAGGCCGGGCTCTACCGGGCGGTGGTGGCGGACCTGCTGGAGCGGCTGGGCGGGCTGCGCGGCGTCGAGCGCAAGGGCGCGGTGCTGGCGGCGATCGGCCGGCTCAAGCAGGTCTGCAACCATCCGGCCCAACTCCTGCACGACGGTACGGCGGTGGCCGGCCGCTCGGGCAAGGTGGAGCGGCTGGTCGAGCTGCTGACGGAGGCGCTGGCCGAGGGCGACCGGGTGCTGGTCTTCACCCAGTACGCGGAGTTCGGCACCATGCTCCGGCCCTACCTGCGGCGGAAGTTGGGCGAGGAGGTGCTCTATCTGCACGGCGGGGTGCCGCGCGGGCGGCGCGAGGAGATGGTCGCGCGCTTCCAGTCGCCGGACGGGCCGCGGGTGTTCCTGCTCTCGCTGAAGGCGGGCGGCACCGGGCTCAACCTGACCGCCGCCAACCAGGTGGTGCACCTGGACCGTTGGTGGAACCCGGCGGTCGAGGACCAGGCCACCGACCGCGCGCACCGGATCGGCCAGCGCCGGGCCGTGCAGGTCCGCCGGCTGGTCTGCGCCGGCACCGTGGAGGAACGGATCGGCGAACTCCTCGACGCCAAGCGCACCTTGGCCGAGGCGGCGGTCGGCGACGGTGAGCAGTGGCTCGCCGAGCTGCCCGCCGAGCGGCTGCGCGAACTGCTGACCCTGTCCGCCGACGCGATCGGGGAGTGACCCGTGGCCGACTTCGAGCAACGACCGGAGCAGCCGGAGCGGCCGGAGCATCCGGAGCATCCGGAGCATCCGGAACAACCGGACCGACCCCTGGCCGAGCTGATCGACGCCTTCTGGCAGGGTTCCGTCCCCGCCCCGGTCGACGATCCGCGGGGCGAAGTCTCCACCGCTCTCGACGAGTTGGGTCCCACCGGCCCGACCTCCCGCGGGCGCCCGCTGGACGCCGCGCTGGCCGCCGCCTACCGGCGGTTCACCGGGGCCGGCTGACCCGGGTGAACCGCCGCGGTCGCCGCAACCGCCCAACCGGCGAGCCGGCCGGCCGGTCAGCCGGCGGTGACCGGGTAGTGGTCGGAGAGGTCGTTGTAGGTGTAGCCGGTGCCCCAACTGCTCACCGTCCACGGCGCGCTGTGGAAGCGGACCACCGTGTTGGTGTAGCTCGCCGGGCGCGCGTGGTCGGCCCGGTAGAGGACGTAGTCGAGGTCCTCCTTCGGCTCGCCCGGGTAGCGGTAGGCGGCGATCGAGTTGTCCGCGGTGTCGAAGGAGTCGGCCCAGCCGTCGCGGGCGGTGGCCGGGGCCACGCCCGCGTTGGCCAGCAGCGCCGGGTACTCGGCGCCGTGCGAGTCGATGTTGAGGTCACCGGCGAGCACGATCGGCTCGGCGGCCGGGATGTTCTTGGCGTCGACGAAGGCCTTCATCGCCTTGAGCTGGGCGGCCCGGACCGCCGCCGGCCGGCCGGCGGAGCAGCCGGTGTCGGTGGACTGCAGGTGGGTGCCGATCACGTGCGTGCGCAGGCCGTTGACGTTCAGCACGGCGTAGACGAAGCCCTTGTTCGACCACCAGTCCGAGCCGCACGCGTCCTTGAACACATGCTGCTCCTTGCGCAGGATGGGCCACTTGCTGAGCAGGGTGACGCCGCCGTCCTCGGGGGTGGCGGAGCTGTAGCTGCCGGAGGTGGCGTCCCAGCCGCTGGTCGAGCGGCCGACCACCGGGGTGTGGTACGGGTACGCGGCCGAGGCCTGGGCGACCAGCGCGTCGGAGGCGGCGTTGTCGAAGGCCTCCTGGAGCACCACGACGTCCTGGCCCTGGAAGAAGTCGGCGGCGGGGATGGCCTTGGCCCGGTAGTCCTGGCCCCAGTTGGGGTAGAGGTTCTTGCTCATCAGGAAGACGTTGTACGTCAGCACCTTGAGCGCGGGGACGGACGCGTTCCCGGTGGTGGCGGCGTGGGCGCCCGGCGCGGCGGCGATGGGGGCGAGCAGGGCTGCGGCGGCCGTGCAGACGGCGGCGAGGCGCGCGGAGGGAGTTGGCATGCCCGCAGTGAAGCGACGCAGGGCCACGTTCGTCCAGACGGTGAACGATAACCATATG
Source organism: Kitasatospora sp. NPDC057965 (assembly GCF_042887135.1). NCBI lineage: Bacteria > Bacillati > Actinomycetota > Actinomycetes > Kitasatosporales > Streptomycetaceae > Kitasatospora > Kitasatospora sp. NPDC057965. The sequence goes on from NZ_JBHVPZ010000021.1 coordinate 133,545, forward strand.
AACGCATCGGTAACTTAAAGCTGTCTGACCAACTCCTCCTTGGGCGGAGGAACTTGCCTGGACAACTCGCTCGGCCACCACATGCGGTGGTCCAGGTCCAGGGTCACCGCGGTGACCAGCACGGAGCGCACCACGAGGGTGTCCAGCAGCACGCCGAGCGCCACCGCGAAGCCGATCTCGGCGAAGCCGACGATCGGAAGGGTGCCCAGCACGGCGAAGGTGCTCGCCAGGATCAGACCGGCCGAGGTGATCACACCGCCGGTGGCGGCCAGCCCGGCCAGCGCGCCCGGCCGGGTGCCGTGCTGGGCGGACTCCTCGCGGACCCGGGTCATCAGGAAGATGTTGTAGTCGATGCCCAGCGCGACCAGGAACACGAAGACGAACAGCGGGAAGGCGTTGTCCTGGCCCTCGAAGTGGAAGACGTGCGCGAAGAAGAACGCGCTGATGCCGAGCGCCGCCGCGTAGGAGAGCACGACGGTGGCGATCAGCACCAGCGGCGCCGTCACCGCGCGCAGCAGCAGCGCCAGGATCACCAGGACGACGCCCAGCACCAGCGGAATGATCGTCCGGTTGTCGGAGGTCGCGGCCCGGCCCGCGTCCAGGATCACCGCCGTCGAGCCGCCCACCTGGGCGTCGGCGTTCGGCACGGCGTGCACGGAGGTCCGCAAGCGGTCCACGGTGTCCTTGGCGGCCTGGCTGTCCGGCGGGTCGGTGAGCGTCGCCTGGAACATCGCCCGGCCCTCGTGCGTCACCGGTTGGGTGGTGCCCGACACCCCGGCCGTCTGCTGGGTCACCGCGCGCACCGTCTCCGCCTCGCCGGCCGCGGAGACGACCGTCAGCGGCGCCCCGGTGCCGGCCGGGAAGTGCGCCGCCAGCACCTCCTGGCCGACCACCGAGTCCGGTTTGCCGGTGAAGGTGCCGGCCGTGCTCAGACCGGTCGCGTTCAGCGAGACCAGCCCGACGCAGCAGGCCCCCAGGGCCAGCGTGGTGCCGATCCAGACCTTGCGCGGACGGCGCGCGATCCATGCGCCGACGTGCGCCCAGCGGCCGGTCCGCGTCGGCTCGGGCGTCCCGAACGCCGGCCGCACCGGCCAGAACACCCAGCGGCCGACGATCACCAGCAGGGCCGGCAGCAGGGTCAGCATCGCCAGCAGCGCCACCAGCACACCGATCGCGCAGACCGGACCGAGGCCGCTGGTGGAGTTCATCTCGGCGACCAGCAGGCAGAGCATCGAGACGATCACGGTCGCCGAGGAGGCCAGGATCGCGGGCCCGGCCCGGTGCAGCGCGAAGGCCATCGCCTCGTGCCGGTCCTCGTGCCGGCGCAGCTCCTCCCGGTAGCGGGCGGTGAGCAGCAGCGCGTAGTCCGTCCCCGCACCGAGCACCAGCACGATGAGGATGCCGGCGCTCTGCGCGTTGACGGTCAGTCCGGCGTGCTTGGCCAGCAGGTAGATCACCGCCTGCGCGACCACCAGCGCCCCGGCCGCCGAGAACAGCGGCAGCATCCACAGCACCGGGCTGCGGTAGGTGAGCAGCAGGAGGACGATCACCACGGTGACGGTGGCCGCGAGCAGGGTGGAGTCGATCCCCGCGAAGGCCTCCGCCTGGTCGGCGCCGACCCCGGCCGGGCCGGTGACATGGGTGGTCATGCCCTGGCTGTTGGCGGCGGCGGTGGCCCGCAGACTGTCCACGGCCGGGCGCAGGTCCTGCCAGCCGCCGGTGCCGATGTCGATCGGCACGATGGTCTGCAGCGCCTGGCCGTCCGCCGACTGGACCGGCCCCTGCACCGGGCCGAGCACGTGCGGGGCGGAGGCGAAGGCCTCGGCGTCCCGGGCCGCCTCGGCCCGGTCGGCGGGGGTGATCCCGCTCTCCCGCACGTAGACCACCACCGCCTGGGCGGTGTCCACCGGCTGGAAGGCCCGCTGCTCGTCCAGCACCCGGGTGGACTCGGCGTTGCTCGGCAGCCAGCTGGAGGCCTGGTTGTCCTCGGCACCGGTGAGCTTGCCCGCCAGCGGGCCCGCCACCACCAGCAGCACCAGCCACAGGGCCAGTACCACCCACTTGCCGCGGCGGCCGCACGGCAGCTCGGCCAACTTCCGGGTCGGGCTCATCGGGAGATCCCCCGTCCTGGGGCGCGTGATTCGCTCCAGCGTCCCACCGGGGGTGCACCCCGGCAGCCCGGTGCGGGCCGGGTGGCCTACAGGCCGGGGACCGCGCCGCGGGCCGGGTCGGCCGACGCCGGCCGTCCGGCGCGGGCCCGCAGTGCCTTGAGCGCGGCGATGTCCCGGGCGTGGCCGGTGCCGTCGCCGCCGTGCTTGCGGTCCGGGGTCTCCACGAGCAGCGGGACGCCGGCCGTCGCCGGGTGCTCGAACAGCTCGCGGAACGGCTCGGCGCCGATCAGGCCGTCGCCGATGTTGGCGTGCCGGTCCTTGCGCGCGCCGACGGCGTCCTCGGAGTCGTTGGCGTGGATCAGCCGCAGCCGGTCCGGACCGGCGGCCGCGACCAGCGCGTCCAGCGTCCCGCGCACGCCGCCCGGCGCCGCCAGGTCGTGGCCGGCCGCGAAGGCGTGACAGGTGTCCAGGCAGACCCCGACCTTGGGGTGGCCGTCCAGCGCGTCGACGTACTCGGCGAGGTCCTCCATCCGCGAGCAGAGCGAACGGCCCTGACCGGCGGTCGGCTCCAGCAGCAGCCACGGCGCGTCGTCGCCGAGCGCGTCCAGCTCCTCCAGCAGCGGGCGCACGTCCGCCCGGACCTGCGCCATCGCCTCGGCCCGGCGCGAGCCGCCGTCCGCCGCCGCGCCGACCGCCGAACCGGTGTGCAGCACGACGCCCAGCGCGCCGATCGCGTGTCCGCGCAGCAGCGAGTGGCGCAGCGAGACGGCCGAGCGCTCACGGGTGGCCGGATTGTCCGAACCGAAGTTGATCAGGTACGGCGCGTGGACGTAGGCGGGGATCCGCTGCTCGGCGCAGGCCGCGCGGAACTCCTCGTCCTGCGCCGGGTTGCCGGGCGGCGTCGCCCAGCCGCGCGGGTTCGCCACGAACACCTGCACCGTCTCGGCGCCCACCCGCCGGGCGTACGCCAGGCCGGTGCCCGCCAGGCCCCGGGCCGCCACCGGCACATGGGCGCCGACCGGGTTGCGGCCGGCCGGTCCGGGGCCCCCGGGGGCGGTAGGCGTGACGGGGGCGGCGGTGATGGCGCTGGTGGTGGCGGTGCTCATGGCTCCGAGCATGGCACGCCGGCGGCGGGACTCCCGACGGCGGTCGCCGCCACCCGGTCGGCGGGCCCGGCCGCCCCGGGACGACGCGGGTGGCGCCGCCGCTTCCGACGCCCCGTCAGCCCGGCAGCCCAACCCTGGTGGCGCGGGCACCGCAGCGCACCTAGCGTCGGTTCGGCCGACACCCACCGGCCGTCATCCCCCGCTCACCTTGCGTCACCGCGCCGATGGCCCCCGCGAACGAGCGCGTCGGGGCTCCCGCGCGGAGGCGTGCCAGAAAGCAGGTCATCACCCATGCCCACGCGACGGGTCCACCACCTCGCCGCGGCCACCGCCGCCGCCACGACCGCCCTGACCACCGTCCTCACCGCCGTCGGCGCCGCGCCCGCGCACGCCGCCGGCGAGCTGCACGTGGTCCAGCCCGGGGGGTCGATCCAGCAGGCCCTCGACGCCGCCCGCCCCGGCGACACCGTGCAGCTGCTCCCCGGCGAGTACCGGGGCAGCGTCCGGATCACCACGCCCGGCCTCACCCTGCGCGGGGCCGGGCCGGACAGCGTGATCCTCCCCGCCGACAGCGCGACGGCGCTCGACACCTCCGCGGCGCCCGCCACGGCACCCGCCACCAAGGCCGCCACGTCCGCCGCCGACGCCGCCGCGGCCTGCTCCGCCGCCGGCCACGGCCTCTGCGTGGTCGGCACCGACGACCGGCCGCTCGACGGCGTCACCGTCGAGGCGCTCGCCGTCTCCGGCTTCCGCAAGAACGGCATCAACGCCACCGGCACCACCGGCCTCACCGTCCGCGCCACCTACGTCCACGACAACGGACAGCAGGGCATCAGCCAGGAGAAGTCCACCCGGGGCGTGATCACCGCCAACGAGTCCGCCCGCAACGGCCAGTCCGGCGTCTTCCTCGCCAACACGGTGGACAGCGAGGGCGGCGCCCTCTCCACCGACGGCACCCTGGTCACCGGCAACCTGCTCACCGACAACCGGATCGGCGTCACCGTCCGCCGGCTGCGCGACCTGAGCATCGAGCGCAACCGGATCCACGGCAACTGCGGCGGCGTCTTCATCGTCGGCGACGAGGGCGTGCCACGGGCCGGTGCGCTCACCGTCCACCGCAACCAGGTCGTCGCCAACAACCGCTACTGCCCGCCCAACCCCCGGCTGGACCACATCCAGGGCGCCGGCATCGTGCTCACCGGCGCGGAGGAGACCGCGGTGACGGAGAACGAGGTCCGCGACAACGTCGGCGCCTCGCCGTTCTCCGGCGGCATCGTGCTCGTCCACAGCGTGGTCGGCGTGCCCAACGCCCGCAACACCGTCGCCGACAACCTCGTGCTCGGCAACGGCCCGGCCGATCTCGCCGACCGCGACACCGGTACCGACAACGCCTTCACCCGCAACCAGTGCGCGGTCTCCGAGCCGGCCGGCCGCTGCTGACCGGTCCGCCCGCCGCACCGCACCCGAAGCCGATCGAGGCCCCCGCGCCATCCCGCTCCCGCAGAAAGCAGAGAAACGGTCCATGACCACCGCACCCGCCACCACCCCACAGGCCGCCATGCGCCTGCGGGAGCTCGTCTTCGGCGCCGCCTGCGCCGCCGCCGTCCGCGCGGCGGCCCGGCTCGGCGCCGCCGACGCGCTCGGCGACACCCCCGCCACCGTCACCGACCTCGCCGCCGACCTCGGCACCGAGCCCCGGCAGCTGCGCCGCCTGCTGCGGGCCCTCACCTGCTACGGCATCTTCGAGGAGCTCGACGGCGACCGCTTCGCCCACACCGAGATGTCCCGGCTGCTGCGCGAGGACGCCCCGAACAGCCTGCGCTACATCTCCCTGTGGTGCACCGAGCCGTGGACCTGGGAGGCCTGGCCGAGGCTGGACGAGGCGGTGCGTTCGGGCCGCAACGTCTTCCCCGAGCTGTTCGGCAAGGAGTTCTTCGACTACCTGCACAGCGACGGGGGAGAGTCCGCCAAGGTCTTCGACAAGGCGATGACCACCTCCAGCCGGCAGTCCGCCGCCGACTTCGCCGCCTACCTCGACCTCACCGGCATCGACTCGGTGGTCGACATCGGCGGCGGCCAGGGCCACGTCCTGGCCAGCCTGCTGGAGAAGCACCCGGCGCTGCACGGCACCCTGCTCGACCTGCCCAAGGTGGTCGCCGGCGCCGACCCCCGGCTGCGCGCGGGCGGCGCGTTCGCCGACCGGGCCCGGCTGGTCCCCGGTGACTGCCGGGTCGAGATCCCGGTGCTCGCCGACCTCTACATCATCAAGAACATCCTGGAGTGGGACGACGAGAGCACCCGCCGCACCCTGGCGAACGTGGTCGCGGTGGCCCGTCCGGGTGCCCGGGTCGTGGTGGTCGAGAACCTCGTCGACGACAGCCCCTCGATGCGGTTCACCACCGCCATGGACCTCATGCTGATGCTCAACGTCGGCGGTGCCAAGCACTCCGAGTCGAGCATGGTCCGGCTGATGACCGCGGCCGGCCTGGAGGTCCACGAGGTCCGCCCGGTCAACCCGTACCTGCACGCCTTCGAGGCCGTCGTCCGGGGCTGACCCGCCCGCGCCGACCGCCGGCGCGCCGCGGGAGGCGCTCACGCCGGGCGCGAGGACTCCAGGTGCGCGAAGACCACCACGTTGTCGAGGTAGTCCTTGCGCTTCTTGTCGTAGGCGCCGCCGCAGGTGATCAGCCGCAGCTGCGCGTCGGGCGTCCTCCCGTAGACCCGCTGGTCGGGGAAGGCGTCCTTGGCGAAGGTCTCGACGGCGTCGACGGTGAACACGGCGACGGTGCCGTCGGCCCGCTGGACCTCCACCTTGTTGCCCGGCAGCATCAGGCTGAGCAGCAGGAACACCGCGGGCCCCTTGGTGGTGTCGACGTGCCCGGCGACCACGGCGGCGCCGCGCTCGCCGGGCGTCACGCCGTCGCGGTACCAGCCGACCAGGTTCTTGTCGTCCGGCGGCGGGGCGTTGAGCTGCCCGGAGGGGTTCAGGGTCAGCTCGCCGACGGGCGCGTCCACGTTGATCTGCGGGATGCGCAGCCGGACCGGCTTGGACCGCTTGAGCGGCGGCGCCGCCTTGACCGGTGCGGCGGGGGCGGGCGCCGCCGGCTCGGCGTCGGCCGGCGCGGTGGCGGCGCCGGCGGCCGGGGGCGCGGCCGGGCCCGGGACGGACCCGTCCGCCGGGAGGGTGTCCACCGAGTTGTAGATCAGCAGCAGGCCGAGCGCCGCGGCACCCATGCCGGTGCGCAGCAGCCGGGACGTACCGGGGATCGGACCGGCCATCGTCGCTGGTACTCCTCTCCGTGGCCCGCGCCGCCGAGGCCGCGGGCCCGATACGGCGAAGCGCCGCCCCGCGCGCCTCCGCCGCGCCCGGCGGACCGGACGCGGGCCACGAAGGGAGGCGGCGGGAACGGCGCGAGGTCAGACGGCGGCGCCGGCGGTACGGCGACCGCGACGCAGTGCGATGGCGCCGGCCCCGAGCCCGCCGAGCAGCAGGACCGCGCCGGAGGCGAGGCCGCCGCCGGAGAGCGCGAGCCCGCCGCCGCCGGTGTGCACGCCGCCGTGCGGGGCCTTCTCCTCGCCCTTGCCCTCGTGGCCCTTGCCTTCCGAGCCCTTGCCCTCGGAACCCTTGCTCTCCGAGCCCTTGCCCTCGGCCTTGTGCTCCTCGGTGCCGGAGGAGCCCTGCTGCTTCTCCTCCCAGGTCTTCTGGCCCTCGGGGCTGGCCGCCTTCTCCTGCTTCTCCTGCCAGGTCAGGTTCTTGCCCTGGTCGGAGGCGCCGTCGGCGAAGGCGAGCGGGGTGCCGACGGTCAGGGCCGCGGCCACGGCGGCCCCGGCGAGCAGCGTGCGTGCAGAACGCATGATGATGATCCTTCCGGCGCGGTATCCGTGATCGCCGACACGTCGTCGGCCAGGGGATTCACGGGCGGGCGCCTGATCCAACGTCAACCACGGTGGCGGCAGGTGCCACCGGAAGGTGGCAACGGCAGCGCGGTCGGTGAGCCCTTCGGGTGGAAGTCCCGGGCGTGTTCACCCGATCGCCCTGGGCGGTCCGGGTGACCGCCGGGCTCGGGGTGCGGAGTGCGCCGGACGGGGGCGGGCAGACTCGGCGCATGGTCGAGATCTCGAAGGACGTCAGGGAACGGATCGAGGCGGGGCACATCTGGTACGTCGGCACGGTCAACGCCGACGGGTCGCCGCACGTGAGCCCGATGTGGGTGGGGATGGAAGGGGACCTGCTGCTGTTCAACACCGCCGTCGGGCGGGTCAAGGAGCGGAACCTGCGGCGGGACCCGCGGGTGTGTCTGGCGCTCGCCGGCCCCGCCGACCCGTACGACCGGGTGCAGATCCGGGGGCAGGTGGTGCGCTTCGTCGAGGGCGAGGAGGCCGAGCGGAACATCGACCGGCTGGCCCGCACCTACCTCGGCGTCGAACGCTTCGGCTGGGGGATCCCGGGGGAGCGGCGGGTGGTGGTGCTGATCGAGCCGACCAGGGTGAGCCGGGTGACCGGTGTCGAGCCGCTGCCGCCGGGCGCCCCCGGAGCCGCCCCGCCGGACGGTGTCTGAGCCGGAGGGTCCGTGAGGCCGCGCCCCGGGGAACCGGTCGCTCCGGGGCGCGTCTATCTTGAGGGGCCACGGACACGAGAGGGGCGGGACATGGGCGGGGCCGGTCGGAAGGTGGCCGCTGCGGCGGCGACGGGTGTACTGCTGGCGGCGGTGGCGGCCTGCGGCTCGGGGAGCTCGGGGCACTCCGGGGACGCGGCCAAGGGCGCCCCGGTGGTGTCGGCGAGCCCGGGCGCGACGGCGGAGGCGGCCGCCGGGAGCGCCGCCACGACCCCGGCGCCCGGCGACGGGAGCGCGGCCCCGGCCGGCACGCCGGAGGCCGCGACGGTGGGCGGTGCGGCGGCCGGGGCGACGGCTCCGGGCCCGTCGGCCGGCGCCGGAGCGTCAGCGGGCGGCCCGTCCGGGACCGCGGCCGGGGCAACGCCCGGGGGAACGTCCGGGGGCGGCGGCGCCACAGCAGGTGCCACGGCGGGGACGACGGCGGGCGGCGCGACGGCCGGTGGCGGGCAGCCGGCCGCCGGACCCGACTCCGACACCCCGCTGCTCGACTCCGCGCTCGTCGCCCAGCTCCTGCCCGACCAGAAGGCGATGACCGGCTGGGAGGAGGAGAAGCGGCGGGTCGACACCGCCGACCACGCCACCACCTGCTCCATCGCCGCACCGTGCACCGGCAGGCCGCTGAGCGGGCAGGCCCGGTTCAGCGCCGGCGAGACGACCGTGCGCTTCGGCGTCGACACCCTGCCCAACCGCGCCCAGGCCCAGGACCGCCTCAAGGAGGCGTACGCCTCCTACGGCGACACCACCAAGTACGGCCCCGCGGACATCGGCCCGCTGGGCACGGAGAGCCGGGCGTTCCAGGGCCAGTTGGCGGGCCGGGACGGCGTGGCGATCGTGCTGCGCTCCGGCACGCTGGTCGCGACCGTCACCACCGAGGGCGGGCCGGTGGACCTGGCCGGTACCCGGCGGCTCGCCGCGATGCTGGTCAAGCGCATCGAGCAGGCCCAGGCGGGCCGCACCCCGGACGCCGGGCTCGACCCGGCCTGACCCGCAGCTCCCGGCGGGCGACGGTGACGGAACGTCAATGGATCCAGCGTTCCGGCCAAGTTGAAGGAGGCCGTCCGCCGCCGTGGTCGCCGCCGGCCGGACGGCGGGCGCGGCGTCGACGGGCGGCGCCCGGGGGACGGTCCCCGCGTCACCGCTGGTCGTGCCCGCCCGCCCGGGAACCGGGCCGCAGCCGGCGACGCGGGCCGCCGGTGCGTCAGGGCCGAGGGGCCGGCGGCATCCGGCCGGTCCGCGCGAGGGCCGGAATCCGGCCAGCCGGTTGCCCGGCGGTGAAGCGGTGACCGAGAGTCGTTCGATGAACGGCACACCTCTCCCGTCCCGTGTCGGGACCTCGCGGGACCGGGCGCCGGCGGAGGGCGGGCGCACGGTGCCGGCGGCCGGGTGCGCGGCCACCCGCCGGAGTGCCCCTACCGCCGCGTCCGGATGACGACCATCATCAAGGGGACCTCCGAGGTCCGGAAGGTGATCGTGGCCCGGGCCACGGGTCCGGGCCGGCCACGTACCGACGACCCTCGACCGACGTTCGGAGGACCGACCATGACCAGCACCCCGGCCCGCCCCGTGCCCGGACTCCTGCCCGGCCTCTCCCTCGCCCACGGCCGCCCGCACCGCGACGGCGCCGTCCTCGACCTGTTCACCAGCTGGGCCCGCCGCACCCCGCACGCCCCCGCGCTGATCGACGGCGAGCTGACCCTCGGCTACGCCGAACTCGACCGCCTCGCCGACGACGTCGCCGAGCAGCTGGCCGAGCGGGTGCGGCCCGGCGACCTGGTCGGCCTCTGCCTGGACCACTCCGCCGCCCTGGTCGCCGCCACCCTGGCCGTCGCCAGGATCGGCGCCGTCCACCTGCCGCTCGGCCCGCGCCCCGGCGAGCGCCGGCTGAGGGCCGTCGCCGAGCAGCTGCGCCCCGCCTGCCTGATCGGCGACCCGGCGCTGCTGCCGCCCGCCCACCGGGACGGCCGGCACCGCCCGCTCGCCGCCCCCGGCGCGCCCGGGACCGTGGCCGCCTTCGCCGCTCCCGCGGCCGGCGGAGCGCCCGCCGTCCACGCCCCCAAGGGCGCCCAGTACACCGTGCTCACCTCCGGCTCCACCGGCCTGCCCAAGGCCGTCGCCGTCGGCCAGACCGCGTTCGGCGCCCTGCTCACCTGGTACCGCGAGCTGACCGGCCTCGGCCCCGGCGACCGGCACAGCCTGCTCGTCGGCGTCGCCTTCGACCCGCACCCGATGGAGCTGTGGGCCGCTCTCGGCTCCGGCGCGGCGCTCTGCGTCGCCCCCGAGGTCGTCCGCCGGGACCCGGCCGCGCTCACCGGCTGGTGGCGCACCGCCGGTGTCACCGTCGGCGTGCTGCCCACCCCGCTCGCCGAACCCGTCCTCGACCGCCCCTGGCCCGGCGACCTGCCGCTGCGCCATCTGATGATCGGTGGCGACCGGCTGCGCCGGGCCCCCGGGGCGGACGTCACCGCGACCGTCCACAACGCCTACGGCCCGGCAGAGGCCACCGTCGTCACCACGGTGCACACCATGGCCCCGGGCGTCGACCACGGCGCCGGCGCGCCGCCGATCGGGCGCCCGATCCCGGGCGCGATCGTCCTGGTCACCGACGAGCACGGCCGCCCGCTGCCGCACGGGGAGGCCGGCGAACTGCGGATCGGCGGCCAGGGCCTGGCCATCGGCTACCTCGACGCCGGGGCGACCGCCGAGCGCTTCGTCTCCGCGCCCGACGAGGTCGACGGCACCGACCGGGTCTACCGCACCGGCGACCGGGTGCTGATGCGCCCGGACGGGGTGCTGGAGTTCCTCGGGCGGCTGGACGACCAGGTCAAGGTCGGCGGTGTGCGGATCGAGCCGGCCGAGGTCGAGGCCGCCCTCGAACGCGACCCCCGGGTGCGGCGCGCCGTCGTCGTCGCCCGCCCGGCCCCGGCCGGGGGCGGTGCCCAGCTGCTCGCCTTCGTCCAGCCGACGGCCGCCGCCGGCGAGCCGGTGGACGGCGAGGCGCTGCTGGCCGCCGTGCGGCCCTGGCTGCCCGAGCAGGCCGTGCCGGGCGTCCTGCGGCCGGTCGAGGCCTTCCCGCTGGACGCCAACGGCAAGATCGACCGGGCCGCGCTGCTCAAGGCCGAGGAGGCCGCCCCCGCGCAGGGCGGCCGAGGGGACGGGCGCCGTCCGGGCGCCGCCGGCTGAGCGCGTGCCGGCACGGCGGACACCCCGTGGGCCTTCCGGTCCCGGGGTGTCCGCCGTGCCGGCGGCGCGCGCTCAGCCCCGCCGCTCCCAGCGGTAGAACTCGCGCGCCATCGCGTCCTTCGGCCCCCGCCAGGTGGCCGGGTCGTACGCCCGGACGTACGCGGTGAGCGCGTCGCTGATCGCCCGGAACTCGGGGTGGCCGGTCACCTGGGCGACGGCCGGGCCCGGCGGGCGGTCCGCCTCGATCAGGTGCAGGTAGACGTCGCCGAACTGGAACAGGCTGCGCCCCGTCACCCCGATCAGGTGCGGGAGTTCGCCCCGGTTGTCGGACTCGGCGAAGACCTCGGCGATGCCGCCGGCCGCGTCGGGCTTCATCCGGGCGACGATCAGGGCGCGGTGGGTGTGCGCCGTCCCGGGCACGCTCCCGGGGCTGGTCACGGGGGACACCATGGTCAGACCTCCGCCGCCTTCTTCTCGACCTTCTCGCGGATCAGCTGCAGCTGGATCCGGGAGTTGCGGTTGATGTGGTTGACCATGCCGTCGTCGTCGACCGGCGCGGTGGGCTTCATCGCGAAGTCCTGCACCCAGCGCATCCGGGTCCCGGCCGGCACCTCGGCGTACTCCCAGCGGATGTCCATGAACTCGAACGGGCCGGGCTCGACCCGCCGGGCGCTGACCGCCAGCTCGGAGCGGTCGGTGGTGCGCTCGGAGACCCAGCTCCACACCTTGCCGTCCTCGTCGGGGTGCATGGTCAGCCGGAACCGCACCCGGTCGCCCTCGCGTTCCAGGACCTCGACGGAGGCGTACTCGCTGAACAGCTGCGGCCAGTTCTCCAGGTCGTTGGTGATCTCCCAGACCAGGTCGAGCGGGGCCGCGATGACGATCTCGTTGTCGGTGTGTCCGGGCATCTCAGGCACCCGCCTTCGCGGTGGTGACCGCGGAGTCGACCAGCTCCAGGAACTCGGCCGGGGTCTTGGCCGACTCCGCGCCGTTGGTGACCTTCACGCCGTGCCGGTTCTCCAGCTCGCCGACCACGCCGAGCAGGCCGAGGGAGTCCACGCCGAACTCGTCGAAGGCGGCGCCGGGGCGCTCCAGCGCGGCCGGGTCGATGACGACGCCGGCCCGGGCCTGGATCAGCGCCGCGAGTTCGGGATAACTGAGGGTGTTGCTCACGGGGTTTCCCTTCGTAACGAGCGAGTGGTGAGCGAGGGGTGAACGGATGGATCGGGGCGGAGCAGGGCGGAGCGGGGAGTTCAGGACGGCTCGCCGCGCCGGAGCACCAGCGCCGCGTTGGAGCCCATCAGCCCGCGGCTGAGCACCAGCGCGGTGCGCAGTTCGGCCGGGCGGGCGCGGTCGGTCACCAGGGCCAGGTCGTGGGCGACCTCGGTGACGTTCGGGGTGGGCGGCAGCACGCCGTCCTCCATGGCGAGCACGGCGGCGGCGGTGTCCAGCGCGGGCGCGCCGCAGTAGGCCCGCCCGGTACCGGACTTGGGGGCGGTGACCGGCACCCGCTCGGCGTAGGGGCCGAGCGCGTCGGCCAGCGCGAGCGCCTCGGCGCGGTCGGCGGCCGGGACGCCGAGGGCGTCGGCGAAGACCACGTCGATCTCCTCCGCCGCGATCCTGGCCCGGTCCAGGGCGATCCGGATCGCCGCGGCCAGGCCCTCCCGGGACTGCGCCCAGCGGGAGGCACCGGTGAAGGTCGCGCCGTGGCCGGCGATGTGCGCCCGGACGGCGGCCCCGCGCCGGCGGGCGGTCGCCTCGTCCTCCAGCAGCAGCATCGCGCCGCCCTCGGCGGGGGCGAAGCCGGCCGCGTCGGGGGAGAACGGCAGGTAGGCCCGGTCCGGCCGGTCGGCGAGGCTCAGCTCGGGGTAGCCGAGCTGGCAGACCATCGAGTAGGGCGCGAGCGGGGCCTCGGCGGCGCCGACCACCACCGCGTCGGTGCCCTGCTCGACGGCCCGGGCGGCGTGCGCGATGGCGTCCAGGCCGCCGGCCTCGTCGCTGGCCACCACCGCGCACGGGCCCTTGTAGCCGCCGCGGATGGAGATCTGGCCGGTGCTGGCGGCGTAGAACCACGCGATGGACTGGTAGGGGCCGACGAACTGCGGCCCCTTGCCCCACAGTTGCTGGAGCTCGCCCTGGCCGAACTCGCCGCCGCCGGAGCCGGCCGCGGTCACCACGCCGACCGCGTACGGCTGTTCGGGGTCGGCGGTGAAGCCGGCGTCCGCCACCGCCTGGTCGGCGGCGGCCATCGCGTAGTGCGTGAACCGGTCGGTCTGCACCAGGTAGCGGTTGTCGACGACGGCCCGCGGGTCGAAGTCCCGCACCTGGCCCGCGATGCGCAGCGGGAGGTCGACGCAGCCCTCGCGGGATATCCGGTCCAGGACGCTCACGCCCTGTCGGGTGGCCTTCCAGAAGGCGTCGGCCCCGACCCCGTTGGGTGCCACCACGCCCAGGCCGGTGATCACCGCCCGGCGTTCCTGTTGACGTGACGTCATGGATCTCACCCCGTTCTCGTGAGTACGACAGCGGACTGGAATCCGCCGAATCCGCTGCCGACCGACAGGATGTTGCGCAGCGGCAGCTCCCGGGCGGCGCGCGGCACGTAGTCGAGGTCGCACTCCGGGTCGGGCGTCTCGTAGTTGGCGGTCGGCGGCACCACACCGCGGTCCAGCGCGAGGGTGCAGGCGACCACCTCGATGGCGCCGATCGCGCCGAGCGAGTGCCCGACCATCGACTTGATCGAGCTCATCGGCGTCCGGTACGCGTGCTCGCCGAGCGAGCGCTTGACGGCCGCCGTCTCGTGCCGGTCGTTCTGCTTGGTGCCCGAGCCGTGCGCGTTGACGTAGTCGACGTCGGTGCGGTCGGTCCGGGCGTGGTCGAGCGCGTGGTCGATCGCCCGCGACATCTCCAGCCCCTCCTGGGTGAGGCCGGTCATGTGGTAGGCGTTGCCGAAGGTCGCGAACCCGCCGATCTCGCCGTAGATCCGCGCGCCGCGCCGGCGGGCGTGCTCCAGCTCCTCCAGGACCAGGACGGCGCCGCCCTCGCCGAGCACGAAGCCGTCCCGGTGGGCGTCGAACGGGCGGGAGGCGTGCGCCGGGTCGTCGTTGCGTTCGCTGGTGGCCTTGATGGCGTCGAAGCAGGCGACGGTGATCGGCGAGATCGGCGAGTCGGAGGCGCCGGCGACGCAGATGTCGGCGCGCCCGTCCTCGACCGCCTGGAAGCCGTACCCGATGGCGTCCAGGCCGGAGGTGCAGCCGGTGGAGACGGTCTGCACCGGGCCGTGCGCGCCGGTCCGTTCGGCGACCGCCGAGGCGAGCGTGCTGGGCGCGAACGCCCGGTGCAGCTGCGGTTCGGCGAGCCGGTGGTCGACGTCCCAGCGGGCGCCGCCGGCACTGACCAGGGCGTAGTCGTGCTCCAGCCGGGTGGTGCCGCCGACGGCGGTGCCCAGCGAGACGGCGATCCGCCACGGGTCCTCGGCGGCCAGGTCGAGTCCGGCGTCGGTGATCGCCTCGTCGGCCGCGACCATGGCGAACTGCACGTAGCGGTCGGCCCGTCGGACGTCGTCCGGGCCGAGCCCGTGGGCCGCCGGGTCGAAGTCGCACTCGGCGGCGATCCGGGAGCGGAACCCGGCGGGGTCGAAGAGCGTGATGCCCCGGGTCGCCGTCCGCCCGGCGGTGAGGAGGTCCCAGAACGCCGGGACCCCGACCCCTCCGGGCGCGACCACGCCGATTCCGGTGACGGCGACCCGACGGCGGCTCACGAGCTCACCTTGGCGTGTTCCGGCGGGCCGGAGTTGACCACCGGCCCGGTCTCCTCGGTGTCGACGTGGCCGAGTTCGGGGCGCGGCGCCAGCGGGCCGAGGTGGAAGACCATCTTGGCCACGGTGTCGCCGACGTTGCGGAACCGGTGGCGCATGTCGATCGGGATCATCAGGCCCTGCTCGGGCTTGAGCACCCGGGTCTCGCCGTCCAGGTCCACCTCCAGGTCGCCGGTGACGACGAACACGAACTCCTCGGAGTACGGGTGGTAGTGCTCGCCGATCCGCTCGCCGGGCTGCACGATGGCCAGGCCCATGAACCCGCTGGTGGCGCCGCAGGTGGTCGGGGTGAGCATGGCGCGCAGGTCGCCGCCGCGCCGGCGGTTCTCCGGCGCCTCGGAGACGTTCACGATCCGTGGGTACTGCGTGGACATGGTTTCTTCCTTCTTGCCGAGTCTTGCCGGGGCTTGCCGGAACTTGCCGGAGTGCGGTGGTGGTCAGGAGTCCTGGGACGTCCGGTCGGTGACCGGGTTCATGCTGCGGGCGGCGAGGAAGGCGCGCAGTCCGGCCTCGGTCCGCAGGTCCCCCTCCGGGCCGAGGTCGAGCAGCCGGCCCAGCACGGTGGCCTCGCGCTCGCCGGCCACGCCGAGCGCCGCCGCCGGGTCCGCCTCCGGCGGCAGCCGCAGGTCCACCAGCCGCACCACGACGTCCCCGCGGTGGAAGACGGTGCTCGCGGCGACCGGGCCGGTCGGGTCGGCGGTGGCGAGGTCGTCGTACTCGGCCAGCACGTCGGTGACCGACTTCCCCTTGCCGGGCTTCACCGGGTACAGCACGGCGTGCCGGTGCAGCCGCCCGGAGGCCGGGGAGCCGGCGACGGCCTGGTTGGCGGCCGGCAGCGCGGCCCGGGCGAAGAAGGCGCGTGCCGCCTGCGGGTCGCCCAGCTGACGGGCCTCCTCCAGGTGCGGGTTGATCGCCTCCTCGACGGCCCGCACCTCGGGCTGCATGGCGACGTGCCGCAGCGCCTCGCCCAGGCTGCCGATCACCTCGACCGCGCGGACCACCCGGTTGCCGTGCATGAACAGCGACGTGCGGCGCAGCCGGGTGGTCTCGTCCACCTCCGCGCGCGGGGAGGCGTAGCCGGACAGGATCCGGGCCACCTCCGGCTCGCTGCCGGGCTTGACGGTGAAGGTGAGCGCGTGGCGCACGACGCCGTCCGGTCCCGGGTCGGCCTTGGGCGGACCGGCCTGCCCGGCGGGGGCGGAACGCGGCAGGTCGGCCGGCACCTCCAGCGGCGGCCGGCTGCCGGTGGCGCCGGCGGCGGAGGTCTCCCGGAGGATCGCGTAGCGCAGGGAACGGAAGGTGTCGCTGACGCAGCCGTGCATCGGCTTGACCATCTCCCGGTGGGCGGGGCTGTCCACCCACTGCAGGAAGGTCTCCTGGTCCTCCCACTCACTGGTGATGAGCCACTGGCGGGGGTCGTTGATCGACTGGCAGAGCTGGTCGCTGACATGGCCGGGCACGGTCGCGACCTGGTGGCGCAGCTGCTCGTACACGTCCATGAAGCGCTGCTGGGCGCCGTCCTGGATCTCCAGCATCAGCACCACCCGCAGGCGCGTCTCGGAGGGGGAGTGCTGCCGGGCGGGCGGTTCGGACAGAGTCGTCATGGTCCACTTTCTGCTTCTGGGCCGCGCGCGTCGGGGGCCGCGTGCGGCGGCGCCGGTGCCGGAGGAGGCCGGGCGGCCCCCGGCGGGAGGGGTGCGGCGGTGGCCGTCGGCCACCAGGCCTGAGGTCGATCGTGCGCGGCGCTTCCGGGCGGCGCGAGATATGCGGGCCATCCGGGCGACGAGACGGCACAACGCGCCCGGCGCGGGGGACGGTAGGAACGGGCCACCGCGTCCGCGGGCCCCCGAGAGGGCCCCGCCGAGGCCCGCGCCAGGCCACGAACTCCCGTACAGGCTGGAGCAATTGATGAATCCGAAGGTGGACGACCGGGTGCCGGTCCTGATCGTCGGCGGCTCGCTGGTCGGGCTGTCGGCCTCGCTCTTCCTGGGCCGACTGGGTGTCAGGCACCTGCTCGTCGAGAAGCACGCCGACACCTCGCATCACCCGCGTGGCCGAGGCAACAACGTGCGGACGATGGAGCTGTACCGGGTGGCCGGGATCGAGGGGGCGATCCGCGAGGCGGCGTCCGTCCTGGCCCCGAACCACGGCATCCTGCAGGCACCCTCGCTGACCGGCGAGGAACAGGAGTGGCTGTTCCGGGAGATCGACCCCGGCGGACGGCTGGCCCGCTTCAGCCCCAGCTCATGGTGCCTGTGCAGCCAGAACGACCTGGAACCGGTGCTGCGCCGGACCGCCCGCGAGCTGGGCGCGGAGATCCGCTTCGGCACCGAGCTGGTCTCCTTCGAGCAGGACGCCGACGGCGTCACCGCGCTGCTGCGCAGCCGGGAGACCGGCGAGGAGCGGGTCGTCCGGGCGCAGTACCTGATCGCGGCGGACGGCCCGCGCAGCCCGGCCCGCGACCGGCTGGGCATCGGCCGGAGCGGCAAGGGCGAGCTGTTCCACAACGTCAGCATCACCTTCCGGGCCAAGCGGCTGGCCGAGGCCGTCGGCGACCGCCACTTCATCGCCTGCTACCTCACCAACCCGGAGGCGGACGGCGCCCTGCTGCCGGTCGACAACCGGGAGGAGTGGGTCTTCCACGCGCCCTGGCACCCGGAGCTGGGCGAGCCGCTGGAGGCGTTCACCGACGCGCGCTGCGCCCGGCACATCCGGGCCGCCGTCGGGATGCCCGAGCTCGACGTCGAGGTGACCGGCAAGGCCCCGTGGCACGCCGCCGAGCGGGTCGCCGAGCGCTACTCGGGCGGGCGGGTGTTCCTGGCCGGGGACTCCGCGCACGAAATGTCGCCGACCGGCGCGTTCGGCTCCAACACCGGCATCCAGGACGCGCACAACCTGGCCTGGAAGCTCGCCGCGGTGCTCTGCGGCTGGGCCGGCCCGGGCCTGCTGGAGACCTACGGGCACGAGCGCCGGCCGGTGGCGCAGGTGACGAGCGAGCGCGCCTCGGCCCGCTCCGCCGAGCACAGCCACCCCGGGTACGCCGTCGTCCCGGGCGTCGGCCGGCAGGCCGGGGTGCTGGCGGTGGCGCTCGGCTACCGCTACCGGGAGGGCGCGGTGCTCGGCACCGACCCGGCCGGCCCGGTGGTCCCGGAGTCCTTCGAGTCCACGGGCGAGCCGGGCAGCCGGGCGCCGCACCAGTGGCTGCTGCGGGCGGGCGTGCGGCTGTCCACCCTCGACCTGTACGAGCAGGCGATGGTGCTGCTGACCGGCTCGGCCGGCACCGCCTGGCAGGACGCCGCCCGCCGGGCGGCGGACCGGCTGGCCGTCCCGCTGGACGCCTACCGGATCGGCGACGGCGCGGACGACGACCTGGCCCCCGAACCGGGCGCCGACTTCGCCGCCCTGCACGGCATCCGCCCCGACGGCGCCCTGCTGGTGCGCCCCGACGGCTTCGTCGCCTGGCGCTCCGAGCACCCGGCCGACGACCCCGAGGCCGCCGTCGAGCACGCGCTGCGCACGGTGCTGTCGCTGTAGCGGGGGCGGGCGGGCGAGCAACGGAAGGGCCCGCCGGGTCGCACATGGCCGGCGGGCCCTTCGTCATGTCCGTCGCGGGGTCAGTGGCCGCCCTCGTCGACGACCTCGACGTCCTCGATGTTCCGCTCGATGATGTCGGCCGGCAGGGCGACCCGGATCGCCCAGTAGTAGATGGCCAGGGAGAAGACGGCGACCGCCGCCATGTCCCACCACATCGGGATCCGGCCGGTGCCGTCGCCGAAGCCGCCCTGCCAGGAGATCAGGCCGAGGCCCAGCAGGTAGGCCGGCAGCCACTGGGCCGCCCGCCAGTCCATGTGCGGGGCGTTCGGCAGGCCCTTGCGGATGGCGTAGGTGGCGTAGCCGCCGAGCAGCAGGTAGCCGATGACGATGGCGACACCCAGGCGGGACAGGGTGTGCCAGCCGGACCAGTAGATGATGAGGCTGGAGACGATGAAGGACGCCGGGGCGACGGCCGCGCCGCCGGGCAGGCGGTAGGAGCGCTCGCGCTCCGGCAGCCGGCGGCGCAGCGCGCCGAAGGCGAGCGGGGCGCCGGCGTACATCAGCACGCTGGCCGAGGTGATGAAGCCGACCAGCTCCTGCCAGCTCGGGAAGGGCATGAAGCAGATGACGCCGGTGACGAACGACATGATGAGGCCGAACCACGGGGCGCCGCGCTTGTCGACCCGCTCGAAGAGCTGCGGCGCGTAGCCGTTCTTGCTGAGGCCGTACGCGATGCGCGAGGTGGAGGTGGTGTAGATGAGGCCGGTGCCGCCGGGGGAGACGATGGCGTCGAAGTACAGCACCCAGGCCAGCCAGCCCAGGCCGACCACGGTGGCGAGGCCGGCGAAGGGGCCGTCGATGCCGGGGAAGTCGAGCTTGTCCCAGCCGTTGGCGAAGGAGGAGGCGGGCAGCGCGGCGATGAAGACGACCTGCAGCAGCACGTAGATCGCGGTGCCGATGGCGACCGAGCCGAGCACGGCGCGGGGGATGTCGCGCTTGGGGTTCCGGCTCTCGCCGGCCAGCTGGATCGCCTGCTCGAAGCCGAGCAGGGCGAAGATGATGCCGCTGGCGCTGACCGCGGTCAGCACGCCCTTGATGCCGAACGGGGCGAAGCCGTGCGAGCTGAAGTTGGAGCCGTGGAAGTTGGTCACGGACAGCACGAAGATCGCGAACAGCGGGACGAAGATCTTCAGCCAGGTGGCGGCGCTGTTGGTGCGGGCGAGCACCCGGACGCCGAGGAAGTTGACCGCGACGAACAGGCCCATCAGCAGGACGGCGACCACCATGCCGCTCGGGGTGAGGGTGCCGTTGGCGTTGAGGAAGCCCTGCGCGAACTCCCAGTGCCCGGCGTAGCCGATCATCGCCTCGACCTCGATGGGCGCGACGGTGGCGGCCTGCAGCCAGGAGAACCAGCCGAAGGACATGCCGGCCAGCCCGCCGAAGGCGTAGTGCGGGTAGCGGGCGGTGCCGCCGGCGACCGGGAACATGCCGCCGAGCTCGGCGTGCACGAAGGCGAGCAGGACGATGGCGACCGCGCCGATGCCCCAGGAGACGAGCGCCGCCGGTCCGGCGACGACGACGGCGTTCTTGGCGCCGTAGAGCCAGCCCGAGCCGATGATCGAACCGACCGAGGCCCACATGAGGCCGATGAGGCCGACTTCGCGGCGGAGTGACCGGTGGGTGGTGGTTCCGGTGCCGGAACCGGTGCCCGTGCCGGGCGGGGTGAGCTGGTTGAGGGAGGCCATGCGCAATCTCTCTGTGCTGTGGGGGCTCCGGTCGTGCGGAGCGCGGAGAGTTGCCACACGGTAGGCGTATTCAGAGACATCTGCACAGATTTCATTACTGAATGTTTACCTACTTCGCAGGATATTTCCGCAGGTAGGCGGCGATCTGTTCATGCGCCCGTTACGTGACTCATGAGTAGTTCCGCCATTTGAGCCCGATTTGAGCATTGGTTCGTACTCGTGCAGGATGGCTGGGCGATTGGATCATAGGAATCAGACCGTTCGTATAAAGATGCAGTCGTTCCCGGATCGCGTAGGGTGACCCCATGCGTTCCCGGATCCTGCCGCCGCCCGTCCGCTAGCGGGCGGCCCACTCCACGCACCAAGCCCGGCGGCTCCGCCGTTCCCGGGCCGATGAGCGCCGCCCGTACCACCGGTGGACTTCATCCGGCCGGGCCCCGCCCGGCACCCCGTCGTGGAGGCCGGCGGGCGGGCACGGGCGTCCGGGGGTGTCAGGGCACCGGGCGCAGGGCCGGCCGGGCGGGGACCAGGGCGCGCAGGACCAGGTCGACGCGGACGTGGGCGGCGCCGGCCCGGAGCAGGGCGGCGGAGACGGCGCGTAACTCCTCCGGGCCGGTGCAGGCGAGCCGCAGTTCGAGGTCGGCGTCGCCGGCCAGGGCCAGCCCGCTCTGCACCGCCGGGATCTCGGCGGCCAGCCGCTCGAAGTCGAGCGGGACCGGACCGTAGCTCACCCGGGCCAGCGCCTGCAGCGTGCGGGCCGGCTCGGGCTGCGGCGCGTCCGGGACCAGGTGGAGTGCGCTCACCGGTGCTGGAGGTGCGCGCCGGAGCGGGCGGCGGGCTGCCCGGCGGCCGGGCGGGCGGCGTCGGCGCCGGACGGGCCGTTCACCGACGGGGCGACCAGGCGCGGATCCAGCACCAGGTCGTCGATGCCGAGCGGCGCGGTCAGCGCGCGCAGCGCCGGTTCGCCGAGTTCGACGGCGGCCTGCTCCGGGCCGAGCAGTTCGGCGAGCGCCTCCGCCGAGCTGAAGCCGACGGCGCAGCGGCTGCCGTCGCGCAGACGGAAGAGGCGCAGGGAGGTGGTGCGTCCGGTGACGGTGACCGGGACGTGCCAGACGACGACGCGGGCCATGCGGGTGCTCCCGAGTGGTGGAGTGGGGCCTGCCGGAACTGCTCGGTGCTGCTCGGTGCTGCGCGCGATCGCTCGTGACCGCTCCTCCGAAGCTAGGGCGGGCGCGGGCGCACGGTGAACAGTCCTGACACAGCGTTGACCGAATGCCGCACCGTGTTGACGAAGTCCTGACGGCCGGGTGCACCGCTCACCGGACGGCCTTCCCTTTCGGTGTGGAGTTCTTCACCCTGAGCACCCTGAGCACCCGGACCGCCGGCGGCCGACGAGGCCGAGTCCGACGCCCGTCTCGCCGTCCTCCGCGGGGCCCGTTGAGGCGCCGCCCGGC
This sequence comes from Kitasatospora sp. NPDC057965, assembly GCF_042887135.1. NCBI lineage: Bacteria > Bacillati > Actinomycetota > Actinomycetes > Kitasatosporales > Streptomycetaceae > Kitasatospora > Kitasatospora sp. NPDC057965. The sequence goes on from NZ_JBHVPZ010000021.1 coordinate 155,108, forward strand.
CCGCTCCGGTTGCCCCGCGACCGCGCCGGGACGACGGTGGAGCTGATCCGTGCCCGGGGGGAGGTGGAGCGAAGGGGCGGTCACGAGATATCTTGACGTCAAGACGTTGGAGACGTGAAGCGGAGTACCGATGACTGACTCGACCATCATCTATACGCACACCGACGAGGCGCCGGCCCTGGCCACCTACTCGTTCCTGCCGGTGGTGCAGGCCTATGCCTCGACGGCCGGCGTGAAGGTGGAGACTCGCGACATCTCCCTCGCCGGGCGGATCATCGCGAGCTTCCCGGAGCGTCTGACCGAGGACCAGCGGATCGGCGACGCCCTCGCCGAGCTGGGCGCGCTCGCCAAGACCCCGGGTGCCAACATCATCAAGCTGCCGAACATCTCGGCCTCGATCCCCCAGCTCAAGGCGGCCATCGCCGAGCTGCAGGCGCAGGGCTACGCGCTGCCGGACTACCCGGACGACCCGCAGACCGACGAGGACAAGGACGTCCGCGCCCGTTACGACAAGGTCAAGGGCAGCGCCGTCAACCCGGTCCTGCGCGAGGGCAACTCGGACCGCCGCGCCCCCGCGTCGGTCAAGAACTACGCCAAGACCCACCCGCACCGCATGGGCGCCTGGTCGGCCGACTCCAAGACCAACGTCGCCACCATGGGCGAGAACGACTTCCGCTCCACCGAGAAGTCGGCCGTCATCGCCGCCGACGGCGCGCTGCGCATCGAGCTGGTCGCCGAGGACGGCGCCACCACCGTGCTGCGCGAGTCCGTCCCGGTGCTGGCCGGCGAGGTCGTGGACGCCTCGGTCATGCGCGCCGCCGAGCTGAACGAGTTCCTGGCCGCGCAGGTGGCCCGGGCCAAGGCCGAGGGCGTGCTGTTCTCGGTCCACCTGAAGGCCACCATGATGAAGGTCTCCGACCCGATCATCTTCGGCCACGTGGTCCGCGCCTTCTTCCCGCAGACCTTCGCCAAGTACGGCGACGTGCTCGTCGCCGCGGGCCTGAACCCGAACAACGGCCTCGGCGGCATCCTGGCCGGCCTGGAGAACGTGCCGCACCTGGGCGCGGAGATCAAGGCCTCGTTCGAGGCCGAGCTGGCCGAGGGCCCGGCCCTGGCCATGGTCGACTCCGACAAGGGCATCACCAACCTGCACGTGCCGAGCGACGTCATCGTCGACGCCTCGATGCCGGCCATGATCCGCACCTCCGGCCACATGTGGGGCCCGGACGGCCAGGAGGCCGACACCCTCGCCGTGCTGCCGGACAGCAGCTACGCGGGCGTCTACCAGGCCGTCATCGACGACTGCCGCGCCCACGGCGCCCTGGACCCGGCCACCATCGGCTCGGTCCCGAACGTCGGCCTGATGGCCCAGGCCGCCGAGGAGTACGGCAGCCACGACAAGACCTTCGAGATCGCCGCGGCCGGCACCGTCCGCCTGGTCGACACCGAGGGCAACGTCGTCCTGGAGCAGGCCGTCCAGCCGGGCGACATCTTCCGCTCCTGCCAGACCAAGGACCTGCCGATCCGCGACTGGGTGAAGCTGGCCGTCACCCGCGCCCGCGTCTCCGGCACCCCGGCCGTCTTCTGGCTGGACGAGACCCGCGCCCACGACGCCGTGCTGATCGAGAAGGTGAAGACCTACCTCGCGGAGCACGACACCGACGGCCTGCAGATCGAGATCAAGTCCCCGGTCGAGGCCACCACGTTCTCGCTGGAGCGCATCCGCCGCGGCGAGGACACCATCTCGGTCACCGGCAACGTGCTGCGCGACTACCTGACCGACCTGTTCCCGATCCTGGAGCTGGGCACCAGCGCCAAGATGCTGTCGGTCGTCCCGCTGATCAACGGCGGCGGCCTGTTCGAGACCGGCGCCGGCGGCTCCGCCCCGAAGCACGTCCAGCAGCTGGTCAAGGAGAACTACCTGCGCTGGGACAGCCTGGGCGAGTTCTTCGCGCTGGCCGCCAGCTTCGAGCACCTGGCCCGCACCACCGGGAACGCCCGCGCCCAGGTGCTGGCCGACACGCTGGACCGCGCCACCGGCACCTTCCTCAACGAGGACAAGTCGCCGAGCCGCCGCCTCGGCGGCATCGACAACCGCGGCAGCCACTTCTACCTGGCCACGTACTGGGCCCAGGAGCTGGCCGGCCAGACCGAGGACGCCGAGCTCGCCCAGGCCTTCGAGGGCCTGGCCAAGACGCTCACCGAGCAGGAGCAGGCGATCGTCGAGGAGCTCATCGCGGTGCAGGGCTCCCCGGTCGACCTGGGCGGCTACTACCAGCCGGACCCGGCCAAGGCCGCGGCCGTGATGCGCCCGTCGAAGACCCTCAACGAGGCGCTCGCCAACCTCGGCTGAGCCCGGGGGCACAGGGGTTGAACCCGGGAGGCCCCGGAGGTCCGACAGCGGACCTCCGGGGCCTCCCGGCGTTTCCCCGCGGGGCCCGGGCGCCCGGGCGGGAGCGCTTCCGGAAATGCTCCCGCGAACGCTCCCGCGAACGCTCCCGCGAACGCTCCTGGAAACGTTTCCGGAAACGCCGGAGCCCCCGTCCGGATCGGACGGGGGCTCCTTCGGCGCTGCCGCCGGGGCTCAGCCGGCGTCGGCCGCGGGGCGCCGGCTGCGCTGGTCCAGCGAGGCCAGGTAGGCGTTGTACGCCGCCAGCTCGGCGTCACCGCTGCGGTCCTCGGCGCGGTCGCGGCGGCGCGAGAGCCGCTGTTCCGAGCCCATCCACTGGTAGACCAGCGCGATCAGCACGATCGCGGTCGGGATCTCGCCGAACGCCCAGGTGATGCCGCCGGCGAGCTTCTGGTCGGCCAGCAGATCGGTGCCGGGTGGCGCCATCTCGGTGGTGAAGGTGTTCACCAGCTGGTGGTTGGCCATCATCACCGCGACGCCGAAGAAGGCGTGGAACGGCATGCCCATGAACAGCTCGATGATCCGCATCACGTGGCCCGGCCGGTGCGGGCCCGGGTCCACGCCCATGATCGGCCAGAAGAACACCAGGCCGGTCGCCAGGAAGTGCACCATCATGAAGATGTGCCCGAGCCGGTACTGCATGAGGAAGTCGAACAGCGGGGTGAAGTAGACCCCGTAGAGGCTCGCGATGAACAGCGGGATGGTGAAGGCCGGGTGCGAGACCACCTTGATGTAGGTCGAGTGCAGCAGCGCCACCAGCAGCTCGCGCGGTCCGCGCGGACGTCCCTTGCCGGCCGGCCGCAGTGCGCGCAGCGCCAGGGTGATCGGCCCGCCGAGCAGCAGCAGGATCGGCGACAGCATGGAGAGCACCATGTGCTGCATCATGTGCGCGCTGAACAGCACCATGCCGTAGTCGTTCAGCCCGGTGCAGGTGACCAGGATCACCGAGCCGACGCCCAGCACCCAGGCCACCGTGCGTCCGATCGGCCAGCTGTCGCCGCGCCGCCGCAGCCGGACCACGCCGGTGAGGTACAGCGCGAGCGCGGCCAGGCTGCCGATCAGGAACACCCAGTCGGGAGACCAGGTGAGCACGTTGGAGAGCGAGAAGGGGCCGAGTTCGGTCATCCCGCCGTGGTGGTGCATGCCTGACATTCCGTCGCCCATCGGCGAGTCCCGCTTTCCCTCGTCCCGGACCCTGGACGGGTCCGGTTCGCCCGTTTTGCTTCGGCATACAGCCTAGGCGGGCCTTACCCCGGCCGGTTCCCCGGCCCCCGTTCCGTCCCCCCGGTCGGGTGGGACCGCCGCCCGCCGGGCCGTCCGCCGGGCCGTCCGCCGAGCCGCTCGCCAGTACGGGTTCGATCGGCGAGGAACCGCGCCCGCGGCTGTGCCCTTCGTCCGGAAACGACCTCCGCCCGGCGGTGCACCGCGCCTGGCGCGCGGCCGCGGATGGTCCTGAAGTAGCAGATCCGTAGCGGCACTTCGGCGGGGGAGGCCGGTACCGGTGGTGGACGCGCCCGGCCGTCGCGGGCGCCTACGGTCGCCCCGACGGTCCACCGAGGCACCCGAGGGGAAACACCGTGATCCGCGCCGCCAAGTCGGCCGCCGCTGTGGCGGCGCTGGCCCTGTCCGTCCTCACCGCGTCGGCCGTACCGGCATCGGCACTCGGCGTCACCGCGCCGGCCGCCGCCGACCCGCTCGCCGCGCTGCGCGGCCGGCAGCCGGTCTGGCACCCCTGCGCGACCGGCCCGGAGGACGCCGCCGGCGCCGAACTCGACGCCGCCGGCGCCCGCTGCACCGAGGTGACCGTCCCCCTCGACTACCGCCGTCCCGAGGGAAGGACGATCGGCGTCGCCCTCTCCCGGCTGCCCGCCACCGACCCCGCCCACCGGCTGGGCACCCTGTTCTACAACCCCGGTGGCCCAGGCGTCCCCGCCCGCGGGCTCGCCCTCGCCCTGCGCCAGGCCGCCCCCGCCGTCGGCGCCCGGTACGACATCGTCGGCATGGACCCGCGCTTCGTCGGTGCCAGCACCCCCCTCGACTGCGGCTGGCCGACGGCCGGCCCCGGCTCGGCCGGCCCCGACCGGCTGGGCTTCGACCGGGCCGCCGAGGTCGCCAAGGACCTCGCGGCCCGCTGCGCCCCGTACCGCGCCCTGCTGCCGCACGCCTCCACCCGCAACACCGCCCGGGACATGGACCTGGTGCGCGCCGTCCTCGGCGAGCCGACGGTCGCCTATCTCGGTTCGTCCTACGGGAGCTACCTCGGCGAGGTCTACCTCCAGATGTTCCCCGACCGGGTCGGGCGGGCGGTGTTCGACGCGGCCATGGACCCGGACCGCTTCGGCCCCGACCTGACCGCCACCCAGGGCCCCGCGATGGGGGCCGCGCTCACCGCCTGGGCCGCCTGGGCGGCCGGCCACGACGACCGCCACCACCTGGGCGTGACCACCGCCGAGGTGCTGGCCTCGGTCGAGCGGGTGCGCCTGGCCGCCGAGCGCGCCCCGCTGGCGGTCGGTGCCCACCGGGTCGACGCCCGGGCCCTGCCGCAGGTGCTGTGGACGGTGTCGGCCGGCGACGACGACGCCGCCTACGAGGAGTTCTCCGCCCTGGTGCACGTCCTGGCCGACGTCGCCGACGGCCGGCCGACCCCGCCGACCGCACTGCTGGAGGCGGTACTGGCCGGACTGGAGGCCCCCGACACCGGCGGCTACGCCGCCGTGCAGACCGCGATCATGTGCGCGGACCGCGCCGCCTCGCGCGACCCGCTCGCCTACTACCGGGACATCCGGGCCCACCGCGCCGACGAGCCGCTGTTCGGCCCGCTCACCCGCAATCTCACGCCCTGCACCTACTGGCCCACGGACCCCGCTGAGCCGCCCACCCGGGTGCGCAACGCCGTCCCGGTCCTGCTGGTCGGCGCCGACGGCGACCCGGCCGCCACCTACCCCGGCCAGCTCTCCGCCCACCGCGCGCTGACCGGCTCCCGCCTGGTGACCCTGCGCGGCGCTTTCCGCCACACCGTCTACGCGGGCCTGTTCGCCCCGCGTGACACCTGCGTGGACGCCGCAGTCGACCGCTACCTCCTCGACGGCGTCCTCCCCGCCCAAGACGCCGACTGCCCGTCACCCCGACCGTCACACCGCCCGTAGGCCCGTGAGAAGCGGGAGCACGGTCGTCAGCTCCTGGGGACGAGGGTGTTCTCGTTGGTGCGGCCCTTGGCGTGGTCGTCGATGTTGCGGACGGTGGCGTCGATGATCTGGCCGACGGCGGTGTGGGTGAAGTAGGCCTGGTGGCTGGTGACCAGGACCTGGGGGAAGGTGACGAGGCGGGCGAGGGTGTCGTCGGTGATGCCGTGGATGGAGCGGTCGGTGAAGAAGACGCCGGTCTCCTCCTCGTAGACGTCGAGGCCGACGCCGGAGAGGCGTCCGGCGCGCAGGGTCTCGACCAGGGCGGCGCTGTCGATGAGGCCGCCGCGGCTGGAGTTGACGAGGATCGCGTCGTCCTTCATGCGGGCGAGGGCGGCGCTGTCGATCAGGTGGTGGGTGGCGGGGAGGAGGGGAACGTGGAGGCTGATGAGGTCGGCGCGGGTGAGCAGTTCGGGGAGTTCGGTGTAGGCCATGCCGAGGTCGAGGCAGGCGGGGTTGCGGGTGATGTCCCAGCCGAGGAGGTGGGTGCCGAAGCCGGCGGCGATGCGGGCGAAGCACTCGCCGATCTTGCCGGTGCCGATGACGCCGACGGTCATGCCGTGGATGTCGCGGCCGAGCAGGCCGTCGAGGCGGAAGTCGAACTCGCGGGAGCGGTTGGCGGCGCGGGTGAGGCGCCGGTTGACGGCGAGGGCCAGGGTCCAGGCGTGTTCGGCAACTGAGTACGGGCTGTAGTGGGAGACCCGGGCGACGGTGAGACCGAGTTCGGCGGCGGCGTCCAGGTCGATGTTGTTGAAGCCGGTGGAGCGCTGGGCGATCAGCTTCGTGCCGCCGGCGGCGAGGACGGCGAGGGTCCCGGCGTCCAGGACGTCGTTGACGCTGCTGCTGACGGCGGGGTAGCCGGCGGCCAGCGGGGCGGTGTCGCGGTTGAGGAAGACGGACAGGCAGCGCAGCCCGTACCGGCCCGCGAACGCTTCCTCCATCAGCGGCCGCTCATCCGCCTGCACGCCGTACGCGAGGATCTCCATCGCCTTGGTGTCCTTCCGTTGGGGGGCCGGTCCACGGTGTCGTCCACTCTGGCCCACTGATCAAGACCAAGCAAAGATGACCGACTCCGAACACCGGCTTCTGATCCGGCGGTCCCGCTCCCGGCAGGGCGGCTGCCGAGAACGGCTCCGGCCCCCCGAGGCTCGCGCGCTCGGGGGGCGGGGCTCCGCGGTGAAGTGGTGAACGGCGAAGCGGGGGAGCGAGGCGGTCAGATGACCGTCTCGGCCTCCAGGTAGCGGTCGGCCGGCACGGTCTTCAGCTCGGCCACCGCCTCGCCCAGCGGCACCAGGTTGATGTCGGTGCCCTGCAGGGCGGTGATGTGCCCGAAGGCGCCCTGGTGGACGGCCTCCACGGCGTGCCAGCCGAACCGGGTGGCGAGCACCCGGTCGTAGGCGGTCGGGGTGCCGCCGCGCTGGGTGTGGCCGAGGATCACCGGGCGGGCCTCCTTGCCGAGGCGGTGCTCCAGCTCGCGGGAGAGCTGGGTCGCGATGCCGGTGAAGCGCTCGTGGCCGTAGATGTCCTTGGTGCCCTCCTCCCAGTGCATGGTGCCGGGCTCGGGCTTGGCGCCCTCGGCGCAGACCACGATCGCGAACTTCTTCTGCCGGTCGAAGCGCTCCCGGACGACGGCGGTGAGCTTCTCGATGTGGAACGGGCGCTCCGGGACGACGATCGCGTGCGCACCGGCGGCCATGCCCGCGTTCAGCGCGATCCAGCCGGTGTGACGGCCCATGACCTCGACGACCATGACGCGCTGGTGCGACTCGGCGGTGGTCTTCAGCCGGTCCAGCGCCTCGGTGGCGACCGACACGGCGGTGTCGAAGCCGAAGGTGACGTCGGTGCAGGCGATGTCGTTGTCGATGGTCTTCGGCACGCCGACGATCGGCAGGCCCGCGTCGCTCATCAGCTTGGCGGCCTTCAGGGTGCCCTCGCCGCCGATCGGGATCACCGCGTCCAGGCCGAGGTCCGCGCAGTACTGCTTGGCGCGCTCGACGCCGTCGCGCAGGTGGCTGGGCTGGACCCGGGAGGAACCGAGGATGGTGCCGCCCTGGGCGAGGATCCCGCTCACCGAGTCGAGGGTCAGGGGCCGGTGGTGCCCCTCCAGGAAACCGCGCCAGCCGTCCTCGAACCCGATGATCTCGTCGCCGTGGTCGACCACCCCCCGGTGGACCACGGAGCGGATCACCGCGTTCAGGCCGGGGCAGTCACCGCCGCTGGTCAGCACTCCAATACGCATTGCTTTGCAACTCCCGAGCAGAACCGAGGAACGGCCGGACTACAGGCTGGGACGACGGACCGCCACCGTAGCGAGCCGTTCCCGCGCCGGGTTGACGCGGAGATGGCCGCCGGGTGAAGGACCGGCCGATTCGGACAGAACATCCGAAACCGGCCGTGGGTGTCGAGCATACGGCCCCTGCGTCCGGCCGGGCAGGAGCCGACGCGGGAGCGGCGCCGTCGGCGCCCCCGCGTGGAAGTGCAGCCTGCTGCCGAGGAGGGTGTGCAGCCGGCAGCCCCGGGAAGGGGCAGCCCCATTGTCGTACGTTCCGGCCCGCCCGTGGGCCGGGTGACCGCATCGCGGGCACCCGGTCGGACGGGCCCGGGACGTGCTACGCGGGGCGCGTCGTGGCCGCGATGCGCTCGGAGCGCAGCGCGTCGTACCAGGTGGTGTCGGCCGGCGGCAGGGCGTTCACGTCCAGCGCCAGCTTGATCAGCATGTCGGCGACGGCGGGGTTGCGCGCCATCACCGGGCCGTGCAGGTAGGTGCCGAAGACGGTGTCCCGCCAGGCGCCCTCGGTGCCGTCGCCGGTGCCGTTGCCCCGGCCGGCGGTGACCCGGGCCAGCGGCTTGACGCCCTGGCCGAGGTGGGTCACGCCCTGGTGGTTCTCGAACCCGGTCAGCTGCGGCAGGCCGAGGGCCGGGTCGACGTCGGCCAGCACGTCGCCGACGCAGCGCTCGCCCTCGCCGCGGCTGGTCCACACGTCCAGCAGGCCGAGGCCCGGCTCGCGCTGGCCGAGGTCGTTGATGAACTCGTGGCCGAGGATCTGGTAGCCGGCGCAGACCGCGAAGATGATCGCGCCGTTCTCGGAGGCCCGCACCAGCCCGGAGTCGTTGCGCAGCCGCTCGGCGGCGAGCCGCTGCGGACGGTCCTCGCCGCCGCCGATCAGGTAGATGTCGCCGCTGGTGGGCACCGCCTGGTCGGAGCGGACGTCGATCCGGGTCACGTTGAGGTGGCGCTGCCGGGCCCGGCGCTCCACGACCAGGGCGTTGCCGCGGTCGCCGTAGGTGCTGAGCAGGTCGGGGTAGACCCAGACCACGCGCAGGCTGCTCTCACTCATCCTCGAAGGCCTTCCATGACGTACGTGCGGTGGGCTGCTGGGGCTGCTGGGCGGGTGGCCGGCATCAGCCGGCCACGACCTTCCGCAGCTGCTGGAAGGCGGTGTAGTTGGCGATCGCCTCGATCCGGCCGGGCGGCGCCATCCGGACGGCCTGCTCCAGCGAGTCCACGACGTGGAACTGCAGGCCGGCGACCTCCAGGCGCACCGCCAGGTCCAGCTTGCGCTGGCCCAGCACGAACACCGGGTGCCCGGCGAGCCGCTCGTAGTCCACGTCCCACAGCCACGAGGTGTCGGTGCCGTCGGCGTCCAGGGCGTTGACCGAGAGCACCACCGGGGTCGGCGGGCCGTCGATCAGCGAGAAGGTCTCCAGCCAGCCGGCCGGGTTCTTGGCCAGCAGCAGCCGGATGTCGCGGCCCTGGTACTGGACGACGTCGTAGCGGCCGGCCACCGCGGTGACGGAGCGCATCCGCTCCAGCGCGACCTGCGGGGAGACGCCGAACACGGCGGCGACGGCGGCCGAGCTGGTGGCGTTGGCCAGGTTGGCCCGGCCGGGCAGCTGGAGCTGGATCGGCCAGGCGCCGCGCTGCGGGTCGATGACGTGGGTGCCCTGCAGGGCCCAGTGCGGGTTGGGGCGCCGGAAGCCGCACTCCTGGCAGAACCAGTCGTCGCCGGGGCGCTGCATCACGCCGCCGCAGGCCGGGCAGGACCAGGCGTCCTCCTTCCACGCCTGTCCGGCGGCCACCCAGACCACCTTCTTGCAGGAGGACGCGGCCCAGGTCACCAGCGGGTCGTCGGCGTTGGCGATCACCACGGCCTCGGTGTCCTGCAGGCCCTCGCGCCACTTCTCCGCCATCATGCGGGTCTCGGCGGCGCGGTCGAGCTGGTCGCGGGAGAGGTTGAGCAGGGCGATCGCCTTGGGGCGGGTGTCCCGGGCCACCATCGCCAGGTACTTCTCGTCGACCTCGATGACGCCGAAGCGGGCCTCGGAGCCGCCGGCCAGGGCGGAGGTGATGCCGGCCGGCATGTTGGCGCCGAGCGCGTTGGAGACGACCGGGCCGGCGGCGCGCAGCGCCTCGGCGATCAGACGGGTGGTCGTGGTCTTGCCGTTGGTGGCGCTGACCAGCACCACGTCGAGGTTCTCGGCGAGGGTGGCGAGCAGATCGGGGTCGAGCCTCAGGGCGACCTTGCCGCCGATCACCGATCCGCTGCCGCGCCCGGCCTTGCGGGAGACGGCGGCGGCCACCTTGCCGGCGGTCACCGCGATCTTCGCGCGCGCCGGCAGCGAGGCGTCGCGTGCGCCTGTGGGCTCCGATTCGGTGCCTGCCATGCTCAGTGGTTCCTCCTTGCTGCGGCACCGCCCGGGGCCGGACTACGGGCCGTCGGGCGGCGGGGACGGGATCAGCCTACCGACTCCGCTGCCCGGCTCGGCGCCCCGGACCCCGTGCCGCCTGCTGTGGAGCGCCCGGAGAGCCCGTCCGGGCGGTCCTGACACGGGGTCGGGGCCGGCGGTGTACGGAGGGGCCGTTCGCCGTCGGGGACGCACCGCCGGGGTGCGGCGGTTCCGGCCGCCGGGGCGGGAGGAGCCCTTGGTGAGGGTGTGGTGAAGAAATGACCAGATGATTACCGGCCCGGGCGGGTCTGCCAGGGCACCGGGAGCTCCTCGGCCGCCTCCGCCAGGTGCGCGGTGATGACCAGGGTCCCGTCCTCCACCTGGTGGTCCAGCGGCGCCGCCAGCCGCCGCATGGTGGCGATCAGCCCGGAGTTGGAGGACTGGGTGACCGCGTACACCGTGTCCACCCCGGCCTCCAGGGCCAGCGCGGACATCCGCCGCATCAGGTCCAGGCCCAGCCCGCGCCGCTGCCAGGCGTCCTCGACCAACACCGCCACCTCGGCGCCCTCGTCGTCCCACATCAGGTGTCCGAGGGCGACGATCCGACCGTCGGCCGTCTCCACGGCCAGGGTCTGGCCGTGCCGGGCGTCCAGCAGGTGGTCCAGGTAGCGGTCGGCGTCCCGGACCGGTCCGTGGTACCGCTTGCGCAGCGTGTCGGGGGAGCAGCGGTGGTGCATCGCCAGCGCCGCCTCCTTGTCCGCCGCGTCGGCGCGCCGCACGGTCAGGTCGGCGCCGGCCGGCAGGCTCAGCCGGGCCCGGACGTCCGGCACCCGGGGCCCGAGCAGGGCGTCCAGCTCGACCAGCGCCTGCGCCCGGGCGAACTCGGTCGGGGTGAACGGCAGCTGCGGGCGGGTGAGCTCGACGAGGTCCCCGGAGGGCACCGGCAGCCGCATCACGTGCCCGTCCACCCCGGCGGCGGCCCGCGCGGCGGCGCCCGGGTACTGCCGGATGCCGCACTGCCCGAACAGCCGGCGCAGCGCGATCGGCAGCTCGGCGGCGTCCAGCGCGGTCCGGGTGGCCAGCCCCAGGACGTGGGTCGGCAGGTCCACCAGGTCGTGGGCGTCGGCCGGGCCGGTCCAGATGTCGTCGCCGCCGGCCCCGGCGACCAGCGCGGCCAGGTCGGCCCGGGCCAGCGAGCGCGGGGCGCGCACGAAGAACTCGTCCACCGCGCCGGACGGCAGCGGGTGGGACTGCATCGAGACGATGTTCACCTGCCGCGCCGCGAAGGCCGCGCAGATCCGGGCCAGGCTGCCGGGGGAGTCCCGCACCGTGGTGCGCAGCCGCCACAGCGCGGTCTCCTCGAAGTCGTGCAGCGGCCCCTTCAACGGCTCGGCCTGCGAGGCCTGCGAGGCCTGTGCGGCCGGCGCGACCTGCACGGCCGGCCCGGCCGGTGGCGCGGGCGCGTCCGGTGCGGGCGGTCCGTGCAGCCGGTGGTGGTGCGACCACCAGGTGTGGAACAGCGCCGTGGCGAGCAGGGCGGTGGCGGACGCGGCCAGCACCACCGGTCCGTCGGGCCCGTGCACCACGAGCTTGGCCACCAGGTCGGCGGTGGTCACCGAGACGAAGACGGCGGCGAGCTCCACCGCGTCGCGCCGCCACCGGTGGGTACGGCCGCCGCGGCGCTGGGCACGGGAGGGGTTCGGGGACTGGACGTTCTCGGGCTTCGGCTTCTCCAGGTGCTCCATGCCATCAATCTGCCGCTTCGGTGTTTCACGATCACGAATCCCCCGTGACCTGACGGTTAATGGTGCCGTGCATCGCCCGGCCCACGACCGGAAGCCTTCACTTCGTCGAGCAGGATCAGCAGGTCCGTTTCGGTGGTGGCCGGGTTGAGCAGGCAGGCGCGCAGGATCTCGCGGCCGGCCAGCCGGGCGCCGGTGACGAAGGCGCGGCCGCGGCGCTGGACGGCGGCGGGCAGCTCGCGGTTGAGCGCGTCCAGGTCGGCCTCGGTCAGGCCGGGCGGGCGGAGGCGGAACGCGACGATGGAGGTCTGCACCTCGGCGAGCAGCTCCAGATCGGGGTCGGCGGAGACGAGTTCGCCGAGCCGGCGGGCGAGGGCGGTGGTACGGGCGACGTCCCGGGCGAGGCCGTCGCGGCCGCGGTGGGCGATGGTGGCCCACACCTTAAGGGCGCGGAACGGGCGGGTCTGCTCGGTGCCGTACTCGGAGAACCAGCCGAGCTCGCCGGCCGTCTCGTCGCGCAGGTAGGAGGGGACGAGGCTGAAGGCGGCGCGCAGCCCCTCGGGGTCGCGGACCAGCGCGCAGCCGCAGTCGACCGGGACGCCGAGCCACTTGTGCGGGTCGAGGGCGAGCGAGTCGGCCCGCTCCAGCCCGGCGTAGCGGTGCGCGATCACCGGGTCGAGCACGCCGAACGCGCCGTAGGCGCCGTCCACGTGCAGCCACAGGCGCTCCTCGGCGCAGAGGTCGGCGAGCGGGTGGAAGGCGTCCACCGCGCCGGTGCCGACGGTGCCGGCCGAGGCGACGACCAGGAAGGGCAGCAGTCCGTCGGCCCGGTCGCGGGCGACGGCGGCGCGCAGGTCGGCCGGGTCGAGGCGGCCGTCCGGGCCGGTGGCCACGGTGCGCAGGTAGCGGCTGCCGAGGCCCAGCAGCTCGGCGGCCTTGCGCACGCAGGAGTGGGTCTCGCCGGTGACGTAGCCGACCAGCGGCGGCATCCCGGCCAGGCCGTCCTCGCGGACGTCCCACCCGCCGGCGCGCGCGGCCCGGTCGCGGGCGGCGGCGAGGCAGACGATGGTCGCCATCGAGGTGCCGGAGGTGAGCAGTCCGCCGCCGGGCGGGTGCGGGAAGCCGACCAGCTCGGCGATCCAGCGGACCACGGCCCGCTCCAGGTGGACGTCGGCGTGGTCGCCGCCGGCCGAGCTGGGGTTCATCGCGGCGGCGGCCAGGGTGGCGAGCACGCCCGCCGGGGCGGGGGCGGAGTTCACCCAGCCGAAGAACCGGGGATGGCCGTTGCCCATCGGGTACGGCAGCACGTCGCGGCCGACGGTCTCCAGCAGCTCGGCGAGCGGGCGGCCGGCCGCGGGCAGCGGGGCGTCCAGCAGGGCGCGGCGGGCGGCGTCGTCCATCGGCTGCCAGACCGGGCGGGCGGCCAGCCCGGCGAGGTGGTCGGCGGCCAGGTCGGCGGCGGTGTGCGCGGCGGCGCGGAAGTCGTCGGCGGTGTCGGCGGCGTCGGTGCGGGGGGCGTCGGAGGTCATGTGCGGCTCCGGGGGTGGTGCGGGCCTGGTGGCGCGGCGTCCTCGGCGCACCCGAATCCCCGTGATCCTACGGAAACGGGCCCGCGCCGTGCGGCGCGGGCCCGAAAGGCAGGACGGGCGGCGGTCAGTCGAGCGAGGCGGAGAGCCCGCTCGCCGAGCGGCAGTAGCCCTGCATCTCCTTGTCGGTGAACTTGGCGCAGAGCCGGCCGGCCGCCCCCGCGTCGGTGTAGTTGACCGTGTAGTAGCTGACCAGGCCCTCCGCGCAGGCCTTGCGCTGCCAGCCGTCCGCGGCGGTCGCGCACTGCTGGGCGGCCCAGTCCTCACGGTCCAGGTTGTACTTCATGGTGCGCGAGCCCACCCCCCGGCTGCAGTCCACCGCCCCGCCGGAGGCCTTGCCGTTGAGGCACCACTTCAGGGCCTCGGCGTACACCTCGGGGTGGTTCGGGTAGTCGTGCGAGGAGAGGTAGAAGGTGGGCGCGTAGAAGTAGCAGGCGGACTGGAACAGCGACGGCTGGTCCTTGCACGGGTAGAGCGGGTCCTGGGCGAGCTTGTCGGCGGGGAGGTTGGCCTTCGCCTTCTCGTCCTCCTCGTCGGGGCCGAAGAGCTGCATGAACAGGCCCTCGGAGCAGCGGATCCGGTTCTGGTCGGTGGTGAACTTGTTGCACAGCTCGCGGGCCTTGGCGACGTCCTGCTTGGCGACGAACATCGTGCCGTGGCCGACGCCGTGGATGCAGGGGCCGCTGTTCTTGGGCGCGCACAGTTTGACCAGGTCGGTCTCGGGCTGGGGGGAGGCGTTGAGCATCTCCTCGACGGCGCCGTGCAGGTAGCCGGCCGCGCAGGTCTCGTGCGGGTAGGAGATGACCTTCTGGAAGTCGGCGTTGAACCGCTTGACGGCCGCGTGCCCGAGCTCGTGGGCGATCGGGTGGCAGAACCGGACGGTGTAGGGCAGCTGCTTGGTGATCCGGTCGAGGTCGGCCAGCGCGACGCCGGGGTCGCTGGCGTCCATCTCGGCCATCAGCTTGTTGCGCAGCGTCGAGCGGGTCCACACCGCCGGGTCCCCGGTCGCCGTGGCGCCGACGGCGGTGGCTCCGCCGGCCGGCTGCGCGGTGCCGGCCCCGGGGGCGGCCGGCTGCTCGGCCACCGCGGCGGTGACCGGCTCGGGCGTCCAGTCGGTGACGGCGACCGACCCCAGGCCGAGCACCCCGAGCAGCAGGGCGGTGAGGATCGCGAAGGCTCGCGGTTGCATGACGGAGATCCCCCGGCGGATCGAGACGGACGGGACTCTCCCCATCCTGACGGCACGGGCTTCGGATTCCGCGTTATCGACCGCCATTCGGGAGGTGTCGGCGACGCTACCGCACCTCCTGCCGGGTCAACGACGCGGGTTGGCGGCTGGTCACGGGACGGGCCCTGGCGGCCCGTCGGGTCCCGGGCGGCGCGGTGTGCGCGC
>NZ_JBHVPZ010000022.1:0-121642 GCF_042887135.1 Kitasatospora sp. NPDC057965
CCGGCGTGGTCGTGCTCAAGCGCCTCTCCGACGCCCTCGCCGCCGGTGACGACATCCTCGCCGTCGTCCGCGGCTCCGCCGTGAACCAGGACGGCAAGAGCTCCGGCCTGACCGTCCCGCGCGCCTCCTCCCAGCAGGAGGTCGTGCGGCGGGCGCTCTCGGTGGCCGGGATCGCCGCCGCCGAGGTCGGCTTCGTCGAGGCGCACGGGACGGGCACGCCGCTCGGCGACCCGATCGAGGTGCGGGCGCTGGGCCGGGTGCTGGGCGAGGGCCGGGCACAAGACAGCCCGGTGGCGCTGGGGTCGGTGAAGACCAACATCGGCCACCTGGAGGCGGCGGCGGGCATCGCCGGCTTCATCAAGGCGGTGCTGACGGTCCAGCGCGGCTGGATCCCGCCGCACCTGAACCTGGTCGAGCCCAACCCCCACGTGGCCTGGGCGGATCTGCCGGTCTCGGTGCCGACCGAGCTGACCCGCTGGGAGCAGGAGCGGCGCATCGCGGGCGTGTCGGCCTTCGGGTTCGGCGGCACCAACGCCCACGTCGTGCTGGAGTCCCCGCCGGTCCGGGAAGCCGCCGCCGAACCGGTCCCGGACGGGCCCGTGGTGGTCAAGGTCTCCGGCTCCGGCGCGGTGGCCCTGCGCGCATCGGCCGCCCGGCTGGCCGAGTTCACCGCCACCGCCGACGCCTTCACGCCCGCCGAGCTCGCCTGGTCGGCCGGTGTCGGCCGGGCCGACCTCAGCGACCGCGCCGCCGTGGTGGTCGAGACCTCCGCCGACCTGGCCGAGCGACTGCGCGCCGTGGCCGAGGGCGCCGACGCCCCCGGTGTGGTGACCGGCCGTCGCGGTGCCGGGCCGGTGCCGCAGGCGGCCTTCGTGGCCACCGACGGCGGCGCCCGGGCCGACGGCCTGTACGGGAAGCTGCCGGTGGTGACCGAGACCGTGGACGCGGTGGCCGCCGCCCTCGGCGTCCCCGGCGAGGAACTGGCCGCCGCCGACGGCCCGGCCTCGCGCTACGCGGCGACGGTGGCGCTCGGGGCCTGGTGGCGCTCGGTCGGTGTCGACCCGGACGTGATCGTCGGCCAGGGCGCCGGCGCGTACGCCGCTGCGGCCCTCGCGGGCGTCTTCAGCATCGCGGACGGTGCCCGGCTGGCCCTGGCCGGCCGCTCGGCCGACCTGGCCGACGTCCGGCTGCGCATCCCGGCCGTCGACCTGGTCCTCGACCACCGGGCCGGTCCGGCCGGCCCCGAGGTGGCCACCGCCGAGTACTGGAACCGCTCCGCGGACAGCGCGCCGGACCGGCCCGCGACGCTCGACGCGGCGCCGGCGTCGGCCCTGGACAGCGGGGTCGGGATCATCCTCGAACTGGGCACCGGCGCCCTCGCCCTCAGCGGCGGGGACCAGGACGCCCTGCGACTGGCCCCGGCGGCCGACGGGCCCTCGGCCCACCGGGTGCTGCTGGAGTCCCTCGCCCAGGTGTGGGCCCGCGGCCGGGAGGTCGACTGGTCCGCCGTGGTGACCCGGCCGGCCTCCCCGGCCAAGCTGCCCACCTACCCCTTCCAGCGCCAGGAGTACTGGCCGCAGAACACCTCCGCGGGCACCGCCACCGCCTCGCGCGGCGGCCGCGCACTGCGCCCGCACATCCTGGAGACGGCGGACGGCGAGGTGATCGGCGAGAGCGAACTCTCCCTCGCCGCCCTGCCGTTCCTCGCCGAGCACCGGGTGCACGGACGGCTCGTGGTGCCCGGCGTGGTCTACCTGGAGCTGGTCCTGCGCTGCGCCGAGCGGGCCTTCGACGGACCGGTCGGGATCGAGGACCTCTCGATCTCCCGTCCGCTGGTCCTCTCCGACCAGGACACCCGCACGGTCCAGGTGGTGCTGGGCCCGCTGACGGACGGCAAGACCGAGGTCCGGGTGCACAGCAAGGACCCGGTGGCCGGCTGGCAGCAGCACCTGCGGGCGCTGGTCGTCCCGGCGGCGCCGGCCGGCGGGGACCCGGCCGAGGTGACACCCGCGGCGCTCTTCGAGGACGCCGGGACGCGCTGCCAGGACACCCTGGACGGCGAGGAGTTCTACCGCCGGGCCTGGCACCCCGCGTTCCGGCTCGGCCCGAGCTTCCAGCTGGTGGAGTCCGCTCGGCGGGGACCGGGCGTCGCGGTCGGGCGGCTGGTGCCGCCGGACGCGCGGACCAAGGGTGTCGCGGCCGGCGTCCGGGCCGACCTGCTGCTGCTGGACGCCTGCGTGCAGCTGGTCGCGATCGCGGGGCACCCGCAGCCGGCCGACTGGGCCGAGCGCCCGGTCCACCTGGGCACCGGCTACGAGCGGATGGTCGTGCACGGCGCCGTCGCGGCGGACGAGGTGCTGTGCACGGTGGTGACCCGGGCGACCGCCGACGGCTCCCTGGCCGGGGACCTGCGGCTGACCGCGCCGGACGGCTCGCTGGTCGCCGAACTGAGCGGGGTGTCGTTCCGCCCGGTCAGCGAGGCCCTGCTGGAGCGGATGGTGTCCAGCGGCCGGCCCGCGGGAGCGGCGGGAGCCGTCGGCCCGGTGGACCTGGCCGCCCTCCGCGCGGCGGAGCCCGCCGAACGGGAGCGGGCGGTCACCGGGCACCTGGTCCGGCTGCTGGCCGCCGTGCTCGGCTCCGCGCCGGAGGACGTCGACCCCGAGACCGAGGTCACGACGGTCGCCGACTCGCTGATGCTCGCCGAGCTGAAGAGCCAGGTGGACCGCGACTTCGAGGTGGGCCTGCCGCTGGAGATCGTGTTCAGCGGCGGCCGGCTGACCGACCTCGCGGAGTGGGTCGCGGACGAGCTGGAGCAGCCTGCCACACCGGCCCCGGCGGGCGAGGAGCCGCCGTCCGGCAGCGCTCCCGCCGCCGCCGTCGCCCCGGGCGCCCCCGCGTCCGCGCCCGCCGCGACGTCCGCCGCGGGAACCGCCACCCCCGCCCCCGCCCCCGCGGCGCCGCGGGCGGCGGCCCGCCCGCGCGGCCTCGGCAGCCGCCGGGTGCGCTCGATGACCGTGGCGGAGATGGTGGAGAAGGCGGAGCTGGAGGCGTCGATCACCGCCACCGTGCCGTCCGAGCCGGCCGGGACGGCCCCGCAGGACGTCCTGCTCACCGGTGCCACCGGCTTCGTCGGGGCCTTCCTGCTCGCCGAGCTGCTGGAGCGCCGCCCGGGCACGGTGCACTGCCTGGTCCGGGCCGACAACGAGCAGCACGCCCTCCGCCGGGTGCTCGCCAACCTGACCACCTACGGGGTCGACGTCGGCGATGCCGCGACCCGGATCGTGCCGGTCGTCGGGGACCTCTCCAAGCCCCGGTTCGGCCTCGGCGAGGAGCAGTTCACCGGCCTGCACGCGCGGATCGGCGACATCTTCCACTGCGGCGCGACCGTGAAGTGGACGTACCCCTACAGCGGTCTGGAGGCCGCCAACGTGGACGGCACCCGCGAGGTGCTGCGGCTGGCGACGGCCGGAGCGGCGAGGCCCGTGCACTTCATCTCCACCGTCGGGGTGTTCTCCTCCAAGGAGTTCGAGGCCGACAGCGTGCCGGAGAGCCAGGACCTGCTGACCAGCGGCCCGCTGGTGGTCGGCTACGCGCAGTCGAAGTGGGTCGCCGAGCACATGGTCCGCACCGCGCACGAGCGCGGGGTGCCGGTCACCATCCACCGCATCAACTCGGGCCCGCACAGCAGCTCCGGGGCGTTCAACCGGCTGGACCACCTGAGCATGGTGATCAAGGGCTGCGCCGAGGCCGGCATCGCGCCCGACCACGTGGAGATGCCGCTGCAGCCCGCGCCGATCGACTACGTGGCGCGCGCGGTGGTGGAGCTGGCCGGGCGGCCCGAGCTGAGCGGGCGGACCTTCCACCTGGTCAATGACACCAAGCTGACCTGGATCGAATTCTTCGACCTGGTCGAGGAGTTCGGCTACCCGATGGAGCGGATGACGTTCGCCCGCTGGAAGGAGAAGGTGACCGGGCGCGAGGCCGGCACCATGGCGCTGCTCGGTCTGGTGCCCTTCCTCAACGACGCGGTCGACGACGTCCGGCTCCCGAAGTCCGCCGCCGAGGACACCCGGGCGGCGCTGGAGGGGACGGGCATCAGCTGCCCGCCGCTGGACGCCGCGCTGGTGCGCACCTACCTGGAGTCCTTCACCGCCAGCGGCTTCATGGAGAGCCCGACGGCGGGCTGAGCCGCCGGCCCCGCCCCCGCCCACCCTGCAGCGGCAGGCGGGGCCGGCCTTCCCCCGCACGATCCCGCACGTCTCCGCACGTTCCCGCACGTCGCAGCAGTCCGGACAGCCATGCCTGACAGAGAGGGCAACCATGACCATCACGATCGACCTGGGTGACCCCGAGTACCACCTCAACCCCTGGCCGACCTACGTGCGGCTGCGGGACGAGAACCCGGTGTTCCACGCCCCCGGCGGCATGTGGGACGGGTCCGACTTCTACGTCCTCAGCCGCTACGACGACGTCTCGCTCGCGCTGAAGGACAAGAAGCTCTTCTCCTCGCAGATCCGCAAGGGCGACTACCTCAACCTCCCGATGCTGGTGAACCGGGACGCACCCGAGCACACCCGGCTGCGCCACATGGCCAACAAGGCGTTCAACGCCCGACTGGTCCGCACCCTCGGCGGCTGGGTGCAGGAGATCGTCGACGAGCTGATCGAGGAGATCCTGGCGCAGGAGCAGGTCGAGTTCGTCGAGGCCTTCACCACCGCGCTGCCGCTCAAGGTGGTCGGCGGGATGCTCGGCATCCCGCTCGACCGCAAGGCGGACCTGCGCCGCTGGTCGGGGGCCGTGATGGCGTCCTTCGCGGTCGCCGCCGGGATGGACCCGGACCTCGCGCCCGGATTCTTCGAGGACATCGTGGAATTCGGCAACTACATGGGCGAACTCGCCCACCAGCGCAAGGGCAAGCCCAACCAGGAGGACATCCTCGGCGAGCTGGTCGTGCAGCTGGAGGCCGGGGACATGACCCGCGACGAACTGGTCACCATGGCCTGGTCGTTCGTCGCGGCCGGCCACGAGACCACGATGAACCTGCTCGGCGGCGGCGTGCACATGCTGCTGACCGACAAGGCGCTCGCCGACCGGCTCACCGCCGAGCCCGACCTCACCCGGGACTTCATCGAGGAGTACCTGCGGCTCTACAGCCCCACCCAGTGGCTGCTGCGCCGGGCCGCCGAGGACGTCACCCTGCACGATGTCACGATCCCCGCGGGCGAGTTGGTGCACGTGCTGATCGGCTCCGGCAACCGCGACCCGCGCAAGTTCCAGAACCCCGACGTCTTCGACCTGGACCGCGACACCAAGGGCGACCACCTGGGCTTCGGGGCCGGACCGCACTTCTGCCCGGGCGCCGCGCTCTCCCGGCTGCTCGCCGAGACGGCGTTCCGCTCCTTCTACCCGCACCTCGACCGGCTCGCCCTGGACCCGGAGGACCCGCCGCGCCTGCGCACCACGCAGGGCTCGTACGGGATCGCGAGCATGGGCGTCCGCGTGACGGCCTGAGGAAGCCCCGGCCCGGTCCGCGCCCCAGCACCACCGCCAGCAGCACCGCCAGCAGCACCGCCAGCGCCGGCGCCGCCATCGGCGCCATTCGAGAGGACGAAGTGAACGGACCCGTGTTCAACAGACGGCAGATTCTCCGCTACGGAGCGGCGGCCACCGGCGCCGCCGCCCTGTCGGGGGGCCTGCTGAGCGGTGTCGCCCGGGCCGCCGAGCCCGTCGACGTGGTCATCGTCGGCAGCGGGTACGCCGGCTCGGTGGCGGCGCTCCGGCTGGCCCAGGCCGGCTTCAGCAGCGTGCTGCTGGAGCGCGGACGCCGCTGGCCGATCACGCCCGCGGGCGACACCTTCTGCACCCCGCAGGCCCCGGACGGCCGCGCCGCGTGGCTCGCCACCACCTCGCCGTTCACCAACCAGAGCTTCCACCCGTTCACCGGGGTGCTGGAGGCCTTCGTGGGCGACGGCGTGATCGGCCTGGCCGGCGCGGGCGTCGGCGGCGGCTCGCTGGTGAACAACGCCGTGATGATGGCGCCCCGGGAGGACTTCTTCCGCCGCAGCTTCGGCGATTCGCTCGACTACGCCGAGATGCGGGACGTCTGGTACCCGCGGGCCCGCGGCCTGATCGGCGTCGCCCCCATCCCGGACGACGTGCTCAACTCCCCGTACTACGCCAACGCGCGGGACCTGCTGGCCGAGGCGGCACGGGCCGGACTGCCGACACTGCGCCCGGACATGGCGGTGGACTGGCAGATCGTCCGCAACGAGATCGCCGGCACCGCCGTGCGGTCGGCGATCCTCGGCCACTCGGACTTCGGCGTCAACAGCGGGGCCAAACGCAGCGTCGACCGCTCGATCCTCGCGGCCGCCGAGGCCACCGGACGGGTCTCGGTACTGCCGCTGCACCAGGTGACGGACATCAGCACGGTGGACAACCGGTACCTGATCTCGGCGGAGCGGATCGACGAACAGGGGCTGGTCGCGGCCCGTCCGCAGTTCGCGGCCCGCTACGTCTTCCTGGCGGCCGGCTCGCTCGGCACCACGAGGCTGCTGGTCCGGGCCAAGGCCACGGGCGGTCTCCCCAAGCTGGGCGACCAGGTGGGGCGCAACTGGGGGACGGGCGGGGACCACATCATCGTCCGCGCCGGGCTGCCGCTGCGCGACACCGCGCAGGGCGGGCCCTCGCACATCGTGGCCACCGACTGGGCGGACCCCGAGACCCCGGTGACCTTCCTCGGATTCCCGCTCGGCTACCCGGAGCTCGGCTCGCTCGCCAGCACCATGCTGGGCCTGTCCGTGCCGCCGGCGCTCGGCCGGTTCGACTACCGGCCGGCCACCGGCAAGGTCGGGCTGACCTGGCCGAAGTCGGACCCGCGGATCCAGCGGGCCACCGACGCGATGTCGGCGACCACCTCGAAGCTGGACCGGGCGAACCCCGGGATCAGGGTGGACGTGGTGACGCCGGCGCTCACCGCGCACTGCCTGGGCGGGGTGGTCCTGGGGAAGGCCACCGGCCCGGCGGGCGACGTCCTCGGCTACGACAACCTGTTCGCGATCGACAGTTCGCTGATACCCGGCTCGACCGGGGCGGTGCCGCCGGCGCTGACGGTGACGGCGCTGGCCGACCGCTGCGTCGACCGGGCGCTGCACCGGCTGACCTCGTCGGGCTCGCCCGGGACGGTACTGGCGCTCTCCTGAACACCCTTCGGGTGCACGGGGGTTGAAACAATGAAGGCCGTTCCGGAGACCAGTCGGTCTCCGGAACGGCCCTCGGCGTGCCGCCCGGGTCAGCCGTGCGCGGCGACCAGCCGCTCGGAGGCCGTCCAGAGTTCGGCGGCCCGGGTGCGGTCGTGCGACTCCTTGGAGCTCTCGCGCGGCTGCCGGCCGGAGAAGTAGGCGCCGGTGGTGCCGGCCGGCTCCGGCGCGGTCGCCAGCCAGGCCAGGTCGGCGGAGGACTGCTCGACGGAGCGGGCCCCCGGCAGCGTCTTGACCAGCAACGGGGTCAGCTGGGCGTAGACCCGCTGGATGCGCGGCGGCCAGTCGCGGTCCAGCGAGGTGCCGGGCATCAGCCCGGGGTCGAAGGCGTTCACCGTGATCTCGCGCGGCACGACCCGCCGGGCCAGCTCGTAGGTGGCGTACAGGTTCGCCAGCTTGGAGGTCGCGTAACGGATCCGGCCGGACTTGGCCGAATCGCCCAGCACGGAGCGGTCCGGATCGACCAGCGCCTGCGGGTCCTCCCAGCGCGGGGCCGGGAATCCCATCGACTTCCGGGGCCCCTGGTGGACCTCGCTGGAAACCAGGATCACCCGGCCCGGCTCGACGATGTGGTCGACCAGGAGTTGGGTCAGCAGGAAATGCCCGAGGTGGTTCGTCGCAAACGTCAGTTCATAACCGTCACTGGATCGCTGGACACCGTTCACCACCTGGATTCCGGCATTGCAGATCAGCACGTGCAGTGGCGGCCGGTCGGACTTCGCGAGGATTTCCCGGGCACCGGCGCGAACCGACGAGAGCGCGGAAAGGTCGAGTTCGACCACCTCCAGACTCGCGTCGGGAATCGCCGCGCGGATCTCCGCCGCGGCGGCCTCCCCCTTCGGCACGCTTCGGCAGGCCATGATCACATGGCTTCCGGCAGCGGCGAGTTCGCGCGTGGTGGCCAGCCCCAGTCCCGAGGAGGCACCGGTGATGATGACGGACTTCTTCAAGGTCGACTCTTCTCTGTGGATGATGGCAATCATGCGCCCGCAGCGATCCGTCTGACTGCTCATCAGAATACCAGAGCCGTATTCCCGAACCCTTTCCTTCGATTGCCGGAAATATCCTCCTGACATGCACCCGCCACCTGCTGCCGTGAAGAAATGGCCAAGATCGGATGACCCCCCTCCGGAAATGCGCCGGGTACGACGGAAGGGCGGGCGGCCACCCGGCCGCCCGCCCTTCCGAGCTGTCATTCGGCTCGGCTACGGGAGGCTCCAGCTCTGGTTCGCCGTGTTCCACGCCTCGTCGGTGGTGATGCAGTCCCACTGCATCAGGCGGGACTGCACGCCGGGCGTGCCGCTCGGGCCGTCCGCGTCCAGGCAGCGGCCGGTGGCCCGGTTCTTCAGGATCATGGTCGTGGGGAAGCACATACAGGTGTGCCCCACCCAGGCGGTGGTCCACTCGGCCGGCGCGTAGCCGGCGTCGCAGTACGGGTACTGGATGACGCCGGTGCCGTTCGAGTAGGTCCCCGCCCGCCAGTCGAGCATGAGGCACTGGCCGGAGTGGCGGGCCTTGATCCGGAAGTACCCGTTGCCGCTGTCGAGCAGCTCGAACTCCTGGGAGGCGCTGGTGTTGTCCGGCCACAGGAAGACACCGGTGTACGCGTCGGTCGACGCCCACATGACGTCGGCGCGAAGCCCGGTCCGGACGTTCACCAGCTCGTGGTGGACGGGTCCCGCCGCCTGGGCGGGCGTGGCGCCGAGGGCCGTGAAGACGGCGAACGCCACGGCCGCCACCACGGCGGCCGGAGTGAGCCGGGAGCGGTCGGAGCGTCGGCGAAGGGGTATCCGCATGGTGCTTTCCTCCAGGGGTCTCGGGTGGCCGGCGTTCGTCGCGGCCCGGACGCCCCACACCCTGGCGGCACGTCCTGTGCACCGACCTTGCGGTCACCTTGCGGGCCAGCCAGCATGGGACGCCGGGGACGTGTCGCGGGCGCCGTTGATCACGCGGGGGGTACATGTGGACTTCCGGCTGTTGGGCGAGATCGAGCTGCGCTCGGCGGGCCGGCCACTCGACGTGGGGACGCCTCGGCAGCAGGTGGTCCTGGCCGCGCTGACCGTCGACGCCCGAAGACCGATCGCGATGGAGGCGCTCATCGACCGGGTCTGGGGCCACAACCCGCCCGCCGACCCCCGGTCCGTGCTCTACGCGCACCTGAGCAGGATCCGGGGGCTGCTGAGACAGGCGGCCGCCCCCGGCAGCGGGACGGCGGCGCGGATCGAGCGCCGGCACGCCGGCTACGTACTGGACATCGACCCCGAGCTGGTGGACCTCCACCGGTTCCGCCGGCTGGTCGAGCAGGGCGACGACCGGCAGCGCGACGACGAGGCCCGGGCCGCGACGCTCGCCGAGGCCCTGGGCCTGTGGCGGGGGGAGCCACTGGCCGGCCTCGCGGGCGAATGGGCCGCGCAGGTCCGGGCGAGCTGGCACCGGCGGCGGCTGGACGCGGTGATGCGGTGGGCGCAGGCGGAGTTCCGGCTCGGCCGGCCCACCGCGGTCATCTCCGCGGTGCCCGACCTCACCATCGAGTATCCGCTGGCCGAGCCCCTGGAGTACGTGCTGATCCAGGCGCTGCACGCGGCCGGGCGGGGCGCGGAGGCCCTGGACCGCTACGGCGCCGTCCGGCGGCGGCTGGCCGAGGAGCTGGGCGCCGGTCCCGGCAAGGAGCTCCAGACCCTCTACCGGACCGTCCTGACCGGGGATCCGCCCCCGCCGGGAGGGGCGGCGGCGCCCCCCGGCCCGCGGTCCTCGGCCGGCCCGGCGATCCGCGCCACCCGCCCGGTCCGGCGATCTCCCAGGTGATCCCGCCGCGGGGACGGCGGTTCACGGTGCCGGTCCCGCTCGACGCCGCCATCCGGAACCACCTGATCGACCATTCTTCTGATGATTCGTCACTTCATCGAACCCTCAGGGCCGTTCCACCGGCCTCCCGGTGCGCCGCGGCGGCCTCGACGGCGAAGGCGTGCAGCAGGTCGTGCAGCCGGTACTGCTCGGCCCGCTCCTGGATCAGCAGGTTCTCGTCGACCAGCGACTCCAGCGCCTCGCGCGCGGAGGCCGGTTCGAGGGCGGCGAGTTCGGCGGTGGAGCGGGCGGTGTAGTCGCGGCCGGGGTGGTCGGCGAGCAGCCGGAAGAACCGCCGGGCGGGTTCCGGAAGGCCCCGGTAGGAGAGGTCGAAGGCGGTGCAGAGCGAGCGGTCGCCCGCCACGATCGCCCGGATGCCGCCGTGTTCGAGGTGTTCGGCCAGGTCGGCCAGGCCCCAAGCGGGGCGGGCGCGCAGCCGGGAGGCGGCCAGGGCGAGGGCGAGCGGGAGACGGCCGCAGAGCCGGGTGATGCGCTCCGCGGCCTCCTGGGCGGCGGCGACCCGGTCGGGCCCGGCGGCGGCGGCCAGGAGCGAGACGGCCTCCGGCGGGCTGAGCGGGTCGAGCGGCAGGGCGCTCGCGCCCTCCAGGCCGGCCAGCCGGCGGCGGCTGGTGACCAGGACCAGGCAGCCGGGCCCGGCCGGTACGAGCGGGCGGACCTGCGGTTCTCCGGCGGCGTTGTCGAGCAGCAGCAACGCCTCGCGGCCGTGCAGGCGGTCACGGAACAGCGCGGCGCGGGCGTCCAGTCCGGCCGGGACCCGGGACTCGTCCACGCCGAGGGCGCGCAGCAGCCCGTCCAGGACGTCGGACGGGTCGAGCGGGCGGTGGTCCGGGTCGAAGCCGCGCAGGTTGACGTAGAGCTGGAGCTGGCTGAACCGGCCGGCCCGGGCGAGTTCGTGGGCCGCGCGGACGGCGAGCCGGGTCTTGCCGACGCCGGCCATCCCCTCGATCGCGATGACCTGGACGGTGGCGGGTGATCCGACCGGTGCGGTGGCCGAGTCCAGCAGGACCCCGAGTTCGGCGCTCCGTCCGGTGAACGTCGGTAGGTCGGCTGGGAGTTGGCGGAGCACGGTGACCGGGAAGGGCGGGGGCCGGCGGGCCGGTTCGGCCGGTTCGGCGGAGGCGGGCGCACCGCGGGTGTCCCGCGGGGGCGCGGCGCCGCCCGGCCCGAGCACCCGTTGGTGCACGGCGGCGATCTGCGGGCCGGGTTCGATGCCGAGGTCGGCGGCGAGTGCCGCGCGCACCCGGCGGTAGACCGCCAGGGCCTCGGCGCGCCGCCCGGCGGCGGCCAGCGCCTCGATCAGCAGCGCGTGCACGCCCTCCCGGTGCGGCTCCTCGGCGGCCAGCCGCCGGAGCACCCGGATCGCCTCGGTGGTGCGGCCGAGCCGCAGGTCGGCGCAGGCGGCGAGTTCGGCGAGCTCGATGCGGGCCTCCAGCCAGCCCGGCACCTCGTCCCGGTGCAGCGGATCCGAGGGCACGTCGGACAGCGGCGATCCGCGCCACAGTTCCAGGGCGGCGGCGGCCGAGCGGGAGACGGTCTGCCAGTCGTCGCGCCGGGCGGCGGCGCGGGCGGACTCGCCGCGCGCGGTGAAGATGGTGGCGTCCAGTTCGGTGTGCGGGTCCAGGCCGATCCGGTAGCCCGATCCGGTGGTCTCGACCCGTCCGGCCGCCTCCCCGAGCAGTCGGCGCAGCCTCAGCACGTGGCTGCGCAGGGTGGTGACGGCGGCGCGCGGCGGCTGGTTGCTCCAGACGGCGTCGGCCAGTTCGTCCACGCCGACCGTCTGGTTGGCGCGGCACAGCAGGCTCGCCAGCAGGATCCGGACGCGGGCCGGCACCATGACCGCCGCTCCGGCGACGCGGATCTCCAGGGGCCCCAGAAGGCCGAACCAGATCGTTCCACCCACCGTATCTCCCCAGTTACTGCACGGTTATGGCTGCGATTGAACCTATCTTGAACACTTCGAGTCAAGGAGTGACGCATAAGGACCATCCCTTGAACGGAATTTGCACGCGGCTTCCATCCGGCTTGAACGCGGGTCCGCCAGGCTGTCGCCGTTGATCGCCTCAAAGATCGTCCGCCGCTTGCTGATTGGTGATGATCCACGTTGCTTGATCTGGACGAGATAACCGCGAAATTCCAAGCGACCGCCGACTACGCCAGCACCGGCAAGGTCAACCACCGCTGGCTGGGCGCCCTGCCCGAGCAGGTGGCGGCCCTGGCCCGGGAGTGGGAACTGGAGATCGGCTCGGGCATCGGGACCGACTTCACCGCAAGGGTCTCCGCCGTGCTGCTGCCCTGCACCGGACCGCGCGGCGCGGCGAGCCTGAAGCTCGCCGCCGACTCCCACGCGCTCGCCGAAGAGGTCGCGATGCTCCGGCAGTTCGCACCCAGCGGCCGGGTGCCGGGCGTGCTCGCGGCCGCCCGCGGCGCCGCCCTGCTGGAGGCCGTCGTCCCCGGCACCTCGGTGGAACCGCTGCCCGAGCAGCCCGCCCCGGCCGAGTACGCCCGCTTCCTCAACGAGCTGCACGCGGTCGGTGACCCGGCGGCCGCGCCGCGCCGGATCGCCGACTGGCTGCAGGTGCTGTACGGCTGGAGCGAGCGCGGCGGCCTGGACTGCGCCTCCTCCCGCCGGATCTCCGCCGAACTGCTCGCCGACCCGGCCGAGCAGGTGCTGCTCCACGGCGACCTGCACCTGGGCAACGTCCTGGCCTCCGACACCCGGGGCCTGATCGCCCGCAGCCCGATCGCCTGCGTCGGCGAGCGCTGCTTCGACGCCGCCGACTACGTCCTGGAGGGCTGGGACCGGACCGTCATGGTGCGGCGGCGCGACGAACTCGCCGACGCGGCAGGGCTGGACGCCGACCGGCTGGACGCCTGGTGCCGGGCGCTGGCCCCGCTCGGCGCGTCCCGCTCCAAGATCCCCGAGCGGGTCTCCGAACTGCTCGCCTTCGCCCGCGGTGAGTACTGACGTGAGCGGGAACGACACGGTGCCCGCCGGCCGCCTCGCCCGGCTGATCCCCGCCGACCCGCTGCGCCGCCGCCTGCTGGCCATCCGCTTCGCCGGAGCCGCCGGCAAGGGCGTGTTCCTCAGCGGCAGCGTCGTCTACTTCACCCTGCACGTCGGACTGTCCGCCGGCCAGGTCGGCATCGGCCTGTCCGCGGCCGGCTTCGCGGGGCTGGTCTCCTCGGTGCTGTTCGGCATGATCGCCGACCGGGTGCCCAAGCGCACCCTGCTGTGCGCGCTGTTCGCGGCGGTCGCGGTCGGGTTCGGCCTGTACTCGGCGGTCTCCAACGCGGCGGAGTTCTACGTCCTGGTGGTCCTGATCGCCTTCCTCGACTACGGCACCGGCCCGACCGAGAGCGCCATGGTCGCCACGCTCATCCCGGACGGGGAGCGGGTCCGGCTGAACGCCATGATGCGTTCGATGCTCAACATCGGCTTCAGCGTCGGCATCGGGATCGCCGCGCTCGCCGCGCTCAGTTCGCGGCTGCTGGTGCTGATCCCGGTCGTCTCGGCCGTACTGCTCGGCGCCGCGGCCGCCCTGGCGACCGG
The DNA here is from genome assembly GCF_042887135.1 of Kitasatospora sp. NPDC057965. Taxonomy (NCBI): domain Bacteria; kingdom Bacillati; phylum Actinomycetota; class Actinomycetes; order Kitasatosporales; family Streptomycetaceae; genus Kitasatospora; species Kitasatospora sp. NPDC057965. The sequence goes on from NZ_JBHVPZ010000022.1 coordinate 13,675, forward strand.
GCTGCCGGCCGGCGCGCCCAGCCCCGCCGCCCGCCGCCCGCGCAGGTTCGGCGCGATCCGCGACCTGCGCTACCTGAGCGTCGTCGGACTGTCCGCGCTGCTCGCCTCGCACATCAGCCTGCTGATGGTGGTGCTGCCGCTGTGGACGATCAACCGGACCGAGGTGCGGCCCTTCCTGGTCCCGCTGCTGCTGGTGATCAACACCGGCTTCGTGATCCTCTTCCAGGTCCGGGCCAGCAAGGGCGCCGAGACCCTGGCCGGCGCCGCCGCCATCGGCCGCAGGGCCGGCCTGTGGATCGCGGCGGGCTGCCTCGCGGTGTCGCTGACCGCCGTCTGGCACCACACCGCGCTGGCGGTGGCCGCGATCGTCGCCGCCGTCCTGGCCCTGTCGGTGGCCGAGGTGATGCAGTCCGCCTCCGCCTGGGGCCTGGCCCTGGGCCTCGCCCCCAAACACGCCGAGGGCGAGTACCTGGGCACCTTCGACCTGCATGTGGCGAGCCAGAACGTGGCCGGCCCGGTGCTGCTCTCCGGCCTGGTCATCGCCCAGGGCTTCTGGGGCTGGGCGGCGGTCGCCGCGCTGGTGGGCGCCGCCGCGCTGCTGATCGGACCGGCCGCCCGGCGCAGCGCCAAGGCGATGGCCGGCCTCGCCGCCGTGCACGACACCGCCGTCGAGACGGAGGAACCGGTATGACCCGCACCGCACGCGCGTCCTTCGCCCAGGAGCGCTTCTACTTCCTCAACGAGCTCCAGCCGGGCAACCCCGCCTACGTGGTGGCGTTCGCCCTGCGCATGGAGGGCGAGCTCGACCGCGCGGCCCTGGGCGACGCGCTGCGCCGGGTGGCCGCCAAGCACGAGGTCCTGCGCACCGGGTTCGCTCTGCGGGACGGCGAGTTGGTCCAGCGCGTGATCGAGGACGCCGAGCCGGAGATCACCCTGCTGGACGGCGGCCCCGCCGAGCGCGCCGGGCAGGACGCCCAGCTGCGCGAGCTGGTGGCCGCCGAGGCCGCCCGCCCGTTCGACCTGGCCGGCGGCCGGGTGCTGCGCGCCCACCTCGTCTCCTGGGACCGGGAACGGCACGCGCTGGTGGTGCTGGTGCACCACATCGCCTGCGACGGCTGGGCGGTCGGCCTGCTGCTGGACGACCTGGCCGAGGAGTACAACACCGGCGCGGGCGCGCCGGCCGGCCCCAGCTACCTGGACTACGCCGAGGCGCAGCGAGCGCTCTGGTCGAAGCACACCCGCCGGCTCGAAAACTGGCGCCAACTACTCGCTGGTGCACCGCAGTTGACCCTGCACACGGATCATCCCCGACCCAGCGTGCTGAGCTTCGCCGGCGCGGTGCTGCGCCGCCCCCTCGCCCCGGAGCTGGTCGCCCGGCTCACCGCCTGGGCCAAGGAGCGCGGCACCACCCTGTTCGGCGTGACGCTCACGGCGTACGCCAAGCTGCTGGCCGGTTACGCCCGCCAGCAGGAGGTAGTGATCGGCGTCCCGGTGGCCAACCGGCTGGACGAGGCCGAGGAGCGGCTGGTCGGCTGCCTGGTCAACACCCTGCCGATCAGGGTCGACCTGTCCGGCGACCCGGACTTCGCCGAGCTGACCGCCCGCACCTGGCGCACCGCGCTGGCCGCGCTCGGCAACCAGGACGTGCCGTTCGAGCAGATCGTGCAGGCCGTCGGGGAGGAGCGGCAGCTCAGCCACGCCCCACTGTTCCAGACCATGCTGACGGTGCAGAACTTCAGCTTCACCGTGCCGGAGTTCGCCGCGCTGCGGACCACCGAGGTGGACGTCGAGATCGAGGCCGCCAAGTTCGACCTCGCACTGACCGTGGACGTCTCCACCCGGGCGCCGTTCCTGCGCGCCGAGTTCTCCACCGAACTGTTCGAACCGGTCACCGCCGAAAGGCTGTTGGAGCAGTACCACACCCTGCTGGCCGCGGTGGTCGGCGACGGCGAGCCCGGCCCGGTCTCCGCACAGGAGCACCACCTGCTCACCCTCGGGTGGAACCCGCCCGTTCCCGAGCGGCGCGCCGAACACCCCTCCGTGCTGGGCGCGTTCCGCGGCCATGCCGCCCGCACCCCGGACGCGGTGGCACTGGTGCACCGGGGCGACCGGGTGACGTACGGCGAGCTGGAGCGCTGGTCCGACCGGATCGCCGCCGGGCTGGCCGGCACCGGCCTCGCCCGCGGCGAGCGGGTGGGCCTGCTGCTGGGCCGCTCGCCGGCCGTGGTCGCCGCGATCCTCGGCGTGTGGAAGGCCGGCGGGGTGTACGTACCCCTCGACCCCGAGTACCCGAAGCAGCGGCTGGAGCTGATCCTGGCGAGCGCCGAGCCCGCCGTCCTGCTGGTCGAGCCGGACACCCTCGGCCCGGCCGGCGAGCTGGCCGGGCGGCGGACCCTGCTGGACGCCCGCACGCTGGACGGCCCGCGGCCCGCGCCCGAGGTCCTGCCCGACCCGGACGACCTCGCGTACCTCATCCACACCTCCGGCTCGACCGGCGTGCCCAAGGGCGTGATGGTCCGCCACCGCGGCCTCGACGCGCTCTGCGACCCGACCCCGGCCGGCCTGGAGACCGGCCCCGAGGACCGCTGGCTGGGCGCCCACTCCTTCTCCTTCGACGTCTCGGTCTGGGAGATGTGGGGCGCGCTCTCCTCCGGCGCCCGGCTGGTGATCGCCGACCAGGCCGACCTGGTCGACCCGCCGCGGCTGGCCCGGCTGGTGCACGCCGAGCAGGTGACGGTGCTCAGCCTCACCCCCGGCGCCCTGTACCGGGTGCTGCCGCCGTTCTTCGACACCCTCGGCCCGGGCAAGTCCCCGGTGCGGTACGTGGTGCTGGCGGGCGAGGCGCTCAGCTGGTCCCGGCTGGCCTCGCTGGTCGACCCGGAGCGGCTGGCCGCGGTCTTCGTCAACATGTACGGGATCACCGAGGGCACCATCCACGTGACCGTCGCCCAGGTCCCGGCCGCCGGGCTCGGCGAGGTGCGGGAGGGCGACATCGGCGTGCCGCTGCCCTCCGCCCGCTGCTACGTCCTGGACGCCCGCGGGCGCCCGACCGGGGTCAACGTGCCCGGCGAGCTGTACGTCGGCGGCGACCTGGTCGCCGCCGGGTACCTCGGCAGGCCCGAGCTGACCGCCGAGCGCTTCGGCCCCGACCCGTACGCCCCCGGCACCCTGTACCGGACCGGGGACCTCGCCAAGTGGGCACCCGACGGCCGGCTGGTCTACCTCGGCCGGGAGGACGACCAGGTCAAGGTCCGCGGCTACCGGGTCGAACTGGCCGACGTGGAAGCCGCGTTCCTGCGCCAACCCGGTGTGCGCTCCTGCGTGGCCACCGCCGAGGGCGACGAACTGCTCGCCTTCGTGGTCGCCGACCCCGGCGCCGGCGGCGAGCGCGAGCTGCGCGCCCTGGTCCGCGAGGAGCTGCCCGGCTACATGGTGCCCTCCCGGATCGTTCCGGTGGAGCGGATCCCGCTGAACGCCAACGGCAAGGTCGACACCCGCCGGCTGCTGGCCGAGCGCACCGCGCCGTCGCCCGCGCCCGCCCCGGTGCGGTCCGGCGACGACTCGCTGACCGAGCGGATCCGGGCGCTCTGGGCCGAGGTGCTGCGCCGGCCCGACCTGGAGCCCGGCGACAACTTCTTCGACGTGGGCGGGCACAGCTTCGCCCTGATCACGGTGCAGCAACGGATGGCGGAGATCGGCCTGGAGATCTCGGTGACCGACCTCTTCCGCTTCAGCACGGCGGCGGCCTGCGCCGCCCACTTCCGGCCGGAGGCGACCGCACCCGTCGTCGACCAACGGCTCGCACAGCGCCGGCAGGGCCGCGAACAGCTCGCCCGCCGGCGTCGACTGATGAGAGGGGACGAGCATGCCTGACGACCTGGGGCAGGACCGGATCGCCATCATCGGGATGGGGATCCGGCTACCCGGCGCCGGCCGGGACCTGGACCGCTTCTGGCACAACATCGAGCACGGCGTGGAGGCGATGAGCTTCTTCGACCGCGAGCAGCTGAGCAGCTGGGGCTACCCGGACGAGGTGATCGACCACCCGGACTTCGTCCCGGCCCGCTCGGTGCTGGACGACTACGACTGCTTCGACGGCCGGCTGTTCGGCTACTCCCCGCAGGACTGCGTCCTGATGGACCCGCAACAGCGGGTGCTGCTGGAGTGCGCCTGGAGCGCCCTGGAGCACGCCGGCTACCCACCGATCGCCCCGGACGGCAACCGGATCGCCGTGCACGTCGGCACCGGCCTGAACGTGTACCTGCTGGACATCCTGTGGCCCAACGCCCGCGCGGTGAAGTCCGCCGGCGGCCTGCAGATCCTGGTCTCCAGCGACAAGGACTTCGCCGCCACCCGGATCGCCTACAAGCTCAACCTGCAGGGCACCGCGTTCACCGTGCAGACCGCCTGCTCCACCTCGCTGGTCGCGGTCCACCTGGCGGTGCAGAGCCTGCTCACCCACGAGGCCGACATCGCGCTGGCCGGCGCCGCCTCGGTGGGGCCGCCCACCCGGCGGGGCCACTTCCACGAGCCCGGCGGGATCTTCTCCCCCGACGGCCGCTGCCGGACCTTCGACAGCCAGGCCCAGGGCACCGTGGACGCCGACGGCGGCGCCATCCTGGTGCTCAAGCGGCTGGAGGACGCGATCCGGGACAACGACACCGTGCACGCGGTGATCGCCGGCACCGCGGCCGTCAACGACGGCGCCCGCAAGGCGGGCTTCACCGCCCCCGGACCGGAGGGCCAGGCCACCGCGGTCCGCTCGGCGCTGGCCGTCGCCGGGCTCGAACCGGACTCCATCGGCCTGGTCGAGGCGCACGGCACCGGCACCGTCCTGGGCGACCCCATCGAGGTCTCCGCGCTGCGCACCGTCTTCGACACCGACCGCCCGGACCGGCAACCCGTCGCCCTCGGCGCGCTCAAGTCGATCATGGGCCACCTGGACACCGCGGCCGGCGTGGTCGGCGTGGTCAAGACCGTGCTCGCCCTGAAGAACCGCACCATCCCGCCGGTCGCCCGGTTCACCGAGGCCAATCCCGCGCTGGGGCTCGACAAGTCGGTGCTGTACGTGCCCACCGAGGCGCACGCGTGGCCGGCCATCGACGGCGTGCGCCGGGCCGGTGTCAGCTCCTTCGGCATCGGCGGCACCAACACCCACGTCGTGCTGGAGGAGGCCCCGCCCGTCCGCGGCGGCGGGCCGAGGCGCCGGGAGGGCAGCGAACTGCTGCTGGTCTCCGCCAAGACCGAGGAGGCCGCCACGCAGAGCCTCGCCCGGGTCAACGAGCACCTGGCCGGCGTTCCGGCCGCGGACCTGCCCGACCTCGGGTACACCCTGCGCACCGGCCGGGCCGAGCTGCCCTGGCGCGGCTGCCTGATCCGCACGCCCGACGAGGAGTTCAAACCACTGCGCCCGGTGCGCCGCGCCACCGCGCGGCAGGCCGAGCGCGGCGTCGGCTACTTCCTCACCGGCGGCGGACGCCTGCCCGGAAGCACGCACACCTACTACCTGGACCCGCACTTCCGGCAGATCGTCGACCGGGGCTACGCCGAACTGCGCACCGTGGACGGCGATCCGGACCTGGAGACCCGGGAGCTGGCCGGTCGCTTCGCTGTCGCCCAGGCCTGGATCGACGCGCTGCGGCGGCGCGGGGTGCGCCCGTCCGCCCTGGTCGGCCAGGGCGTCGGCGCCCTCGCCGCGGCCTGCGCCGCCGGTGTGCTGGACTTCACCGACGCGATCGGCCTGACGCTGGGCCGGCCCGCCGACGGCCTGCGCTGCGCCGCGCCGACCGTCCCGCTGTACACCCCGGACGGTACCCCGGTCGGTGCCGAGCAGGCCGTCGACCCCGGCTACTGGGCGGCCCGGCTGCACGAGGAGCACGACCGGAGCTTCGCCCCGCCCGCCACCGGACCGGACCCGGCCGCCTGGCTGGAGATCGGCACCCAGGTGCTGCCCCGTCTCGACGTCGAGCCGCCACCGCTGTCCAACGGCTACGACCAGCTGCTCGCCTCGGTCGGCCTGCTCTGGGAGATCGGCATCGGCGGCCCCTGGGACCCCGAACTGGACCGGGGCCTGCGCCGGGTCCCCGCCCCCGGCTACCCCTTCGCCCCCACCCGCCACTACCTCGACATCCCGCCCACGGCCAAGGAGAGGCACCTGTGATGAGCGAGCACCGGGACACCGCGTTGGCCACCGAGTTCGAACGGATCTGGATGGAGGTCCTGGGCGTGGACGCCGTCGACCGGGACGACGACTTCTTCGACCTCGGCGGACACTCGCTCAGCGCCCTGCGGCTGTCCATGCTGGCCCGCCAGGAGCTCGGCATCGCCGTCGAGCTCAACCACGTGCTGGAGAACCCGCGCTTCGGCGACCTGCTGGCCGTCGCGGAGAAGGTCGGGCCGGAGCGGGTGTCCGAAGGCGGCCGGGCATGACCCTGCAGGTCGGCCCGCTCGCCGAGTGGACGCCCCTGATCGCCCACCTCCTCGGCCTTCCGGCCGAGGAGGTGGCGGCCCGGTCGCCCCGGGAGTCCTTCACCGCCCTGGGCGGCACCTCGCTGCAGGCGATCGCGCTCACCGCGGGCGGCCAGCGCGCACTGGCCAAGGACGTCGAGGTCGCCCGGCTGCTCGGGGCGCTCCCGCTGGCCGAGGCACTGGCCGGGGCGACGGACTACGTCCGCACCGAGCCCGCGCCGCGCGAGCCGGCCGCCGAGGCGCTCGACCGGGAACTGCTGCCCGGCCAGAAGGCCATGCTGGCCGCCCATCTGGCCGGCCATGACCAGTCGTACCACCTGATGTTCACGCTGCAGCCGCCGGGCGGGCTGGACCCCGCCCGCACCGAGGCCGCCCTGCGCGCGCTCACCGCCCGGCACGAGTCGCTGCGCACCCTGTTCAGCGAACACGGCCGGGGCGCCCGCCGGAGCGTCCTGCCCCCCGAGCACGGCCCGCGGCTGCTGCACCAGCGCCTGCCCGCCGGCACGGACCCGGTCCGGGCCGTGCACGAGCTGTACGGGCGGCGCGCCGCCGAACTGCTGCGCCCCTTCGAGCAGCCGCCGGTGGTGTTCGTGCGCACCGACGCCGGGGACCGGACCCTGCTCACCGTGCTGCTGCACCACGCGCTGGCCGACGGCTGGAGCATCGGCGTGCTCTGGCGCGAGTTCGCCCGCCTCTACCAGGACGGACCCGGCGCGCTGCCCGCCGCCGCGCCGTCCCCCGAGTGGACCGCCACCCGGCTCGCCGCCAAGGACGCCGCCGGTGAGCTCACCGCCGCCACCGAGCGGGTGACCGCCCGGCTGGCCGGCGCCCCGCTGGTCGCCACCCTGCCCACCGACCGCCCCCGCGCGGAGGAGGCCGACGGACGCGGCGAACGACTGGTCTTCGCACTGGAGCCCGCCGTCGCCGAGGGCGTGGACGGGCTCGCCCGCCGCGCCCGGACCACCGTCACCGCCGTCCTGCTCGCCGCCTGGGCCCTGGCCGCCGCCCGCCGCGCCCGGACCTCGGACCTGCTGCTCGGCGTGGCCGCCGCCGGCCGGTCCGAGGCCGGCATGGCCGACCTCATCGGCCTGTGCACCCGGATCGTCCCGGTCCGCTGCCGGATCGACGACCGGCAGCCGGGCACCGCCTACGTGCGCGCCACCGCGGCCGCGCTCGCCGACGCCGTCAGCGACGCCGACCTGCCCTTCGCCCGGGTGGTCGACGCGCTCGCCGGCGAGGTCGACGCCGCCCGCAACCCGGTCGCCCAGCTCGGCTTCGCCGCCCACCACGACCTGGTCCCGGACCGCTTCGACACCGCCGAGGGCGAGTGGCGGGTGCACGAGGGCCACTGCCACGGCTCCGTCTTCGACGCCGTGCTGTTCGTCCAGGACTGGTCGCGGCGGCCCAGGCTGGCCCTGGAGTACGCGAGTTCGGCGCAGGACGCGGCCGACGCCGGCGAACTCGCCGAGTCCTTCCGGACCGTCCTCGCCGAACTCGCCGCCCGGCCGGACGCCCCGCTCGGCGAGGTCACCGGAATCTCCGACGGGCAGCTGCTCAGGCTCCACCAGCTCGGCGGGGGCGGCGAGTTCACCGGAGAGGACGACCTGTGGACCCGCTTCGAGCGGCAGGCCGAGCGGCAGCCCGACGCGGTGGCCGTCGACGATCCGCACGGCGGAACCGTTCTGACGTACCGCCAACTCCTCGACCGCGCCCTCGCCCAGGCCGACCGGCTGCGCGCCCTCGGCGTCCGACCCGGCGACCGGGTGGTGCTGGAGCTGCCCCGCTCGGCCGCCGAGGCCGTCGCCGTGCTCGGTGTCCTGAGCCTGCCCGCCACCTATGTCGCCGTCGACCCCGGCGTTCCCGCCGACCGCCGCACCCGCATCGCCGAGACCGTGGCCCCGACCGCCCGCATCGGCGGCGCCCCGGACGACCCGGCCCTCGCCGCCGTCCCCCGGTGCCCGCCGGCCGACCTCGCGGCGGACACCGCGCCCGCCCCGCCGCGGACCGGCGCACCGGCCGGGCCCGGCGCGGCCGCGTACATCTCCTTCACCTCCGGCACCACCGGCGAGCCCAAGGGCATCGTGGTCCCGCACCGGGCGGTGCTGCGGCTGGCCGACGACGGTCAGCTGTTCGCCCGCCCGGCCGGGGCCCGGATGCTGCGGCTCTCCCCGCTGGCGTTCGACGCCTCCACCCTGGAGCTGCTGGTACCGCTCGCCGCCGGCGGCACGGTGGTCGTGCACCCGCCCGGGGAGCCCACCCCCGGCGGCCTGGCCGACTTCCTCCCCGCCTCCCGCACCACCCACGCCTGGCTCACCTCCGGCCTGTTCCACCTGGTCGCCGACCACCGGCCGGAGGCCTTCGCGGGCCTGCGCCAGCTGTTCACCGGCGGCGGCGTGGTCTCGCCCGACCACGTCCGCCGGGTGCTGCGGCAGTGCGGCGGGCTGCGGATCACCAACGGCTACGGGCCGACCGAGAACACCACCTTCACCACCGTCTTCCACGCCGACGGCGCCCACGAGGTGCCCGACCCGTTCCCGATCGGCTCACCGGTGTTCGGCACCGGCGTGCGGATCACCGACGACGCCGGCCGCCCCGTACCGCCCGGCGCCGTCGGCGAACTGCGCACCACCGGCGCCGGCCTCGCCGACGGTTACCTCGGCGACCCGGAGCGCACCGCCGCGGCGTTCGTCGAACGCCCCGGTGAGCGCTCCGGCGAACGCGAGTACCGCACCGGCGACCTGGTCCGCTGGGGCGCCGACGGGCGGCTGCGCTTCCTCGGCCGCGCCGACCGGCAGGTGAAGATCGCCGGCCACCGGGTCGAACCGGTCGACGTGGAGCGCCGGATCCGCGAGCGGCCCGGCGTCCTGGACGCCGTGGTGTTCGTCGCCGCCGAGCGGCTGTGCGCGGCCGTCAAGGCGCCCGCCGACCTGCTCGCCGGGATCCGCGCCGCCGTCGAACCCGGGCTCGCCCCGTACGAGCGCCCGCAGCGCTGGCTCGCGGTGGACGCCTTCCCGCTGGACCGCAACGGCAAGGTCGACCTGCGCGCCCTCGGGGCGCTGTCCGCTCCCGCCGGCCCCTCCGCCCCGGCCACCGCCGCCGCCACCCCCTCCGCCGTCCTGGCCGGCGACCTGGAGGAGCTGATCTCCAAGGTCTGGGCCGGAGTGCTCGGCACCGATGACTTCGACACCGACGAGGGCTTCTTCGACGTCGGCGGCGACTCACTGGGCGTCGCCCTGGTCCGCCGCCGGCTCCAGGAGCAGCTGGGCGGCCGCCCGATCCCGCTGACCGACCTCTACCGCTTCCCCACCGTGCAGACCATGGCCGCACACCTGCGCGCGACGACCACGGGAGGACCCAGATGAGCCAGGAGATCGCCGTCGTCGGCATGGCCGGCCGGTTCCCCGGCGCCGCCGACCTGGACGAGTACTGGTCGAACCTGGTGGCCGGCCGGATCAGCGTCAGCCGGCTCGACCGCGCCGAGCTGCTCGCGGCCGGCGTCCCCGCCGAGCGGCTGGACGAGCCCGGCTACGTCCCGGTGCGCGGCACCCTCGCCGACCCGGAGCTGTTCGACTCCGCCTTCTTCGGCATCCCGCCGCGCGAGGCGGACCTGATGGACCCGCAGCACCGGCTGCTGCTGCAGACCGCCTGGCAGGCCCTGGAGTCCGGCGGCCTGATCACCGACGCTCCGCCGGGCCGGGTCGGCGTGTTCGCCGGCACCGGCTACAACTACTACCTCCAGCAGCACGTGCTCGCCGACCCGGCCGTGCTGGAGACGGACGGTCTGCTCTCCGTGGTGCTCGCCAACGAGAAGGACCACCTGGCGACCAGGATCGCGTACCGGCTGGGCCTCGGCGGCCCGGCGATCACCGTCCAGAGCGCCTGCTCCACCTCGCTGACCGCCGTCCACCTGGCCTGCCAGAGCCTGCGCACCGGCGACTGCGATCTCGCCCTGGCCGGCGGCGCCTACCTCGCGCTCCCCCAGCAGTCCGGCTACCAGTACGAGCCCAAGGGCATCATGTCGCCGGACGGCAGCTGCCGGCCGTTCGACGCCGGCGCCAACGGGACGGTGCCCGGCAGCGGCGTCGGCGTGGTCGCGCTCAAACGCGCCGAGGACGCCCGCCGGGACGGCGACCTGATCCACGCGCTGATCTCCGGCTCCGCGATCAACAACGACGGCGCCGCCAAGGTCGGTTACACGGCTCCCGGCGTGGCCGGCCAGGTCGACGTCCTGGCCCGCGCCTACGCCGGGGCCGGTGTCGACCCGGCGACCGTCGGCTACCTGGAGGCGCACGGCACCGCCACCGAGGTCGGCGACGCGATCGAACTCGCTGCCCTGCAGGAGGTGTTCAAGGCCGGCGGGGCCCGCTGCTCGCTCGGCTCGGTCAAGGCGAACATCGGGCACCTGTCGGCCGCCGCCGGGGTGGCCGGGCTGATCAAGGCCGTGCTCGCACTGCGCACCCGGCAGCTCCCGCCACTCGCCGGGGTGAGCCAACCGCGCGCCGAACTGCTTGACCCGGCAAGCCCGTTCACCGTGGACACGGTCGCCCGCGACTGGCCCGCCGTCCCCGGGACGCCCCGCCGTGCCGCCGTCAGTTCCTTCGGCCTCGGCGGCACCAACGTCCATGTGATCCTCACCGAGGCCCCGCCCGCCGCCGCACCGGCGCCCCCGGCCGAAGGCCCCGAGCTGCTGGTGCTCTCCGCCCGCGGCGACGACGCCCTGCGGACCGCCGCCGAACGACTCGCCGCACACCTGGACGCGCGGCCCGAGCTGCCGCTGCGCGACGCCGCCGCCACCGGCCGCGAACACCGCCGGCACTTCCCGCACCGCCTCGCCGTGGTCGCCGAGGACCCGGCCTCCGCCGCCCGGGCGCTGGCCGTCGCTCCCCGCCGCACCGCGCTGCGCCGACCCGAGGTGGTCCTGCTCTTCCCCGGCCAGGGCGCCGAGGCCCCCGGCATGGCCGCCTGGCCGTACCGCCGCTTCCCGGGGTTCGCCGCCGACCTCGACCGGGGCGCCGACCACGTCCACGGCCTGCTCGGCGTCGACCTGCGCGACCTGCTGCTCGGCAGCGACCCGGACGGACTGGTCCACCGCACCGACCTCACCCAGCCCGCCCTGGTCCTGCACGAGTACGCGCTCGGCCGGCTGCTGCTCTCCCTCGGGGTGAAGCCCGCCGCGCTGATCGGCCACTCGGTCGGCGAGTTCGCCGCCGCCGCGCTCGCCGGGGAACTCACCCCGGAGGAGATGCTGCGGCTGGTGGTCGAACGCGGGGCGCTGATGCAGCGCGCCCCCGAGGGCCGGATGCTCGTCGTCCTCTCCGACGAAGCGACGGTCCGCCGCCACCTCGCCGACCTCGACGAGCTGGACCTCGCCTCGCTCAACGCCCCCGAGGTGGTGGTGGTCTCCGGCCCCGTCGCCCCGATCGACCGACTGCGCGAACGGCTCGAAGCCGACGGCGTGCCGCACCGGCCGCTGCCCGCCCGCCGCGCCTTCCACTCCCGGATGATGGCCGACGCCGCCACCGCCCTCGGCACCGTCGCCGCGGGCGTCCCGGCCCGCCCCGCCACCGTCCCGGTGGTCAGCAGCGTCGACGGCGGCCTGCTGCCGGTGGGCGGCGTCCGCCGGGCCGGCTACTGGGCCGAGCAGCTGCGCAGCCCGGTCCGCTACCAGGCCGCGGTGGAGGCCGTCGCGGACCGCGCCCGGCTGGTGCTGGTCGAGGTCGGTCCCGGCACCGGACTGATCGGCAGCGCCCGGCAGATCCCCGCGGCCCGGCACACCGCCATGGTCGCCCTGCAGCCCCGGCGCGCCGACCTGCTCGGCGGCCTCGGGCAGCTCTGGGCGCACGGCGTCGACCTGGACTGGCCCGCCGTCCGGGCCGGCGCCCCCGCCCACCGGGCCGCCCTGCCCACCCACCCGTTCGCCGCCACCCGGCACTGGCTCGACGCCTCCCCCTCCCCCTCCCCCTCCCCCTCCGCCGCCGCCGCCGCCGCCGTCGCCTCCCCCGTCGCCTCCGTCGACGCACCGCTCGGCCGGGTCCTCGACATCTGGCGCACCCTGCTGGGCGTCCCCGACATCGGCGCCGACTCCGACTTCTTCGCCCTCGGCGGGGAGTCCCTGCTCTTCATCCGGATGATCTCCCAGGTCCAGCGCGCACTCGCCACCCCGATCGACATCGCCGCCCTCGCCGGGTCCCCGACCCCGCGCGCGATCGCCGCCCAGGCGGTGGCCGGATGAGCGACCGCACCGACCTGCCGACCCTGCTCGGCTTCAACCCCGACCCGACACCCGCCCCGCGCACCCCCGTCCACGAGGCGATCTGCCGGCGGGCCGCACGCACCCCCGACGCGATCGCCCTGCGGTACGGGGACGACACCCTCACCTACCGCCAACTCCTCGACGACGCCGCCGCCCTGGCCGGCCGGCTGATCGCCCGGGGCATCGGCCCCGGCGCTGTGGTCGGCCTCTCCGCCCGCCGCGGCCCCGACCTGGTCACCGCCGTCCTCGGCATCCTGCTCTCCGGCGCCGCGTACGTCCCGCTGGACCCGCAACACCCGCCGGCCCGGCTGCGCGCCATGCTGGACTCCACCCGGGCGGCGCTGCTCCTCACCGACGCCACCGCGCCACCTCTGCCGGACGGGCACCCGGTCCCGGTCCTCCCGCTGACCGGCGTACCGTCCGCCACCGCCCCCGCCCCGGCCCCCTTCGACTGGCAGCGCCACCGCGCGGAGCCCGCCGTCGTCGACGGCCTCTGCTGCGTCATCTTCACCTCCGGTTCCACCGGCGAGCCCAAGGGCGTCGAACTGACCCACGCCGCCCTCGCCAACCGGCTCGCCGGGATGCTCGACCGCCACCGCCTCGGCCCCGCCGACGTCCTCCTGCAGAAGACCCCGTACACCTTCGACGTCTCCCTCTGGGAACTCCTGCTCGCCTTCCTGGCGGGCGGCACCCTGGCCGTCGCACCGCCGGACGCCCACCGCGACCCGCAGGCCCTGGTCGAGCTGATCCAGCGGCACGGGGTCACCATGGTGCACTTCGTGCCGTCGATGCTCGGGCTGTTCGTCACCGAGCCCGGCGTCGAGCGCTGCACCACCCTCCGCACGGTGCTGTGCGGCGGCGAAGCCCTGCCGCCCGGGCTCGCCAACACCCTGACCGCCACCCTGCCGCAGGCCGCCGCGCACAACATGTACGGACCCGCCGAGGCCACCATCGACGTCACCGGCTGGGCCTGCCGCCCGCACGAGGACGGGGACCTGGTCCCGATCGGCCGCCCGCTCTCCAACGTCCGCGCCTACGTCGTCGACGAGTCCGGTGACCTCGCCCCCGTCGGCGTCCCCGGTGAACTCCTGCTCGCCGGCCCCTCCCTGGCCCGCGGCTACGCGGGCCGCCCGGACCTCACCGCCGAACGCTTCGTCGAACTGCCGATCGCCGGCCGCACCGAACGGGTCTACCGCACCGGGGACCTGGCCCGCTGGTCGCCCGACGGCCACCTCGACTACCTCGGCCGGATCGACACCCAGGTGAAGATCCGCGGCCAGCGCGTCGAACTCGGCGAGATCGAGGCCACCCTGCGCCGCCACCCCCGGGTCCGCAACGCGGTCGCGGTCCTCCGCGACGGCCGGACCCTGGTCGCGTACGCCGTCCCCGCCGACGGCGCCCCGGACCAGCTCGACGAGACCGCCCTGCGCGGTCACCTCGCCGACCACCTGCCCGAGCACATGGTGCCCTCCCGCATCGTCCCGCTCGCCGCGATCCCCACCACCGCCCACGGCAAGGCCGACCGCACCGCCCTCCCCCCGCCACCCCGCCGCCGCCCCCGCCCGTGACCACGCCCGCAACCACAGCGGGGCCCCGGCACCACCGGGGCCCCGCTGTCCGCCGTCCGCCGTGCGGTGCCCGTCGGGTTCAGCCTGCACGCCGGCCTGCCGCCGCAACCTGCCAGGACGACGGTCCGGACGGGGCCGAGGCCGCCGGCGGCTCGCGGGAACATCAGGCGGGAACGGTGACCACCCCGGCCTCGAACTCCGAGCCCGCACCGGCCGGAGCCGGGTGGAGCATGGCGAGGATCTCGCGCAGGGTGTGCTCGAACATCGGCTCCGGGTCGGACAGGGCGAAGGCCAGGTGGCCGAGGGCCTCCATGGAGACCATCCCGAACAGCCGGGCCCAGGCCTGGACGAAGACGCAGAGGACCTCCAGGGGAGGCTCCGCGCCCACGTGCTCGCGGACCTCCTCCAGCTGACTCAACCACTGCGGGTCGAGCGTGCCGGGGGCGGGCGTCGGGATCGTTCCCGCCCTCCAGAACTCCATCATCAGGCCGACGAAGACACCCCCGAAGCGCCAGCTGGCCTCATGACAGGGATCGCCGGGGCTGCAGTCCGCATCACTGACCGGCTTGCCGAAGATCAGGGTGAACTCGGCCTTGTGCCCGAGGATCCAGTCCCGCATGGCGCGGGAGGAGGCAAGGAACCGCCCCGCGGGCGTGGAGTCCTCGGACTGGTCCCTGGCCTGGATGAGATGGGCCGCCAGATCGTCGTAGAGGGTGGCCGTCAGGGCCTGCACGAGGTCACGGTGATGCCCGTAGTAGCGGTAGAGGCTCGGGGCGGTCATGCCCATCTCGCGGGCGATGGCCCGCAGCGACACGGCGTTCGGGCCCTCGTTCACCAGCAGCTTCCTCGCCGTGCGGAGGATCTCGGCCATGGTCTCCTCGCGCAACCGGGCCCTCCGGTCCTGCAGTGCGGCGCTCTGGGCGGTCATGTGGCTCCTGTTCTCCGGACGGGCACCGGCGCGTGCCCGCACTTGACAAGATTAACGCAGATAGCTTTAGCTAACGGCGTTTGCGAACACTGTTAACTGCGCTTTCCCGGCGCTGCGTTCAGTGCCGGGGGATGGGGGTGTCGTGTTTTCGCGCTGGGGGGACCTGGTCGTCCGGCGAAGGCGGCTCGTGCTCGTACTGGGCCTCGTCGTCGTCGCCGTGGGAGTGGTCTGGGGCGGGCAGGTCGGCAGTCGGCTGAGCGGCGGGGGCTGGGACACTCCCGGCAGCGAGTCGCAGCGGGCCGCGCAACGGATCGAGCAGCGGTTCCCGGGGGAACGCACCGACGTGATCGCGCTGTTCAGCGACCCGGGGCGCACCGTGCAGGACCCGGAGTTCCGTACGGCCGTCGAGGACTCGCTGCGCAGGCTGTCCGGCAGCGACGTGGCCGCGGTCCGCACGTTCTGGACGACGGGCTCGCCGGCGTTCGTCTCCCACGACCAGCACGCGACCTTCGCCTCGCTCCGGCTCAACGCCCCCGACGCCGACGGGGCGAAGGAGCTCTTCGGCCGGATCAAGGGCTCCTTCGCGGCGGAGGGCGTGACCCTCGGCCTGACCGGCCGTGCGGTGGTCTTCGACGATGTGAGCGCGCTGACCAAGGAGGACACGTCGCGCGCCGAGACGCTCTCCGCGCCGCTGCTGCTCCTCCTCCTGGTGCTGATCTTCGGGGGTCTCGCCGCCGCCTCCATGCCCCTGGTGATCGGGGCCGTGGCCGTGCTCGGGTCCTTCACGGTCCTGCGGATGCTGACCTGGGTCACCGACGTCTCGGTCTTCTCGCTGAACATCGTGACGATGCTGGGCCTCGGCCTGGCCATCGACTACGCGCTGTTCATGGTGGGCCGGTTCAAGGAGGAGCTGGACGCGGGGCGCGAGGTCGCCGCCGCCGTGCGCAACACCATGGCGACGGCCGGGCGGACCGTCGCCTTCTCCGGTGTCACCGTCGCCGTCTCGGTGGGCAGTCTGGTGATCTTCCCGCAGGGCTTCCTGCGGTCCATGGGCTACGGCGGCGTCGCGGCTGTCGCGATCGCCATGGCGGCGTCGCTGACCGTCCTTCCGGCGCTGCTCGCCGCCCTGGGGACACGGGTCAACGCGCTGCGGATCCCCCTGCCGGGCTCCGGCCGCGCCGGGGGGCGCTCCCACGCCGGCGAGCGCTCCCAGCAGGGCCGTTGGTACCGCGCCGCACGCGCGGTCATGGCGAAGCCGGTGCTGGTCGCCGTGCCGGTGGTCGCGCTCCTGCTCGCGGTCGGTCTCCCGCTGTTGCAGGCCAACTGGGGCGGCGTCACCGAGAAGGTGCTGCCCGAGGGCACCGGGAGCCGGGTGACGAGCGAGAAGCTCGACCGCGACTTCGCCCGCAACCTGACCTCGCCGATGTCCGTCGTGGTGACGCTGAACGGCGACCGGCCGGCCGACCGGCCGGAGTCCCGGGCGGAGCTGGCGGCGTTCGCCCAGCGGGTCGCCCAGGTCCCCGGTGTCGACGACGCGCGGGTGGTCTCCGCCGCGGGCTCCTCGGCCCTCGTCCGGGTCGGATACTCGCAGTACCCGATGAGCAAGGAGGCCCGGGGCCTGGTCACCGCGATCCGCGGTGTGCAGCCGCCGGCGGACTCCGCCACGCTGGTCGGTGGGACCAGCGCCGAACTCGTCGACCAGCTCGACAGTTTGGGATCCCACCTCCCGTGGATGGCGCTGACCGCCGCACTCGCCACGATGCTGCTGCTCTTCCTCGCCTTCGGCTCGGTCGTCCTGCCGGCGAAGGCGGTGCTGATGAACGCGCTGTCGCTGTTCGCCGCCTTCGGTGTCGTGGTCTGGGTGTTCCAGCAGGGGCACGGGGACTCCCTGCTCGGCTTCACCGCGACCGGGACGATCGACGCCAGCCAGCCGATCCTGATGCTCGCGGTGCTGTTCGGGCTGTCGATGGACTACGAGGTGTTCCTGCTCGCCCGGATGCGCGAGCAGTGGGACCGCACCGGGGACCCCGTCGAGGCCGTCGCCTCCGGCGTCCAGCGCAGTGCCCGCATCATCACCAGTGCCGCGCTGCTCCTCGTCGTGGTGGTCGCCGCCTTCTCCACCTCCGGCATCAGCTTCGTGAAGATGATCGGTGTCGGCATGGCGGTCGCGATCGTCCTCGACGTCACGATCGTGCGGCTGCTGCTGATGCCCGCCGTCCTGCGCCTGCTGGGGCGCGCCGCCTGGTGGGCCCCGGCCCCGATGGCCCGGTGGTGGCAGCGGCACGGCGTGCGCGAGAGCGAGGACGCGGAGCCCCCGTCCGCGTCCGTCGGCGAGCGCGTCCGCGCCGGCGTGTAGGCATCGGGGAAGCGGCGCGGCCAATCGTCCGAAAAAGGGCAATGGAGAAGGCACCCGACGGGGCTCGGGAAGTCAATTTTTCAACGGCTGCTGCGTGCACGGAGATCCACCCGTAAATCGCTTGGGACCTTCCGCTTGGTGCGGTATGGTTTCCTCATCGCCAGGGGGGGCGAGAGTGCAGACCCCAGGCGCGTCACGACATTTCCCTGGGGGGTGAGAAATGTTCGCGGAACCCATCGAATCCGCAGAGTTCCTGTCGCCGGCCACGCTGGCCCTGGGCCTCTTCGCCGCTTCCGCCGCACCGCGCGGGCCACGTGGGCCACGTGGGCCACTGGCCGGGTGGCCGGCGAATCAGCACGTCAACGCCACCGAGCACGGTCTCGACGACATCACTGTCGCCGCTCTCCAGTGATGGTCGGCGGCGGCTCACCCGGCAGCGACCCGGAGAGATCCTCGCTGCCGCATCAAGAAACGCGCACATCAACGGGGAGATAGAATCTCATGAGAATTCTTCTGTCTGAACGCGGATCAAAATGGTGGATGGAATCCGCCAAGCTCGTCCAGAAGGTCTATTCCGACAGCTTCGGCGCAAATGTCGAAGTGAACCCCGAATTCTTCCTCTCCTATCTGGAGAAGGATTCCGAGTCCGGTGCCGAAGAGGTTCTGGCCTGCACCGGGATCACCGTCGCCGGCGCCGACCCGCTCTTCCTGGAGACGTACCTGGACGTCCCGGTCGAGAGCCTGATCTCCTCGCACCGGCAGGTCCCGGTCAACCGTGGCGAGATCATCCAGCTGGGGTCCGTGGCCTCGGTCCGCGCCACGGCCGGAGCCGAACTCTTCAAGGCACTCGCCGTCGTCCTGTGGAGCCGGGGCTGCCGGTACGCCGTCATGACCTCGACGCAGCGCTCGCTGGCCCTCCAGCGCCGGCTCGGCATCATCTTCAACCCGGTCGGCGAGGCCGACCCGGGGCGCCTCGACCCGGAGGAGCTGAAGAACTGGGGGACCTTCTACGACCAGAAGCCCCTGGTCGTCTACGCGGTGATCGCCGACCAGACCTCGTCCTTCGTCAACGGCGTCGGCCGCTACCACTTCAACTCCATCGACATGAAGCTGATCCCGAGCCGCAGGGAGCTCGCCGGTGTCTGAGCCCCGCGCCTCCCTCATCGGCGGGCTGCTGGCCCGCGCCGAGAGCGACCGGACCATGGTGGAGGTGCTCTCCGCCACCGGCGGCGCCTCGCAGACCTGGACGTACCGTCAGATCATCGGGGCCGCACGGGAGCTCGCCGCCGAACTGTCCGCCCTGGCCGCCCGCATCGGTCGCGCCCCTCGGGTGGGCCTGCTGGCCGAGAACTCGGCCGAATGGGTCGTCGCCGACCTCGGGCTGCTCTTCTCCGGTGCGGTCGAGGTCCCCGTCCCGACCGCGTTCTCCGCGGAGCAGGCCGCCTCGCTGCTGGCCACGGCCGACGCCTGCCTGGTCGACGGGCGAGGCCGCGAACGGCTGGCGCAGTGGGGCGCGGAGAACGTGTTCACGCGGGACTGCCCGGTCCTCCCGGTCGACCTGCCGGAACTCCTGTCCGCCGCCGACCGCGGCGAGCGCGGGCCCGCCGCCCCGCCCTCCGAGGACGAGGACGCCGTCTTCAAGATCATCCACACCTCGGGGACCACCTCGGTCCCCAAGGGTGTGATGATCAGGCGTCACGGGGTCGAGTCGCTCCTGGCCTCGCTGGCCGCCCGCACGGACCCCCAGGTGTTCCACCGGTACCTGTCCATCGTGCCGCTCAGCCTGCTCGTGGAGCAGGTCACCGGTCTGTACATGCCCTTCCTGGCGGGCGGATCGGTGGCGTTCCTGCCGCCGGGCACCGCCCTGGTCGGCACCTCGGGCGACGCCGCGCCGCGCATGCTCGCGCTGCTGCGCTCGGCCCGGCCCACCGCCATGGTGGTCCCGCCGACGATGGCGGCCCTGCTGCTCGCCGTGTGCGACGCCCGACCCGACGAGAGCCTGGCGCAGCGACGCGAGCGGCTGTTCGGCCACCCGGACAGCGTCTTCATCGCCTGCGGGGGCGCCCCGGTGCCGCCGGAGGTGCTCGTCCGGCTGCAGGAGTACGGGCTCCCGCTCTACGAGGGCTACGGCCTGAGCGAGAACAGCTCGGTGGTGGCGTGGAACTTCCCCGGGAACGTACGCCCCGGCACCGTCGGCAAGCCGCTCGACCACGTCTCGGTACGCCTCGCCGAGGACGGCGAGCTGTACGTCCGCAGCAGTTCGCTGTTCGCCGGGTACACCGTCGAGGACCCGTCCAGCTGTGCGGTCGACGAGGACGGCTGGCTGCACACCGGCGACCTGGCGGAGATCGACGAGGACGGCTACATCCGGATCGTCGGCCGCAAGAAGAACATCATCATCACCGCCGGCGGCCGCAACATCTCGCCGGAGTGGGTCGAGGGCCAGTACCGGCAGCTCGGGTTCGTCCGGGAGGCCGTCGTCCTGGCGGACGGTCTGGACACCGTCCGGGGCCTGTTCGTCGTGGACGACGACGGCGACCACGACGAGATCCGTGACCGGATCGCCGCCTTCGGGCAGGAGCACCTGTCCGACGTCGAACGGGTCACCGAGATCCGTCTGATGCGGGAGTCCGACCCCCGCTACCTCACCTGCTTCACCGTCACCGGCCGCCCGAAGCGGCCGGCCGTCCGCGAGTTCCTGCTGCAGCAGGACCTGATCGAGGAGCACGCATGACCACCGCACTGCTGACCGCGCCCTACGGCCACGGCCGGGGCCTCGTGATCACGCCGGCCGGCCCCGGCTCGATCGCCGACATCGACCGGGACCACCTGCTGAAGCTGCTCGCCGAGTCCGGCTTCCTCCTGCTGCGCGGGTTCGGCGCCGACATGGAGTCGTTCACCGCACTGGTGAAGAACACCAGCGTCTCCACCACCATCGACCCGGCGCGGGACTTCTACTCGGAGGTCGCCCAGAAGGTCGACGCCGGGACGGGCCCGATCGGCCTGCACACCGAGAACGGCAACAACCCGTTCCGTTCCCACCTCGCCTGGTTCTTCTCCGAGAAGGCCGCCCGGGAGGGCTCGCAGACCACCGTCTGCGACGGCCACCGGGTGTGGGAGGCGCTCTCCGACGAGGCCAGGGCCGCCTTCTCGGCCCAGGACATCGTCTACTCCCGGTACGTCGGCGAGAAGCAGTGGCGGGCCATGGCCTTCCACATGCTCCAGCAGCGGGTGCCGCAGGAGGAGATCACCTTCGACCACCTCCTGAGCCTCGCGGCCGCCGCCCCGGGCACCGAGGTCGCCCTCCAGCAGGACGGCGGGATCACCTACGCGTTCCGCACGCCGGCCGCGGCGTCCACCCTGTTCGGCGACCGGATCGCCTTCGCGAACTCGATCCTCGGGCCCTCCACCAACTACGAGAAGCCCCGCATCACGTTCGCCGACGGCACCGAGTTCGCCCCCGCCCTGCTGGCGGAGGTGGAGGAGGTCACCGAGCGGCTCACCGAGAACCTCGAATGGCAGGACGGCGACGTCGCCCTCATCGACAACACCCGGGTGATGCACGGCCGTCGGGAGATCGTCGACACCGCCCGCACGATCTACAACGCGCTCAGCTACATCGAGGTGGAGGCCGCGTGACCGCCCAGGCGCTGGAGCGGGTCAACGAACTCGCCCACATCAACACCTTCCACCCCAACGCCCTCCCCTGGGAGAAGGCGCGGGGCGAGGCCGAACTGGCCTTCCTGTCCCGGGTCTGCTTCGCCGAGGAGGGCCACGAGCAGGCCGCCGTCGCCTACGCGGTCAAGGAGCTCGCCCAGCTCGCGGAGATCGAGCGGCACGTCTCGGCGGTCATGTCCATCGTGCTGTCCGAGGTCCAGGGCAAGGAGGACCCGTTCACCGAGGGGCGCGGCCTCCACGACGCGCTCTCCTGCTTCGCCTCGGAGGAGCTCAACCACGCCAACGCCTTCTACCGGTACGTGCGCGAGCTCGGCGGCACCGACTTCACCCTGCCCGACAACCTCTTCGCCGAGCGCCTCGCGCTGTTCCTGGGCGACGAGTCCCCGTACGTCAAGCTCGCGGCGCTCTGCTGCACGGCGTACATCGGCGAGTCGCTGATCACCGTCATCGAGCGCCGCACGCGGTCCCACGACCCGCAGATGCAGTACTTCCTGTCCAAGCTGCTCCACCTGCACAACCTGGACGAGGAACGTCACATCCGGACCGACCACTGGGTGATCGACCAGCTCATCCCGTCCTTCGACGCCGAGGAGCACGCGGCGATGCGACGCATCATCACCGCGACGGAGGAGCTGAACTTCCGCCTGGCCGGGCTGTTCGAGCAGCAGGCGAAGACGGTCTTCGGCCTGGACTACACCGAGGGCAACCTGATCCACGAGATGCAGACCCAGCTGGGGATCGCCTTCTCGAAGCACGCCCTGTCCGGGCCGATCACCAAGCTCGACGATGCGATCGACGAGGAGACGCGCGCCCTCCTGGAGAGGTTCAGCGGCGCCACCTCGATCCACGTCTGACAGAGCTCCACGGCTCCGGGGCCCGTGTCCCCCGACGGGTCCCGGAGCCGTGGCCCCACCCGCAAGACCCCGAAGACCCCTGAAGCCCGCTGCAGTCCTCTGCAGTCCCCTGAAGTCCGCTGAAGTCCGCTGAAGCCCCACAAGCGAAGGATCCCCTGATGAAGTACGCCGTCATCCTGAAGTACTCGTTCACGCCGGCCTGGCTGAACCTGCCCCGCGAGGAGCGCGGAGCCCTGGAGGCCGCCCACATCCACCCCGTCTTCGGCAAGTACGCGGACCGGGTGAAGGCCCGCTTCTTCGACGCCGAGGCGTTCCACACCACCTTCACCGACTTCGCGCTCCTGGAGACCGAGGACCTCAAGGCGTACTACTTCCTGGTCGAGGAACTGCGGGACTCCCCGCTCGTCGCCCAGGGCTACCTCGTGCTCAACGACATCCACATCGGCATCGAGGACGGGTTCCAGGAGTTCGAGCGCAGCCTCAAGTCCGACGGCGGGGCCCGGTGACCCTCCTCGACGAGGCGCCGGAGACGGCGAAGACGGGAGGCGGCGCCCCGGCGGGGCGCCGCGCCCTGATCGCCGGCGCGCTCCTGGCGCTCTTCCTCGCCGCCGCGGACTCGACCGTCGTCGGCTCGCTGCTGCCGACCATGGCCCGCACGCTCGGCCACGAAGAGCTCTACCCGTGGCTGGTGTCCGGCTTCCTGCTGTGCAGCGTGCTGGCCACCGCGGTGGCCGGCGCCGCCGCCGACCGGTTCGGGTCGAAGGCGACCATGAGCGTCGCCCTGCTGCTCTTCGCCGCCGGCTCGGCCGGCGTGGCCGCCGCCCCGGACATGCCGTTGCTGATCGCCGCCCGGGCCCTGCAGGGGCTCGGGGCCGGAGCCGTCGTCACCCTGTCCTACGTCCTGGTCGGCCAGCTCTTCGACGCCGCCGGGCGCGCCCGGATGCAGGGGCTGCTGTCCGGCGTGTGGGGGCTGGCCGCCGTCGTCGGGCCGGCCCTCGGGTCGGCGGCGCAGGCCACGGTCGGCTGGCGCTGGGTCTTCGCCCTCAACCTGCCGATCGCGCTCGGCACCGCCCTGGTCGTCGCACGCCTGGCACCGGGCGCGAGCCGTGGCACGCGGGCCCGGGCGCGGCTGAACGTCCCGATCCTGGTGACCTTCTCCGCAGGCCTGACCGCACTGCTGACGCTCCTGGTCTCCCCGGCCCTGCCCGCCCTGGTCCTGGCCGGTGTGGTCCTGATCGGTGCTGCCGCGCTCCAGATCGCCCAGGTACGGCGCAACCCGGCGGCCTCCCTGGTCCCGGTGGCGTTCGTGCGCCGGCGGGAGATCCGGGCCGCGGCGGTCGTGTCGATCGGCGCCTCCGTCGTGCTCTACGCCTCGGTCACCCAGCTCCCGCTGGCACTCACCCGGAGCGGCGCGACCGGGGAGACCGCGAGCGGTCTCGTGGTCATGGTCGGCGCGCTCGGCTGGGTCGGCGGCGCCGCCGTCTGCGGAGGCCTGATCAGCAGGTTCGGCGCCCGGACGGTCGCCACCTCCGGAGCCGTGCTGCTGGCTCTGGGCCCCTTGCTGTTCATCACAACGACGCACCCGTCGCTGCCGCTCGCGGTCGTCACCCAGCTCTGCGTCGGGCTCGGCACCGGCTTCACCACCGCCACCTGCCTGGTCCAGGTCCAGAACACGGCCCCCGCCGAACAGCTGGGCTCCTACACCGGCGCCGTGACGCTGTGCCGCAACGTCGGTGCCGCCGTCGGCGTGAACCTGATCGCGACCATCCAGCTGAACGCCGCCGAACACCTCGGAGGCGCGGAGGCCCAAAGCGCGTCCTACCGGCTGGCCTTCGGGGTCCTGGCGGCGGCCGGAGCCCTCACGCTCCTCGCCTCCCGCCAACTCCGTGCGGACCCGGCCCGAGCAGCCGCGCCCGCACCACAGCACTAGCGTCCCCGTGACAGGACGGGGCCGGACCACGAAGATCGGAGAAACGCAGATGGCCCACACACGCGATGCCGCGCCGGCATCCGTTCCGGCCCGAGCCGAGTCTCTCGCCCGACAGGCCCTCCTGGTGACCGACGCACCCCGGTCACCGTGGATCCGGGCAGTCACCCTGTTCAGAGCCGTCTCCGTCCTGTTTCTCCTCGACACGCTCTTCCAGGCGGCCCTGGCTGGTCTCTTCGTCACCGGCGACGTCGAGTTCCTCGCCTGGCACGCGGCCAACGCGCAGCTCCTGAGCGCGCTGGTCGTCGTCGAGGCCCTCGCCGCCGCCGCCGTGTGGCGGGCGCTGCGCGGACCGCTGTGGCCCCTGCTCGGCGCGGTGGGCCTGCTCGGCCTGCTCAGCGCCCAGCAGGGGCTGGGCGCAGCCCGGATGCTCGGAGGCCACCTCCCCCTGGGCATGGCCATCTTCGGGCTCGGCGCGGCGCTGACGTACTGGGCCTTCACCTTCCGCCCGGGCCGGCCCGGGCCCCGGAAGCCCGCGTGGGAGGACGGCCGGTGACCTCCCGCCGACGGTTCCTCACCCTCGCGGCCGGCGCCGGCGCGGGCCTGGCCGTCCCCCTCGGCGCGGCCACGTACGCCGCGGTGACGGGCGAGAAGACCGGCAAGGTGCTGACCAGCGCACTGCGACCGCCCGAGGCCTTCACCGTGCCGCTGGCCCTGCCGCCCGTCGCGACCCCGGTCCGCACCGTCAACGGCACGGACTACTACGACCTCACCCAACGCGAGGCCGCCGTCGAGATCGTGCCCGGCACGAAGACGACCGTGTGGGGGTACGACGGCATCTTCCCCGGTCCGACGTTCGTCGGCCGGTCGGGGCGGCCGATGGTCGTCCAACTGGCCAACAAGCTGTCCGTCCCCACCTCCATGCACCTCCACGGGGGTGTCACACCACCGGACTCGGACGGCTACCCCACCGACCTGCTCCTCCCCGCGCAGTGCGGCGCCGAGTTGCGCAACGGAAGCTACAAGTCGCACCAGGCGGACCACGGCATGAACGTGGCGGCCTCCGACTGGAACGTCATGGAGGGTTACAAGTCCTACGAATACCCGCTGAACCAACGCGCGGCGACGCTCTGGTACCACGATCACCGCATGGACTTCAGCGCACCGCAGGTATGGCGCGGACTGGCCGGCATGTTCCTCGTCCACGACGACGAGGAGGACGCCCTCCCCCTGCCCAAGGGCGAGAAGGACCTTCCCCTCCTCCTGTGCGACCGGGCCTTCGAGGAGGACGGCTCGTTCCGCTACCCCGCCGTCTCACCGGGCTGCGTCGGAACACCCGGCGTGGACGAGGCGTACATGGACGGAGTACTCGGCGACGTCCAGCTCGTCAACGGCGCCCCCTGGCCCGTCCTGGAGGTCTCGGCCACCCGCTACCGGCTCCGGCTGCTCAACGCCTCCAACGCCCGCCGCTACCGCCTGGCACTGGAGCGGGAACACGGGGACGACCTGCCGTTCGTCCAGGTCGGCAGCGATGCGGGCCTCCTGCCGGCGCCGCGGACCCTCAGCGCGATACCCGTCGCACCCGCCGAACGCTTCGACGTCGTCGTCGACTTCGCCGCCTGCCCCGTCGGCAGCCACGTCACCCTGGTCAACACCCTGGCCGACGGGAGGATGCGCCAGGTGATGCGCTTCCGCGTCACCCGCAAGGAGAACGACACCAGCCGGATCCCCACCCAGCTCTCCGGAACCCCCGCCTCGCCCGACCCCAGGACCGCCACGAAGACCCGCCGGTTCGACTTCCGCCGCAGCGGCGGGGACGACGGACACGCGATGTGGACGATCAACGGCAAGCCCTTCAACAGCTCGGAGTCCCTGGCGAACCCCCGCCTGGGAACCGTCGAGCGATGGCGCTTCAGCAGCGACTTCCACCACCCGGTCCACCTCCACCTCGCCCACTTCCTGGTCCTCTCCCGCGGCGGCAGGCCCCCGGCCCCCACGGACGCCGGCTGGAAGGACACCGTCGACGTCCGCCCCTACGAGGTCGTCGAGGTCCTCGTCCGCTTCGACGGCTACCGAGGCCGCTACATGCTCCACTGCCACAACCTCGAACACGAGGACATGGCCATGATGGCCAACTACGAGGTCCTCTGAGCCAGGGCCTCGACACCCCCTCGCCACCGGTGCCGCTCGGATCCCCCTCCGAGCGGCACCGCCACGAACCCCCTCGGCCTCCACCGCCGAAAGGAGCTCGAACACCCCGCGCGCCGCGCCCCCACCGCGAAGCGCCGGTAGCCACGCGGCGCGTGGGACGGCACGCGGGAACCCCGGCCCCGGGCCCCAACCCGACAAGGGTTGGGGCCCGGGGCCGCGTGTCAGGACTCGTCGGCGCCCTCGCCGGGGTGGCGGCGTCGGCTGCGCACGACCATCCAGCCGCCGAACCCGAGCAGCAGGGCTGCGGCGAGTGCGGCGGCCGAGATCTGGGCACCGGTCCTGGGCAGGATCCCACCCGGCCCCTCGGACCCCGGCGTGGCCGACGGGCGGGTCGGGTTCTCGGTGCACAGGGGGTTCTGCGGGACGCACGCGGTCGGCGGCTCCCGGCCGGCCGGGGCGAGGAAGTTCCCGAGGCGGTGGTCGCCCTGGCCACCGTGGGCCTTGACCTTGACCTGATACGTCACGGTCGCGGTCTGACCGGGTGCGACGGTCCCCTTGATGAGCAGGGTGCCGTCGGCCGGTCCGGTCACGGTGAGCCCGTCACCGGCGGTGACGGGGTGGGCGTGGGGAACGCGTTCGACGACGCCAGCGCCGTCGGTACCGGAACCGAGATCTTCGCGTCGTCACACGTTCCGCTGCCGCTGCACGTCCACTGCACCCGGAATGACGCGCCCTCACCGGACTTCACGGTCCCCGGGACCGCCTCCACCGACACGTTCAGCGAGCCGCCGGCGGCCTGCGCCGGCACGGCGGCGAGGAAGAACGGCACGACGAGTAGCAACCGAAGGCGCTGGACGGAATGAACACCCGTCCCCGCCTGCCGGAGCGCTGCTTGGCGCATCCCCGCTTCCTCTCGCCGTCCCCCATGCGCAGGGCCCCGGTCTGCTCTCCAAACCCGCTGGCCACAAGCCTCGTTCCTCCCGGGACTGACCGGGGCCACGCCCGTCGTCGTAGCCGGCGCCGCCGTCGGGGTGCCCTCGGCGCTGGTCGAGTTGGCGGTGGCCGTCATCACCGAGGGCCCGGTCACCGCCGAGTTGCCCGTCACCGTCTCGGGCCGGTTGAGGACGATCAGTTCGGTCAGGCTGCGGCGTTGAGCAGGGTGCCGAGCTGCAGGGCCCGCCGCCAGGGCGGGCCGGTGAGCGGGAGGCCCTGGTGGCCGGTCTCCGCGAGCGGGATCGAGCCGGCCCGACAAGGTGGTCCTTCCGGTGGCGCTCAGGGGTGGCGGACCCCGTTGGCCTCTTCCAGCAGGGCCGCTGCGGCGAGCAGCAGGTCCTCGCGGTGGTGGGGTGCGACGAGCTGGACGGCGCAGGGCGGCCCCGCGGCGCCGGGGGCGGGCCCGGAAGGCACGCTGATCGCCGGGTGTCCGGTGTCGTTGAAGACGGACGTGTAGGCGATCGGGATGGTCCGCTCGCGCAGGGCCTTTTCGATGTCGGGGCCTTCGGCCGGCCAGGCGGTGGTCGGGACGGTGGGGGTGAGCAGGAGGTCGTGGTCGGTGAACAGGGCGGCCGCCCATCGGTCGAGGCGGGTTCGGTGCTCCCAGTACCGGGCGAGTTCCTCGATCGTGACCGCGCGGCCCTGGTCGAGGGCGGCGGCGAACCACGGCTCGAAGTCCTGCGGGCGGGTGGTGTAGGTGTCCAGGACGCTGGTGAGCCGGGCGCGGGCGAGGACCTTCTGCCGGAGCTGGGCGAACAACGGGAAGTCGTCGGCACCGGGCAGCGGGGCGTCCTCGTCCACGACGCGGAAGCCCAGGGCCCACAGGGTGTCGACGGTCCGTTCGAGGGCGGCGAGCTGCGGCTGGGCGGGTTCGGCGACGCCGAAGGTGCGCATGACGCGGACGCGCAGTTCCTGCGGGCGCCGGACGGGCCGGTCGAGGGCGTCGAGGTAGGGGGCGGCGGGCGCGGGCAGCGAGTACGGGTCCGCCGGGTGGTGTCCGGCGGCGACGTCGAGGTGGAGTGCGGTGTCCCGCACGGTGCGGGTGACGCAGCCGAGGACGGTGTTGCGGGGCCAGTGGGTGGTGCGGGCCGGCCCCTGCGGGATGCGACCGCGGCTCGGCTTGAGGCCGACGACCCCGCACAGGGCGGCGGGGATGCGGGTGGAGCCGCCGCCGTCGCCGGCGGTGGCGAGGGCGACGAGTCCGGCGGCGACGGCCGCGGCCGAACCGCCGCTGGAGCCGCCTGGGGAGAGGGTGGTGTCCCAGGGGTTGCGGGTGGTGCCGAACGCCTCGTTGGCGGTGTGGACGCCCGCGCCCATGGGCGGCATGTTGGTCTTGCCGACGATGATGGCGCCGGCCGCGCGGAGCCTGGCGACGTGCAGGTTGTCGTGTGCGGCGGGCGGGTTGTCGCGGAAGGCGCGGGTGCCGTGGCTGGTTGGCAGGCCGGCGGCGTCCTCACCGTCCTTGACGAGGACGGGCAGTCCGGTGAGCGCCCCGAGTGCGGCGTCGTCGCGGGCGATCCGCTCGGTGGCGTCGGCGGCCTCGGCGAGCGCGCGTTCGGCGTCGAGTCGGACGACGCTGTTCAGCGCGCCGTCGTGGGTGCGGATCCGGTCGAGGGTGTGGTGCATCAGCTCGACGGGCGACAGGGCGCGGCGTCGCATGAGGGCGAGGAGTTCGGTGGCCGAGGCGTAGGAGAGGTCGGTGACGGTCATGGGCGGGGTGCTCCTGGGTGCGGATGGGGCGCGGAGTGCGGGGTGCCGGCGGACGGGGTGTGGGGTTCGTCGTGGGCGGCGGCTTCGAGGCTGAGTCCGGTCGTCCGGGGTCCGACGGTGACGGCGATGACGCCTCCCGCGGCGGCGAGGCAGGCCAGGAAGACGAAGACGGCCGTGTAGCCGACACCGGTGTAGAGGAAGGCGATCAGCGCGGGCGCCGCGAGGTTGACCACCCGGGACAGCGCGTTGGCCGTGCCGGAGCCGAGCGCGCGGATCCGGGTGGGGAAGACCTCGGCGGAGTACACCTGGAGGAACGGAATGGCCATCTGGAAGAGCAGGTTGACGGCGCAGCCGAGGACCAGGACGGCGGCCGGGGACCGGACGAGCGCGAAGAGCACCAGGGCGAACGCGGTCAGCAGGCCGAGGACGAACTGGCTGACGCGCCGGTCCCAGCGGTCGATGAGCGGTGCGGCGAGCAGCGCGCCGAGCGGAGCCGCGGTGGCGAGGACGGCCGACAGGAGGAGGGTGTCGTCGAGTTCGAGACCGTTCTCCGAGAGGAGGGTGGGCGTCCAGGTCTGGAAGGCCGAATAGGCGAGCAGCCCGGCCGTCCACATCGCCGACACGGTGAGGAAGGTATGGCGGCGGGTGCCGGCCAGCAGGTCCCGCAGGCGCGCGGGCGCGGGCGCGGCGGGCGGGGACCCGGCCGCCGTCGCGGCCTGGGCCGCGGGCCCGTGTTCCGCCGTGTCCACCCCGCACTGGCGCTCGATCTGGCGGACGATCGTCTCCGCGCGCACGAGGTCGCCCCGGGCGGCCAGCCAGCGCGGGCTCTCGGGCACCCACCGGCGGATCAGCCAGGCGAAGACGCTCCCGAGAAGCCCGAGCGCGAAGACCGCCCGCCATCCCCAGTCCGCGTACGGCACGAGCAGGTAGCCCGACCATCCGGCGACGGGAATGCCGAGCGAGCCGATGACCACCTTGTAGGTCTGCAACCGTCCCCGGTGGGCCGCCGGGACGAACTCGGTCAGGACGACGATGGCCACCACCGCCATGCCCTGGGTGCCGAAGTGGGCGGCGAAGCGCGCCACCACGAGCTGCCAGGGATTCTGCGCCAGCACGCACAGCACGGTCGCCGCGCAGTAGACCGTGACGAAGACGAGCATCGTGCGGCGGCGCCCGGCACGGTCGGCGAGCCGGCCCGCGAGGATGCCGCCGGCGAACGCGCCGAGCGAGGCGACGCCGGCGACAGCGGCGATGTCCCCCAGGGACAGGCCCCACTGAGAGCGAAGCGCGGGGGCGACGAACGCGAAGGAGTAGGTCTCGACCCACTCGAAGAGGATCATGCCGGCCAGGGCCAGGACGAGCCGCCGGTGGAACGCGCTGAGCGGGAGCCGGTCGAGGCGGGCGCCGAAGGCCGCCGGTTCGACCGCTCTCATCAGATCACTCCCCCGGCCCGCAGGGCCGCGAGGTCGGAGGGGCCGAGGCCGAGCAGGTCCCGGTAGACCTCCGCGTTGTGCTCACCGAGCGCCGGCCCGGTGCTGCGGATGCTGCCGGGGGTCCGCGACAGGCGTGGGAAGGGGGCGGGCATGGGGAGCTCACCGAACTCGGCGTCCTCGACCTGGACCACACTGCCGCGCTCCCGGTAGTGCGGGTCGGCCGCGATGTCGGCGATGCTCATGAGCGGCGAGGCCGGCACGCCAGCGTCGTTGAGCAGCCGCGCGAGGTCGTCGGCGGTGTGGCCGGCGACCCACTCGGCGATGATCGCGTAGAGGCCGTCGGCGTGCTCGCTGCGCGCGAGGCGGGTGGCGTACTCGGGCGCGTCGGCCAGCTCCGGGCGGCCCATGACGGCGGTCAGCCGGCGGAACAGCGGATCGGTCCCCGCGTGCAGCGACAGCCGGCGGCCGTCCGCGGTGGTGAAGTCGGAGGCGGGGACGATCAGCGGGTTGCGGTTGCCGAGCCGCTCACGGACCCGGCCGGTGGTGGCGTACGCCGCCAGGGCGTCCTCAGAGGCGCGGAACCCGGCCTCGTAGAGCGCCAGGTCGACGACCTGGCCGCCGCCGCCCGCCGTGTCGCGGTGGTAGAGGGCGGTGACCACCGAGAAGGCGCCGAGGTAGGCGGCCATGTAGTCGATCGTCGAGTACCCGCTGCGCACCGGCGGGCGGTCGGGGTCGCCGGTGACGTGGGTCAACCCGGCGAAGGCGCTGGCGATCCGGTCGAAGGAGCCGCGGTCGCGGTACGGGCCGGTCAGGCCGTAACCCGTGACGTACACGAGGATCGCGTCCGGCGCGAGGACGCTCAGGGAGTCCGGGTCCAGGCCCCACTTCTCCAGGGTCGAGGGCCGGTAGTTGGTGATGACCACGTCGAAGTGCGGGACCAGCCCGCGTGCCATTTCCTGCCCGCGGGCGGTGCGCAGGTCGAGCGTGACGGACTTCTTGTTGCGGGCTTCCTGGGCCCAGTACGGGGTGCGGCCGCCGCCGGCGCCGCCCCGGGTGAAGTCGCCGTGCCCGGGCTCCTCGACCTTGATCACCTCGGCCCCGAAGTCGCCCAGGAAGGTCGCGGTGACCGGCGCCGCGAGAACGGTGGACAGGTCGAGCACGCGGATGCCCGCGAGTGGAAGAGTCGCCATGCGATGCCCCTAAGCTTTACGTAACGTTCCGTTATTAACGGAACGTTGTTAGCGGGACCCTAGGCTAGGACCCGCGCGGGGGCAAGACCCCGGAAGCACATCGCGGCGAATGGAGACAGCCCGGCCCATGGACGAGAAACCGGACGCGAACGACACCGGCCGGCCACGGCGACGGCGCCGCAGCCGGCAGGAGACCGAGGCCGACCTGCTCAACGCCGCGCGCCGCCTGCTCCAGCGCGACGGCGTCCTCGCGGGCGTGAACCTGCGGGAGATCGCGACCGAGGCCGGGGTCAACCACGGGCAGATCTACCAGTACTTCGGCAGCCGGCAGGCCCTGCTGCGGGCCTCGGTCGCAGACCTGGTCGACCGTCAGGCAGCGGACAAGGAGCCGCAGTTCTGGGACCTGCCGTTCGCCGAGCGCAGGGCCGCGATGTTCCGGCACCGGCTGGCCGAGCCCGAGGTCGTCCGGCTGGAGGCCCTGCTGGCCCTCGACGGCGACGAGGGCGTCAACGCGCTGCCCCGGTTCGCCCGGACCCGCCGCAGCCTGGAGCGCGACCAGCGCGAAGGCGCACTGCCGCCCGACGCCGACGCGGTGGCGGCCCACGTCATGGCGGCATCCGCCCTGGTCGGCTACGTCATCTTCCGCGAGGCGTACGCCCGCGACACCGGCATCCCCCTCGACGAGCTCGACGAACGCGCCGAACACGCCTACGCCCGGATGATCGCCGGCCTCACCGGCGGCACACCAACAGGGGCGCCGGACGACGAATGACCGACCGGAGCCCGCCCGACGCCGGCACCCGAACGGCCGCCCTGCACCCGAAGCGCAGCCGTGAGCGCTTCGCCCGGCCCGTCCGTGAGACCGCCGCCCACCGCGAACCACTCATCTGCACCCTTCCCCGGGGCTGATCTCCCTTGGCCTCCGGTCAAGGGAGATCAGCAGGTCAGCGGCTCTTTTCACTGTCTCGTGATCGCACGGTGTGCCCCGCGGGCCCACACTGGAAGCACGAACGACTCGCGCACGATCCTCCCGAGACGATCACCAGGCGCTGCTCACCCACCCCCTCGGACGACCGTGGCCGCGTCTACCGGCGCTGCGGCTGCCGCCACGACCACCACCGCCGGCTCGGCACCCGCTGCCCCCGCCTCACCGTGCCGACCCGCACCACGGCACCTGGGCCTTCGCCGTCGACACCCCGCCCGTCGACGGCCACCACCGCACCGTCCGCCGCGCCGGCTTCCCCGACGAACCCCGCGCCCACATCGCGCTGCGGCGCTTCAACGAGGGCCTGGCCCGCGTCGTCGACACCCTCGAAGACCGCGCGGGTTCACGGTCCTTCGGCGAGATCACCCCTGCCGACGGATACGTCTTCCATCGCCACGGCCGCCCCCTGCACCCCAAGAGCGTCCTCGACCGCTTCCACCTGCTCTGCGACAAGGCCGGCGTCCCCCGCATCGCCCTGCACGACCTGCGCCACCTCGCCGCCAGCTTCACCCTGGCCGCAGGCGTCCCCCTGCCCGTCGTCTCCAAGACCCTGCGCCACCGCGCCCTGTCGACGACCGCGAACATCGCGCCCGCGCCTTCACCGGCAACTGCCTGCCTACCAGCACACCCGAACAGCAGAGCCAGCGACGTCCTGGCCGATGTGGCCCGGTGACCACCGTGCGACCACCAACTGACACAGAAGCAAAAAGAACCGGCGCTCGGCTTCCCAAGCACCGGCTCCCACAACCGACTTCACAGTCGGGACGACAGGATCTGAACCTGCGACCCCTTGACCCCCAGTCAAGGGATTCAACTATTGTCGGCAGCCGACGCCTTGAGGCCTCGGCTCTTTTGTTGCCCAACTATGCTTAGAACAAGGAACGTTGAGACTCGTGGCGGAGATCCATGGTCGGCAGGACTCGATCCCTCTCGATGCTCAGTCGGGTGCAAGTTCGTACATAGATGCCCGTTATCGTCCACGGGCGCTCACGGGCGCTCACCAGGCGCGGTCCCGAACTGGTCCCCAAATGGTCCCCAGGCCCCCGGACCGGCCTTGGTCACCGCGAGTAACAGCAATCTGTCGGCCCTTCAGAAGAGCCCGCTCGCAGGCAGCCGTGACCCATGATGCGTTGCCACTGACCAGCCTGGGCGCCCCGGGCGGATCAAGGTCGACTACCCGCCGGATACGGATGGTGATCTCCCGAGCGGTGTGTCGTCTTGAGCGTGTCCTCGCCGGCTGGTTCTGACGCGCCTCGCGCACCGCCCCGCACGCTCTGCCGCCACGCCCGGCCGAACGGCAAGCCTTGGACCAGGGTCACCGCGTTCAAAAA
This sequence comes from Kitasatospora sp. NPDC057965, assembly GCF_042887135.1. Taxonomy (NCBI): domain Bacteria; kingdom Bacillati; phylum Actinomycetota; class Actinomycetes; order Kitasatosporales; family Streptomycetaceae; genus Kitasatospora; species Kitasatospora sp. NPDC057965. The sequence continues at coordinate 47,500 of NZ_JBHVPZ010000022.1, forward strand.
GGAGAAGCACATGGGACAGCGGGCGCAGCGGGGCAGGGCGTACCAACGGTGCGGGTGCAAGGACGAGGGCGGGCGGCAGTTGGGTGCGTGGTGTGTCCGGTTGTTGGAGGAGGCCGGGCACGGGTCGTGGACGTACTGCGTCGATCTGGCGCCGGAGGACGGCCAACGTCATACAGAGACAGCCTCTTCTTGGCCTGCCAGCAACCGAAGCGCACAATTAGTCGCCCCCCGGTTCACGCCCTCCGAACAGGGATCCCTCCCCTTCTGCTGAAAGCTCCGGCTCGAGCCGATCTCAAGTAGCCAGCGCCTGATCAAGCCGCGGAGCTTGACGACGGACCATCCGCGAGATCTCCCGGGCTGCGGGTGATCGCCCGGGCTACCGCATCCGGAGGCAGGAAGGAGCTCGGGCGGCCGTTCCAGCTAATGATTAGTTCGTCCCGCGCCCGAGTGGCGGCGACGAAGAGCAACGACCGGGCGCGCTGGAGTTCACTCTGGTAGCGCTTCGGGTCCACATGTCGGTACTGCTCGACCCGCTGGTCAGGGAACAGACCAGCTGCTACACCGGCAAGGAAAACTCGCTGGAACTCCAGCCCCTTGAAGCGGAACATCGTCCCGATCCGCACGCCTTCGCGGCCCTTCGGGCCGTCAGGGCCGATCTCGGTCGCGGGGATTCCGGAGCGGCTCAGGGTAGTGGCGAGCTGGGTCACGGAGTCCCGGTCAGGCACGCTCACCGCCATAGCCTCCCAGGGGGTGCCGTGCTGCTCGAATCGATCCCGGAGCAGCTCGGCGATCGTTCGCTGCTCGCTTACCCAATCCGGTGAGCGGTAGTACTGGGGGCCCAGACCCGAGAGCACCGAGCGGTAACCGTCGAGGCTGTCTCTTCCCTCGTCGAGATCGTCGAACTGCTCGCCCTCGATGAGGCCCCTTGCACTGCCGAGGATTTGACGGCTGGTCCGGTAGTTGAGCGTCAGGCGCCTCGAACTGCGCCCCTTGGTCAGGATGCCGTACCGTCCGAGGACGACGCGATGAGCGTAGATCCTCTGATGGGCGTCCCCCACCAGGAAGATGTCGTTCGCCAGCGGCGCGACCATCGCACGCAGCATCCGCCAGTGCGAGGCAGACAGGTCCTGAGCCTCATCGACCACGATGTGGCGGTAACGGGGCTTGAGCCACATCCCACTACTGGCCTCACGGTGGATCAGGTCCACGCCTCCGTGCTCATCCTTGTAGTGCGCCTGCTCCTCAACTCGCGCCATGCGGTGGTGTTCGATGTCCGCGGCCTGACTCGCGAGCTGAGCCCAGGTGACCTGTCCGACTCGTACGAGGCGCTCGGTGAGCGCCTCGACGAGGTTCCAGATCCGGATCCGTTGGGGTCGCTGGAGCTGTCCGCCACGCCCGTCTCGGTCGGCGCGCAGATAGGCCCGCAGGTTGCCCAAGCCCTGGGCAAGGATCACGTGCTTCCACTCGGCGTCCAGGAACTCGGGGTCGAACTCATCCTCCCCAGCCTCAATCCGGACAGCGAACCAGTGGTCGCGGACGGCGTTGTCATCGATCGGCCTGCCGATGCGAGCATGCGGGTCCTGAACCACAACCTCCCTCGCCAGCTGATCCACGGACTTGATGTCCACTCGAGCGAGCAACTCGCGCCCGCCAAGGCTGTCCAGACGCTGCTTAAGGTCGGCCGCGAGGTTCGGGTTGAACGTAGTCAACAGCACGGGCTTGGTGTGTCCGGGCGGTAGCTTGCTGACCAGGTGGCGGACACGATGCAGTGCCACCACCGTCTTGCCTGTGCCGGGACCGCCGGTGACTTTCGCCGAACCCTTGAAATCCGTGGTCGCGAGGCGCTGCTGCTCAGGGTGCAGGAAGAGCCGCCATGCCTCAAAACCCTCGCCCAGCGCCGCCAGAACAGCAGGATCTTCCGTACTGACCTGGGACACCGGCCGCCGGGCGGCTCGGGCCCAGTCCGCGGGGTCCACCGCCTCCGGTGCTTCCCAGAGTCTGGTGACCTGCTCACGTACCTGCTCCGGATCCTTGCCGTCGTAGAGGTAGAGCAGGACCTCCTTAGACAGTTGGGGGATGTTCTGCTCGACCAGGGCGAGGAGTTGGTCCTCATTGGTGAGCCGTCGAACCGACGGGAGTAGACTGGCGATCAGTCCGAGCCTGATCAGCGTCTCGTCATCGTGCTTTGCGAACAGGGGTACCGGGAGACGGAGCGGCACCTGGCCTTCGATCGATGCCAAGGATGACAACGTCACTGCCCCGGACCTCGCAGGCGCATCCTCGGGCACCTGCGAGGCCTCGTCCGATGCCTTCGAGGAGTGCTCGGCCAGGATGACGACGTTGGCCGTGACCTGGGTGGGATCAATGAGTTCGATCCCACCCGAAACCTGGTTGACCTCGACCTGGATGCCCTTCAGCACCTCGTACACCTGAGGTCCATACCGAATAGCGAGAACAGCGAAGTGGGTGCCTTCGGTCTCAAGCAGGAGGGCCATGAGCTGCTCGTCCACCACTGCGGTGTACAGCGTGCCGTTGCTGCCGACCCTCCGCAGCGGCCTCAGCAGCAGAGAGCGATTGGTCCGGTCCTCCCGGACTCGACGGACGAAGTCGAGTACCGCGTTTCTGGCGCCCCGCCCGAGCCGCCGCATGTCCGCATCTGCCTGTGGGGAGACCTGGACATCGGTCTTACTGCTCAACGTGCGGCTCCTTCAGGCTTCGTCAAGAGGTTGTGCGGGACGGCGCTGGTGCGGCACCGCGAGCAGGATTCAGGACGGGACGGAGTCCGTCCGGGGCGGACTGCTGTTCTTGATTCTCTCAGCGAGTTCCGTTACGGACCATCCCCCTGGGGCACGAACCTCCCAACCGGCGTGACGGCAGCGCCTCATGAAATCCTCGTCCGCTGCGTCCTCCTCCGGGACCACACCAACACGCGACTCGGGCCAGGCCAGTTCGATCGGCACGCCCTTGATGTCGATCGCGTCGTACCCCGCGTGTCCGGCCGGGACGTCTCCACGCTCGCAGAGCTGACGCGCCAACTCCTCCAGGGCGGTTTCGCCGACGCGCGCGAGCCCGTCGAGAACGGTCTTCCAGGCGGCGACGCCCGCGGCCTGCGTCGTCACAGGGCTCTCGGCCGGAGCTGCGGCCGGATCAGCCGCTGGGAGCTCCAGGTCCGACGGGATGACAAGTCCCGTGCCCGGCGCCGCCTCGCGCACAGCGCCGAGCACGCCGGTGCCCACTTCGTCAGCCGCGGCGAGGAGACGGACGTCGAAGCCGTCAAGAGCGGTCCGCGCTAGGAGCAGACCGTCGACTCGCCCGAGGCCGTACGGGTTGAGGAACTGGATCAAGTTGCCCCAGCATAGCCACGCCTTCCAGCGCCGGCGGTGCAGGTCGTTGTCCCCGGCCAGCGCGTCAGCTCGGTCGTCGAGAACGGCGAGGGCAGTCAACTGGGCCGGTCCCCCGGTCGGGTCGGCGATCAGCGTGATGGGCAGTCCGGAGTTGTCGCGAGCGGCGAAGAGACGGATGTCCCCACCCGTTGTCAGGGGTGGCTGCCGGTCGCTGAGTACCGCGCCGACCAGACCAGGAAGCTCGGAACGAGCGGCCTGGATCCGCTTGTCGGGCGGGGTAGTCAGAACAAGACCGGACAGCACCGCCTTGGCGATCCGTTGCCAGTGCTGCGGATCAGGATTTCGCAGGAAGTCGAGCAGGCTCGGGATCGCTCCGGCGAAGGCTACGGAGTCCAGGTCCTCAGGACGATGGCCTTGCTGCTGCCACTGGGCACGCACGCGCGCCCCAGCGCCTCCGACGATGTCGTACGGCGGCCAGGCCTTCTCCGCAGCGGGTCCGGCGAGGGTGGCCGCAAGCGGATCCGGCCGCGGTTCCGCGTCGGGGTCCGCGGCCTGGACGCCCTCGTCCGTTTTGAGTTGCTTGTCCCAGGCGACAACGTCATCCCAGGTGATCTGCCAGACGAGCGTACCGTCGGCCCGCACGCGAGCCCGCCTGGCGGCGTCGCCCGCTATCCGGTTGGTGCGCTCGCTGGCGTGCCAGCGGTAGCCATCGAGATAGACCGCCACGGCCGGAGTCTCACCGTCTCCGGAGCCGGCCCGGGGGCGGAACAACAGATCGGGGCGAGTGCGGTGCTCAGGCAGGTCCTTCTGCGCGACGACCTCCCACGGCACCCGAGCGCCGTCATGGCGCAGCAGGTCGAACTGCTTTCCCAGCCGGCCGGTCGGGGTTTCCTCGTGCAGAACCTCGCCCGCCTTGACGGCCGTACTCTCCAGCCAGCGGTCCAGGGTGTGCAGGAATCGACGTTCCAGGTCGCTCTCCGCCTGCTCGGCGAAGCGGGCCGCGGAGCTCGGCTCATGACTGACGGACCAGCCGCTGGAGCCGTCCCGGCCGAGCAGCTCATTGAGCATCCACAGGGCTTCCTGACGATCCACCAGCTTGAAGTCACGCTGGTCGACATAGCTCAGCAGGCAGAGATGGCAAGCCTTACGGGGCTCTTTCGCGCAGGGGCAGGCATTCAGTGCGGCCTGTGCTTGTGCGAGGACGGCGCGCAGTTCCTCACCCTCACGGTCGACCAAGCGCTGCAGGTAGCCGGTTCCGCCGACCAACGCGTCGTAGAGGACCAAGAAATGCTGGGTCAGGCCGGTCTCCCGGTCGGGGCGGGTGGAGGTCGTGGAGCTGATGTGGGCCGGATCGCCGCCGTAGCTCAGCGCGAGGCCGAGGTGCAGGGCGGCGGAGAACGAGGCGAGCCGCTCCTCGACCTGGAACGTGGCCGCGGGCAGCAGGATGCGCAGTGCCTCGGTGTGGTGTTCGTGAGCCGTGACGACTCGTCGGTCATCCGGGGTCTTCGGGCGTCCGGGGCGGCGGGTGGGACACCAGGGCCGGTGGTGCGCGAGCTCCGGCCGGCCGGCCAGCGACTCGCTGAGCTCCTCCTGCACGGGCCCGTTTCCGGGCTCGCGGTCGGAGGCTCCACCGCAGTCGGGGCAGAGGGTGAAGCCGGTGACATGGACGGCCTGACCTGCGAGGTAGCGGTCAGCGCGGCGGCCGTAACGAGTGGGGCCGAGGTTGAAGCGGCGGATGACGGCCTCGCGGATGTGCTCGACGCCGAAGGTCGCGTGGCTGTGCCGCCAAGAGTCCTTGATCTCGTCCGGGTCGACGTCCACGGCTGCGGCAAACGTGTAGCGGCCGATCTTGCGATTCTCCTGGTCGTCAACGATACGGGCATCGTCACGCTTGTCGCGGGCGGTCACCTTGCGGGGCACGATAACGTCCATCGCGGCGGAACGGCCCCCGATACCCGAGCCGCTGCACCGTGGGCATGCGCTTCTATCCTCGGCGGCGCGCTCCGTACGGACATGCCCGCACTCCGGACAGACTCTCCAGGTCTGCACAGCGTCGGAGCTGCTGTTGTCAGACTTGCTTCGAAGACCGAGGTCGATGCCATCGATCTCGTGCCGGTAGCCGTTGACGTAGTACGAGTTGCCGGGCGCCAGCTCGGCCAGGGCCATCGCAGCCGGACGCTCGTAGGTGCGCAACTCGGAGCGGTAGGTGACCCGGGGCTTCCCGCCATCCGGCATCCCCTGCACTGCCTGCTGCTTTTTTGACGGCTCCTTGCGGGTGAGCACCGCCTCCAGGGCCACAGCGTTGTCGACGAGGCTGTAGTTGGGCAGCAGGCCCTGCTCGACGAGGAATGCCTGGGCACTGGCCTTACCCAGCTCAGTGATGCGCCCCGCGACAGCGCTGGCCTCGCGCTGCAGTCCACGCTTCTCCCGTGCCTGGTCCTCCACTTGGTCGAGAAGAGCCTCCGCCGCGTCATCAATGACTTGTTTGCGTTCGATCAGCTGACGCCGCTGAGCCTCCCACGCCTCCTCGGCGTCGGCACAGCGCTCGGCCAACTCCTCTGCGGCGTACTTCCGCAGCGCGTCCGCCGCCTCGGGTGACACTCCCGAGTCGAGGACGCCGTCGAGCGCGGGGAACAGCCCGATGAACGTCTCAACGAGCTCGTGCCGTTCTGTGGCCGCCTTGGCGAAGGCCTTCAGCCAACCGGTGCGGCCGGTCAGTTGCGAGGCCCGTTCCGGCATCGGGAGCAGATCGCCTAGTTGGACGCGCGCGGCCAGGTCGACCAGGTGAGCCGTGTACTGGCGGCGCAGCAGTTCCACTGCGGACAGGAAGCAACCGGGGGGAAGAATCCGACCCGCAATCAACTGCGTGGGGTCGGACAGATGATAGAGCGCACGGGGACTGTTGTCCGCGATGCTGACCAACAGCGCGTTGCCGGTGCTGCGGCCGGCTCGGCCGACCCGCTGGACGTAGTTGGCGGTGCCGGGCGGCAGCGAGGCAAGGATCACCGCCTCCAGGTCGCCGATGTCGATGCCCAACTCAAGAGTCGGCGTGCAGGACAGGACATTGGGGTCGGTGTGTCGCAGGCCCTCGCGGAAACCCCTCTCCACGGCCTCGCGCTCTGCGCGGGTCAGCACACCGGTGTGCTCAGCGGCCACCACGCTGTATGCGCCGCCCTTGCGGTAGAGGGTGCGGTAGTAGTCCTCGCGGTGGTCTCGGGCCGTGCGGCCGGCGGGCGATGCGGGCGAAGGCGCTCCGGCATCAGCCTCCTGCGACTGGCCCAACGAGCCGATGAGGTAGCCACTGCAGCGCTTCAGCGGGCACGGCAGGCCGATCCAGATCTCGATCCGGTCCGGGTGTACCGTCTGGGTCCACCCACACTCAGGGCAGCCCACACCAGCCCTGCCCACCTGAGCATCCGTGAGCAGTCGCACCCGTACATGGCCGGCGGTCAGTCCGTAGACGCCGGCCGCCGCACCAGGGGCGCGAACTGCCTGGCCGCCCTTGGGCCTGTGGGCGGCGATCGCACCGATGCTCTCGTTCGCCAGCGCCGGGATCAGCTCGGCCAGGTAAGTCGCCGCCGCCGTCCGGTCCAGGCCCAGGCACCGGTGCGTCCAGTCTGCATACCAACTGTCCTTGGAGTCGACCCGGTCGAAGTCCGTCGGGCCGGGTCGGGCCCCGAGCACAAGAAAGGCGGGAGCGTTGGCGTTCTTCCCGAAGGCCTGCATGCCTTCAGGGCGGCCCGACCACACCGAGTGGCGATTCCGGCCTTCGCCCTCGATGAACTGGTCCAGCCAGCGGTGGTGGATGCCACCTCCTTCACGCAGGTGCTCGAGCAGTCCCCGGACGAAGCCCTCGAAGTGCCGCAGAGCGTCCTGGTCTCCCGCAGGAATCGGCGAGGCAGTGTCCTTGTCGTCCACATCCTGCGGCAGGAGGTCGAGCAGCTGTCTCTGGTAGATGGCTCGGGCGGTCTCCGCCGCCTTGCGGGCGTCGGTCAGGTGGACCTCCGCGGCAACCGTGCGGGTCAGTTCCAGCGTGCGGCCCTGCCGGGAGTACAGCCCGAACTCCAGCAGCGTGTTGAGCGCCAGCCGCTCACCTACGAGCGACCACGTGGGGTACGGGATACGCTTGTTGCCTCGCAGCAGGGCTCCGACCCGGTCGAGGTCATGCAGGTCCGGCGGAATCACCGAGGCCAGCAAGTGCTCCTGCGGCGCAGCGGCCCGGCGTACCAGCGCAGCGATCAGGTGGTTCAGCGGCACACCGTCTGGATCGCCGGTGTCCAGCTGCAGCGGATCGTCCGGCTGCGCTCCGGTGGCGCGAGGTTGCAGCAGCTGCTCGGTGATGAGCGAGCGCAGCGAGAACTTCCAGGCCCGGCTGGCGACGAAGCCCGCGCGCTGCGCGGCGTCCTGGACGGAGTCGTTGAAGATCAGGGTCTTGCGGCGGTCAGTGCTCTCCGGGTCCTTCGGGTCCTTCTTGGGCAACTCGCCGCCGGTGAACAGCTGGGTGACCACGACCGAGGTCAGCGGAGCCACACCGGCACCGAGAAAGCGAATGCCCTGGGCCTGCCCGCAGGCCGGGCACTGGTCATCCTTGGCGGCCGCGTCGGCTTCTGCGCCCTCGAACTTGACTTTGACGTAGACGCCGCCGCGCGGGGCCGGCAGGGCGGTACCGTCTGTGGCCAGCATCTCGTCAGGGTCCAACTTCGAGAGTTCCGCGCCCGAGGATTCAAGCAGGCGAACAGTGGCCTCGGCGTCGGCTGCTCGACGGCCGCGACGGGCCCGGCTGTCCCTTATCAAACGAGCCTGGTCCGCCGCCTCGGCCGCACTGGCCGCGATCAGCGCACGCACCCGCGCCTTGTTGGTGCCACCTGCCGCGCTACGGCGGTAGATCTCGTCCGAAGCCGTGACCAGTGCCCCGGGATTGCGCTCGGGCGAGATCGCGGACCAGCCGGACCGCCCGCAGTGGCGGCAGTAGATCGCAGGCAGACGCGCGCCTCCCGGGCCCCGCGAGGCAGCAGTCCTGCGGCCGATGGCGGCCGATGCCCTGGCCGTCGGCGTGGCCCGGTCCGCGTCGCTCCAGGCGAAGTCGGGAACGGTCGAGACCGTACGGAGCACACGGGACAGCGCTCGTACCCACAGATGGGTCTCCACCTGCAGCAATGGCCGCTTTTCATGCTCTGGAGCGTCCGGGTCCCGAGCAACCGAGATCAGCGCGATGAACCGCGCCAAGGCTGTCGCTGCAACTTCGGGAGACTGCTCGGCGGCGTTGCGCCAGAGGGACGTGGAATCGAATGCCGCCAGCACCTGGGGCGAGGTCAGAGGGGCGTCAATCTCCCTCCGCAACAGCGCGTGGGTGATCGGGTGGCGAAGGAGCCGGCGGGCAATCTCTTGCTTGTCCGTCAGATCGCAACCGAGAACGGCCACAGCGACGGCGGCCAACCCCTCAGGACTCCTGGACGGGTCGGGCAGGGCGGCAAGCTCCTGGGGACCGGGGAGCGGAAGGGTCAGGTCCTCGGGCTGGAGAAACGCATTCAGGTCACGACGATCCTCGCCGATCACCGAGTCGGCGGGGAAGCGCGTACCGAAGACCTGTGAGGCGACGTGAAGCATGGACCTAGCAGGGTCGGCGCCGGGCGCCGTAGCTGTGCCATCCGCCTGCGGAATCTCCCCGGATTGTGACAACGAAGCACCGAGGGTCGCTGAGGTGGCGACTGGGCAGATCGCGCCCAGCGGCCGACCGTCCTTCGAGGCGCCGACGACGGAGGCGAGGCGGCGCAGCAGCATGGCGACGTCGGTGCCCTGAGCGCCGTCATAGGTATGGAACTCGTCGATGACGATGTAGGCGAGATCCGCGTCCTGCCAAAGCGGGGCGTCCAGCTGACGCTGCAGCAGGATATCCAACATCTTGTAGTTGGTGATCAGGATATCCGGGGGGTTGCGGCGGATCTCCTGACGATTGGTCATCACCCGGCCGTACGGCGATGCCTTGCTGCCGCCACCTGGCTTGTCACCGATGTACAGGCCGGCGGTGACCTCCGACACCCGGTCGTCCGCCAGGAGCTTGCCGATACGGTCGGCCTGGTCACCGGCGAGGGCGTTCATCGGGTAGAGCAGGACGGCCTTGACCCCGGGGCGGCCCGCGAGTCGTGCCCGGCGGCAGTGGTCGAGCACCGGGATGAGGAAGGACTCGGTCTTGCCGGAGCCGGTACCGGTGGTGACCATTGTCGGCTCGGCCGGGCCCGTCTTGGTACTCAACCGCGCGAATGCCTCAGCCTGGTGGGCGTAGGGTCGGAAGCCCGCCGGCCACCAGTCGAGATGTTGCTGCCAACCATCGTTCGCCGCCTTGAACGGCCGACGGATGCGCAGGTACGGACCGCGGAACAGCCCGTCGGCCGGGTCGTTCAAGAACCCTTCCAACGCCTCGCGGGTACGGTCGTCCGCGAGCGCGAAGGTGGTGCCGAGGTACTGGACCAGCGTCTCCTGGAGGGCCTGCGCGGCGAGAGTCGGCCTCATGATGCGGGGGTGCCCTCCTGGGGTGCGGTGTCCGTGCTGGTGTCGTCACTGCCGACGGTACCGGGCGCCTGCGACATCCCGGGCTCCCAGCCGGCGGCCCGCAAGCGACGGGTGAACTCGGCGTGAGCCGCACGCATTTCCGCCTCGCGGTCGGCACGGCGGAGCGGAGCGCAGTACTCCCAGTTCTCGGTTGGGAGCGGGGCGGGGTGGGTGGGGGCCGCAGGGAGCGTGGCTTCCCGGGGGTAGTCCTCGTGGGAGATGAGCTGCTTCCAAGCGTCCTTGGGTTGGCCGTAGCCGTGGACCTGATGTGCCTTGGTGATGCGGCGTCCGGCCGCGTCGAACCACATGTTCGCCTCGTACTGCTGCATCACGGGGAAGCGTGCGTCGTACATGGCGATCAGTTGGTCAGCGGTGATGCCGAGCCAAACCGCGACGAGGGCGTCGAGCTCGACGAGGGCCGAGCGGCGAGAGCGCTCGGCGCGGAGGGGGGTGACGGCGGTCCAGGTGGGGGTGACACCCATGGCCAGAGGTGGCAGACCCGGCCAGTCGGACGCCCACGTGTCTTGCCTCCAGGCCTCGTCATATAGCTCGGCCCAGAGGGGAGCGTACGCGTTGGTCTGGCAATTGAGACGCAGGGTACGGAGGAGGAGAGCCGAGGCGAGGGGATGGCCCTTGGAGGGAGCCGGCATGCTTCGCGCGTCCGTAACGTCCATGCGTCGATTGGCGGCACGGAGGAGGTAGTCCAGCGGAAGCGCCGCAAAAAATCCCGCGACGAGCACGGTTTCCGCCTTAGTAGGCAGAGCCGAGCTCCGAGCAGTGTGCACATGAGCCACTCCTACTGGGATTAGGCTCGCAAAGAGACTTCGCTCCGTATCCGACGGGATCATCTCACGCCAAATAACACGCCAAAACTTGGAATACGAGCGCGTTGCCCAGTCCATGAGGACCTGTTCGATTACAGACTCCCGATCCACGCCTTCGGCGCTACTCTCGTCCGCAATATTCCCAGCAACCTCGAGCACCGCCTTGTCGTCACGCATCTTCTCCAATAGCTCGCCATCAAGCCAAGAAGTCTGACGCAGCCCGGCCGCATACTTCGCCGAATCCTGCGTGGGGCGATAATTGGTGCGTGGTATAGCATCTTGCGCGAGGCTGACGGAATCCCATGACTCCACCTGCTGAGCAGTCGTTGCACCATTCACTGGCTGCTTCGCGAACGGCGTAGCAACGCCGAAGAACGGTGCTTGCAGAATCACCTGCCCGAGGCTGCCAGCAGGGCCAGAGTCCCAGCTGAAATGCCCTGCCGCACGGTCATCCTTCTCGTGGAATCCTCGAGTAATGAGTGGCTTCATTGCACCTAGCCGATGGGGCCACCGCGCCAGGGCAGCGATTGCGTCCTGCTCGGCGGCAGTGATCGGAAAGAGCAGCTTTACTTCTTCGAGTGGCAGAGATTTCTCCTCCCCTGCCAGATCTCGCCAGTCCGCAAGGATCGCCCGATCCACAATGGTGATCCGGGCACGGTGCGGCCGCAGATCCCAGGTGCCGTTGTGCTTGATTCCTGGCACGTCGCCAGCACCATCATGGGAGATGGATTTTCCGAGAACAAGCGGATGAAACAACCAGTTGACGTGCTGGAATCGAATTTCACGCTCAACCCCGTAGATATTGAGACTGAAATGCGTGGTATGCCCAACCGGCGGCGCAAAGAGGTGCTTCGCATTCACGAAGTCGGCATGCAGCCGCAGATGTCCATACGTGGCTCGCCGCAGCTTGCCGTCCTTGGTCCCTGTCAGATGCGTGGCGGGGTGCAACAAGCCCGAGATCCCACGTTCCCCGACGCACCTCCAAGACAACAACATGAACGCCCGATAGAGATCCGGCTGCGTACCCACAAGCTCCGGGTACATGTCCGCCGAACTCAGAAACTCCCAAACTGCCGCATGGTCGGCCAGCTCTCCCAGGAAAGCCGCCCTCGCTGCCGGCAGTGCGAGAACCTCGTTCTTTCGTTCTTTGTGAGCCTCAGTCGTATACTTTTCCTCCAGCTTGAACCAGGGCTCAAATTCAGCCAGAGCCCCGTCCTGATCCCACTCCGGCTTGACCCACGGCGGATTCCCGACCTGTAGGTCAAACCCTCCATCACTAAAAATGTGTGCGAAATCAAGTTCCCAATGGAAAAACCCGTGCTGTTCCGCGATCCGGCTGGCCGTCCCGCTCCACGGGAACCGCTCCCCCAGGTCGTTCGCCCGGGCCCACACCGTGGCGTCGACCATCGTGGCGTTCAGCTGCTCCTCGAAGTCGTCCAGCTCCGCGAGCGTCCGCGCCTCAACCACATCAAAGAACGTGCCGCCATCACGATCCACGTCCGCAGCACCGACGACAGCCTCAGCGAACTCGATCCAGTCGTCGAGATTCTTCAGCGCGACCTTGCGCCCGCTCTGGCCCTTCTTTCGCAGCGTCAGGTCCTCGCCTTCCGGCCCGACATACAGCTCGTCAGTGCCGTCCAGCTCGCCAACCTTGTCGAGCGGCCAGAACCACAGCGCGCACCAAGCGTCCATTACCTGCTTGAGCCGCCAATACGGTCCCTCGACAGAGTGCAACGCCACACGTACGGCGTCGCGGTCCACCGCTCGGCCGCCCAGCAGTGACCGCTCAGCCAGCATCTCCTCCGAGGCACCCCAGACGTCGATACTCCGGGCGATCTCCTGCTCAGAGAGCTCCAACCGCTTCACGACGAGCTCCCACAGGTACTCCACCCGCCGCGCCAGCGCCTGAAGCCGACCCGTCTGCGGCTGAACGTACGGCGCGACCGCGCGTTGATCGGCCTTGGCTGCCGCTTTAATGGCTGCCGTTCCCCGCTTAGCTCGGCCGAATTCCGGTGCCGCCAGCGACGTCGCAACGTCAGCTCCGGGACCCGCACCACTGAGCAGCGTGTCCTGTTCCCACATCTCCTGCCCAAGATCAAAGGTGCCCTGCCGGTGCACTCCGATCCGAACCGTGACCTGCTGATGCCCGCTGCCCGAAGCAGCTGCAAGAACAGTCGCGGAACCTCCAGCCGGCGCAGTAGCAGCCTTCTTCCGACCCGCCGTCTTCTTCGCCGCCTCGCCCTTCGGCCCCTTGCGGATGCCCTTGCGCCACGCCTTCAGTGCCCTGACGGCCTCCGGCTCCAGCCGGTCAGCCTCACTCTCATCAGTGACGCTCCCCCACCCCATGGCCGGCAGCAGGAACTGGTGCACTGCCCTGCCCGGGATCGGCCCACCCGCCAGCGGATAAGCCGTCGGTCGCTGCGGGTCCTTGGTCTTCAACCAGCCGCCAGCCGACAGCCCCTGGCCGCTGTAGGCCCGGCGCGCCGCGCCGATGAGCGAGTTGCCGCGGTGCAGATGCAACCCGTACCACGGCGCCTTCATCCCCGGGTGCACGGTATTGAGCCACAGCGAGATCTCGGCGAGCTCCACTGCCGTGCGGTTGAGGTCTACGCCGTACGCATTGTGCAGTGCGATGTACGCCTTGACCTTCTGCAGCTCCGCCGGGTAGTCCTCGGCTGGAATGTCCTGTCCGCGTTCCTTCTGCGCCAGCCGCAGGTAGGTGTCTGCGAGTTGATTCACCGCCTCGTTGAGGAACGCACCTGAACCCAGGGCCGGCTCGCAGACACGCCAACGCAGCACCTCCGCCGCTGTAACCGTCGAGTTGGCCGGGTCCGGGTCACCCTCGGGGTGCAGTCGAAAGCGCAGGGCCTGTTCCACAGTCGCCTTGGTCAGCGACTCGGGCGTGTAGTAGGAGGCGCTGGTCTGCCGGTCACGGCCGGCCAGCCGGTACACGTACGAGCCCACCGGGTGAACGCGGGAGACGAGCTCATGCGTCCTGGGGTCCTTGTCCTTGACGAAGACGCTGCCGACCCCGTTCTCCGGGTCAGGGTAGCGGCCCGATTTGGCCTGGGATTCGGTGATGAGCCAGAAGCCGTCCTTGGGGTCACCACTGGGCGCGACCTCGTACAGCGGCTTCTCGGCGATGAATCCCGTGTAGGACATCAACCCCTCGTACACCGCGCCGAGTTGATTGATACTCAGCTTGGCGTACGAGATGAACCCCGCTCGCCGAGACGCGCCTTGCGGCTTGGCGATGGTGAGCAGCCGCAGCACCTTGTGCAGAGTCTTGTTGCGCGGCCGTAGGTCGAGTCGATCCGGCCCTCGCCGCTCTTCCGATCCAGCGTGCGCGGGCGCCTTGAGGACCCGTCCGATCAGCTTTATTGACGCTGGGTCGAAGAGTCTTGAGCGCAGCGCCTCAATGCGGACACCTGGTTGGCCATCGTCCGGCAGAAGCTCGTCAGCTGCGGGCTCGGAGACAGCTCCACGATCACGAGCGGTGTCGGCGACAGGGTGACCTGTGTAGACCTTCTCGAAGAGGAGTTCCAGGGACTCGTGGAAGTGATAGCGCTCACGCGAGTGCGGGTCGATGAGCTGCTCGGCGACAACGAGATCACGCAAGCGTGCGAGGCTGTAGCCGGAGACATACTCCTCACTGTCCATCGGAAGGATCTTCAGCTCGGGCCGGGCTTCGGCGTAGAGCAGGAAGAGGATCCGGTAGAGGTAGCGCAGGGCCTCGGTGGTCAGCAACCGGGGCAGGTCGCCGGGCTCCTTGAGCACATGCGGAAGCCATTCGGCGAGGTCCGCCGGCTCGACTCCCTTGGCGCGGGCCAACGTGAGCACCTCGTTGGCGATCAGTTGCACCGACTCCTGCAGACCGTTGCGCAGATCCGCGGAAACACCGACCGCGTGCTCGTTGGAGGCGGCGATCAGCTTGGCGATCTCGTCCTCGGCGCCATCCGTGCCGGGCCGGAGCGAGGGTGCCCCGAAGAGCGTCGCGATGATGTCGATCTCGCCAGCGGTCGCGCCCTTGGCCTTCTTGCGGGGCAGCGCGATGTCGAGGCTGACAGCGAGATAGCGGCCCTGGCCGAAGACGTTGCAGTCCGCGAGCACGACGACGCTGCCGAAGAGCAACAGGGCATACCTGGGCGCGTTCTCGGCCTGGAAAAGCCAGCGGGCCAGGGCGGTGACCGTGGTGACCTGCTCCCCGGTGGCCACCCTGACGGGCGCGCTCAGCCGATTGGCACCCGAGGGATCCAGAGCCGCGTCGACCTCAGTGGCGAAGCCACCAGTGATGACGACGAGCCCGTCCTCGGCGTGCGCAAGCGGGATCGCGTGCCGACCGGCGGCGCTTTGCATGGTGCGGAATTGCGGGGCAGGGGTGATCCCGAGCGCCAGCATGAGCTGATCGTGCCACTGGTGAAGTGCGCCGCGCCATTCCCCCTCGGGGTCCAGGCCGAAATGGGCAGGAGTCCAAAGGGTCACGGTGGGGGTCGCGTCTTCGGGGGCTGCCTTCAGGATCCGAGCGGCTTCGGCCAGGGCTGCGACCGCGGTCTGGTCGTCGCAGCCGTTGTAGCGCTTGGCTCCGTCGACGAGCTGACCTCGTGCCGCGAGCAGCTTGTCGGAGAGGTCGCGCAGACCCTGACGAGGGGTATGAAGCTTCTGCCGCTCACGCTCAGTCCACTCCTTGAGCAGACCGCTCTTGATCTTTCCAGGCAGGACGTCGTCAAGATAGAAGGCGGAGAGGTACTCGCCCCGGTTGACCAGCGAGTCGTATGTCACGCTTCCTCCTGCTGACCGTGCTGCTTGCCAATGCTCATAGTGGAGTGTCCGCTCATGCCCCGGGCTCCAGGACTGCCAGGACACGCAGCAGCGGTTCACCAGACGTGCGGAGCTTGCGTACGCGCTCCGTCAGCTCGTCGGCAGCCGCGACGACGGTGCCGCGTCGAGTACTGCTCCCGCTGGATCCGCTGGTCTCCTCAGCCCAAATGTTGATCTTGTCCTGGAACTTGTCGAGCGGCTCGTCCACCTTGGCATTGCTGGCAGCCCTGAGCTCGTCCATGTGCACACGCGCCTTCGCCACGGCGACCGGCACCAGAGCGCGCAGGGCGTTGATGTTGCCGGCAGCCCGGTGGTCATCCATGCCCGGGCCGACTCCGAGCTCGCCGAGAAGCTCACGGGTGAGTTCGCGCACCCGCTGCTCCGACACTGGAAGGCGCAAGCGGTCAACGGCCATCCATGAGACGACGGTCGGACGACCCTCCACGTTCGACCAGACGCCTTGGACGAGGAATACGGGTTCGGACACGGAGGTCTGCAGGACCGGGGCCGTCTGTCGGCCCAGCTGCACGAGGACCTTGTCCACCAGCCAGTCGACCACCGGATGCAGATCGCTGACATAGGAGCTGTCCGGCCAGAGCGAGTCGGTGGACTGCCGCGCGCGCTTGAGCGACTCTGCCGCGTCGGAGGGGCTGAAGGTCAGCCGGACGCGCTTATCGATCTCCTGCTCGCGCCGGTAGCTCGCCGGAAGGGCCGAGAAGCGAACGGACAAGTCTTCAGGTGTATCGAAGCTCAGGTCCGAGGCGCTGTCCCACTCAACTCCAAGCTTGTAGGTCTTCAGATCGTCGATCTCTTCGAGAGCCGCGCGGACGAACTCCCGTGTGGTGTCGAACATCCGCAACTGCACCGCCCGCCGCGGCGCAGGCAGTTCGTCGCCATCCACGGTCTCCGGCTTCGCGGTCTCGTCCGCCGCCTCGGCGATGTAATCGTCCGTGGCGAAGAAGTCCATGCCGAACTCGCCCATGGTGCTCTGGGCGAGCGGCGCCTGTTCCACGTCGTCCGCCACCTCAGGCTTCTGAGGTGCGGGCGCCGTCGCTTCCAAGCTCTGGACAGCCTCCTCCGGCGGACTGGTGAGCAGCTTCCTAGTCAGCCGGTCTTCCTCGACATCCGCATCGTGGTACTGCGTGACCGCTTCGACGGTGCCCAAATCCCGGTGGACGATGCGCTCGCGCTCCAACAACCTCTCGGCGATCGCTGTGTCATCCAGTGCGTCCGGCACACTGGTCTTGAGGATCATCGCCCGGAACTCCGGCGGGGTCGACTGTCCGTAGCGGTCGATGCGGCCATTGCGCTGCTCGATCCGGATCAGGCTCCACGGCAGGTCCCAGTGCAGCAGCAACGAGCATTCTCGGTGCAGGTTGACGCCCTCGGAGGCGCCGTCCCCAGTGAGGAGCAGACGCACCTTGGCGCTGCCCAGCGCGAACTCCTCGACATACTTTGTCTGATCGTCCTCCGGGACACCGCTGTACAGCACCTTCACGGCCTCGGCTGCCGCGTCACGGTCCGTCCACCCGAGCAGTGGTGGGACGACCTCGCCGAGCCACTTCAGAGTCTCGACCCGCTCGGAGAAGACGACGGCGCGCACCTGCTTGCCCTTACCAACTCCCTTTTCCTTCAGGACCGCCACCAGCCCAGCGAGCTTCGCCGGCGCAGCTCCGGTGCCGGGCAGGGCCTCGTGCTCGATCCGCCGTGCCAGCCAGGCCAGCCGGCGCAGCGAGTGCACCTCGGCGCTGACAGCGTCCACCACCGGCTCTGGGCCGGCGGCGTCGGTGACCGAGGGCTTGTCCAGCGGGTGCTTCAGATTGCCGAGCCGCTTACGGACGGTCTCGAACAGGGCACGGTGGGAGGAGAGGAAAGACTTGAGGAGGGTGTAGGGGAAGAGGCGATCATCGCCCCGCAGAGAGATCTTCGGCTCATCGCCGTCCAGGGTCGCCTGCTCGGGCCGTCGCAGCCAGACCTCGGCAAGCTCGGCGAAAACCTGTTCTTCCAGCTCCGTCGCGGAACAGTGAACCGGAAGCGAGCTCCCACGTGGAGCCCAGTGGTCCTTGAGGCTGCGGGCGACCTCCGGATTGGTCTTGGTACGTCGGATGTAGAGGTGCTTGATGTCATCCGCGGAGTATTTGCCGGGGTTTTTGATGGCGGTCGGGTCCAGAAGGTTGACCAACCCGGCGAAGGACCGCATCTTGCCGTTGTGCGGGGTGGCGCTGGCGAAGACCAGCGCGTCGGTCTGAGCAGCCAGGACCTTAGCCAGCTCCCGTCGCCGGTTCGGGTTTTTCCCCTGCGCGCGATCGTCCCCGATGAGGTTGTGCGACTCGTCGATTACCACAGCATCCCAGTGCACCTGCCGCAGCAGCGGGAGGTAGCGGTCGCGGTCCTTCAGGGTGTCCATGGACACGATGACGCGCCTGTAAAAGGTGAAGGGGTTGCGGCCAGCCGGGATGCGGTGCTGAATTCTGGCCAGACCGACACTGTCCAGTCGAACCAGGGGAATGGAGAAGCGGGTCCACAACTCATGCTGGAACTGTTCGAGCACGGGTGGCGGGGTGACGACCAGAATGCGTTCACCACGGCCACGACGGATGAGCTCGCCGAGCAGCAGGCCGATTTCCAGCGTCTTGCCGAGGCCGACCACATCGCCGATCAGCAGGCGGGGACGTACGGGGTTGACCAGGGCCTTCTCTGCAGGGCGAAGCTGGTAATCCATCGCGTCGAGGAGGAAACTGTCGGCGACCGCGAGTCCCCGTTCGGACTGCGGCAATGGGGTCTTGCGCATCACGGCTTCCAGGAAAAGCCTGCTACAGCGAAATTCCGGGGTCAGATCGGGCTCGAGCCGGGTCTCCTCGGGGAGCAACGCCCTGGGAGTGTCCAGAGAGGTCAAGAAGCGGGCTTCCTGACCGCGAACGAGCGGGGAGGAACCGGTCGCCTCGATGAGGTACTCGCCAGGACGGATGAGACGGGAGTTGCGGACCAGCCATTCCTCGTCGCGGACCTCAATCTGAGCGCCGGCTGCCAGACCCAGCCCAACAGCAGTGTCCAGGGCGCCCTCCGCCTGCTGCTCGTCCTCAGCCACGCGGGGTCCGGTCACTGCGTCGGGCATTGGCGCTGGTCCTTCCTGGGTTCGTCGTGTTGGTGCCGGCCTATGTGTCCGGCGGGTTGGCCTTGACAGCAACCCTAAGCCGCCGGCCACACGAGCTCCGACTGGCACGGCAGATCTGGCCAGTCCGCCGGGTGATCGTCGGCTCGGGAGGGGCCGCCTCTATCAGAAACTCGCCTTGCGGGCGTATGCCTTGCGGAGCCGCTTGGCGGCCCGCAGGGCAGCCGGTGGCACCTCGGCCTCCGAACCTGCTCCAGCTCCTGCGTGCGCGGGCGGTGCTCCGGAGGGCTGCGGACCCGGGTCTGCGGGTGCGAGCGGATAGCTTGTGGTGGAGCCGTCCCCGGCCGATCCATTCGACAGCTGGCCATCGGGGTCCACCACTGTCGGTGTGGGTACCGGGTCAAGCAGGGTGGGGGTGTAGCCGCTGGGGGCTGTCGGCAAGGGAGACTCGCTCACATTCGCACCGAAGAGCTGAGCGAAGAGTTCGTCGTCACCACTCCATGGGTCACTCTCACCACCCTCCTGCCCCACCGGGACAGCCAGAGCGTCATCGCCGCCATCGTCAAGGAACGCAGACAGATCAGGTACCAGTCCGGAGGCTTCCACCACTGCGACAAGATCTGCCGCAGCTGCTATTTCGCCGACGCCCTGCCCCACGAGAAGCTCCAGCAGCATGTCGCGCACCTGCATCAGGTTCGGCCGCGTCTCTGCGTCTGGCACGAGAACGGGCTCCAGGACCGCCCGCATCAAGGCTGGGACCCCGTGCCAAGCAGGAGGCTCCACCGACGAAGGCCCGTGGGGATAGGGCGGCCGACCGACAGAAGCAAAGAACAGCGTCGCCGCCAGCGAGTAGACGTCTGCCGCCTTCGAAACGTGCTTGGTGTCGAGATATTGCTCAAGGGGCATATAGGCGACCGTGCCTATGGCGGTTCCTGTTGCGGTGATCGCCTGATCCATCTTGCGGTCCGCCAGCACGGCAAGCCCGAAGTCAACAACCACCGGTCCCTGCGGGCCGAGCACCACATTGGCCGGCTTCAGGTCACGGTGCAACACCTCGGCCTCGTGCATGCACTGAAGCGCTTCCGTCATAGCTAGACCGAGCGCTGCTGCCTGGACCACATTGAACGGTTTACCGCGGGAGTGAACTAGGCGAGACAGATTGGGGCCGTGAATATAGTCAATGGCCAGCCACGGAAGGCCACCGTCCGGGTCCGCACCCTGGAAGGCGGGTACCCGAGGGCCAATGACGCTTTGCAGGTGAGTGACCTCTTGAAGGAAGCGCGCGCGCTTGACCTCAGCACTCTCGTGAGCATCACCAGCGAAGGAGTCTGGCTTGATCACCTTCACCGCGACCAGCGTGTCAGCTGAGGTGTCCTCCTGTGCCGCAAGGAAGTACTGGGCCGACGCCTCAGAGTCCTCCGGGAAGTTCGCGAGCCTCCGACCAAGATAGACCCGTCCCATGCCACCCTGGCCGAGCACGGCGAGCAGCCGGAAGGGCCCGAGCACCAGAGGGTCGTCGTCCCCCAGAGCCTTCACACTCACCTGTACATCCCCACCTGTGCTCAGCATCAGCCGACGTGATCAGCGGTGCCCACGTCAGCCGAAGGCGATCACCCCTCCCGCCGCGGACGCATCCAGCTCGTCGATCAGTGTACGGGGGCGCGATGGGAAGGGGATGCGAACCGACAATCGGCGGACCGTCTCGAAAGATCGAGGCTAGCCTCCATGCTTCGCTTCGGCTTCGTTGAGCTGTGGCGATCCGCGTATCGGAGGTCGCGGGGCTGCTGTCGGGCGGTGAACCTGCCGAGGGCTCGGCACGATGGCCGGGCGCTCCTTGGGTCCTCGGGTCGTCGGTCGTCGCTGGCGGGTTCGTCTGTCAGGCGGCCGGTCGGGGCAGTGCGACGAGGCGACTGAACGTGCTGGTCAGTTCATGGCGCCAGGGCCAGGTGGCGGCGATCCGCAGGTGTAAGCAGCGGGCTCCGCATGTGATGCGGGCGGCTGCGTGCAGGAGGCGGTAGCGGAGCTTCTTGGGCTCGATGGTGGCCAAATCGCCGTCCAGCAGCAAGATTCGGGCCCAGACGAGCAGGTCGATCGCGGTCAGGGAAAGCTTCAGCCAGACCTGTCGCCCTCCGCACCGGGGCGTCGTACGGGTTTCGGTCAGTGCCGCCGAAGCCCATCGCTGCGATCTTCTTGCACACAACGTCCGCACCGATTCTTTCGTGCGACCGCTCGACGAGATCCTCGACCTTCGGCAGGAACCCGTCGATCAGTTCAATCGCCCGGTCGGGTCCACGCCATGGCCGCGAAGGTGGACATACCACTAAAGCGTGTGGTGATCGCATCCGGACAGCTTCGCGGCATTGCGGCAACTGAGGTCATAGGCCTCGAGTATCTCCATGATCTTCTCATCACTCTTCACCGGATCCACTCTGCATCATGGGTCCGGAACATCCGCGGGGAGATCATCTTTCCGTCAGTGGAGACCTTCCCTGTCCGCCAGCAGGCAGGCCTCACGACCGCCCACAGGGGGTTTGCCGCGTCCACTGACATCAATTTCTGGCCAACCACTCTTTAGGTCAGCTGGAACCAGGGACCACACTTGGCTTGTGCCGTGTGCTCCGGAGAGGAGGGGATGGGCGAGTATTAAAAATGAGCAGAGAAGGTCCGGCGTTTGGTCAACGCACCCTCGGAATAGACCCAGAGGCACGACCACCATTGGCTGATTCGGCACGGGTTTCCCTCCCGATCAGCCTGGAACCCGCTGGATGAACCTCAGGAGACATAGGGATCGCGAAGGGGCCGCGGTTCCCGTACGCCTCGAACGATGGCTTCGGGAAGGTCCGAGCCAGCAGTGTAGTAGCGGCCCTGCGCTTCACCCTTGGCCGCTAGCCAGCCAGCGCGGACGAGTTCGCGGATGTCGCGTTGGGCCTGCTGCTCGCTGAGCTCGGCGTCGGCCTGGTAGGTGGCCCGGCGCAGGCGGTTGCCCATGGCCGCGGGGTAGAGGGCGTAGAGCATGCGGTCGGGCCAGCCACGCTGCTCGACGGCTTCGTCGAGGGCGATCCAGACCTCGCGGGTGGTGTTCACCTGGCGCTCGACGCTCTGGGCCTGCTGGTGGTGGGCGCGCAGGCAGAACCGGATCCAGGGCAGGGTGTCGCGGTTGGGGGTCCAAACGGGGCCGCCGACGTCGGCGAGGATGTCGTAGTAGCGGTAGGTGTTGCGGGCCCGGCCGAGCCATTCCTCGATGCTGGAGAACTCCGGCGCCATGATCCCCTCACGGGCCAGGACCAGGGTGTGCAGGGCGCGGGACATCCGCCCGCTGCCGTCCGACCACGGGTGGATCGTCACCAGGTTCAGGTGCGCCATCGAGGCCCGCACCAGTCCCGGAGCATTCAGGTCGCCCTCGTTAAGCCACTCGACCAGTTCGCCAGTCAGTGCTGCCAGCTGCTGGGCATCAGGGGCGGTGTAGGCGGCGATGGTCGGCTCTTCGGCAGAGGTGACGTACACCGGTCCGGTTCGCCACCAACCGGGCCGCTTCACTAGGTGGTGGCCCTGCATCATGAAGTGCAGCGCGTTGAGCAGGCCCTTGCTGTAGGCGAAGTCGTCGCCCGCTTCGGCTAGGCGCTGGATGTAGGTCGTCGCCTCCCGATAGCCCTCAATCTCGGCCGTGACGGTGTCGTTCGCATCGATCGGGGCTTCGCCGACCATGATGTCCTCGACGTCCGACACGCTCGCGGCGTAGCCCTCGATCGTGTTCGATCCGGCGATCGCCCGCGCGGTGAGGTTACGCCGCAGCTGCCCTTCCCAGCGACGCGAAGCGCGCAGATGGAGACGCAGCCGGTCGCGCATCTCGTCGATCTCCGCGAGGACGGACTGGTCGATCTCCTGCAGCGATGGCACACCATAGAGCATGATGCAATGACACCATGACGGCATCAAACAATCAAGCAGAATCGGCGCAATCATGGTGCATGACTACGTCAATGCTCTCTGGGAATCAGCCGCCCCGGATCCGTTTAGCGAGATCACCACCGCCGACCCTCCGGCTTCGCCGAGCGCCCTGCGCTCGCAGTACCACACTTCACCGCTCACCAACCCCCGCCCGCCGGCCGCCCAGGCCACCCCGGCCCAGACGCAGGCCTGGGCCAGCTTCCTGGCAGGGGCCGTCGACAATGGGCTCGACCCAACACTGGTCACCCAATGGCTGACCGTCCTGGCCGATGCCACCGGCAGCCCCGTGCTCCCGTCCCTGGCCTCCATGCCACTGGCTGACTACGTCAACCTCCGCCTCTCGGCCATCCTGGCCGGCCTGGAAACCACCACGCACGCCCCATACCTCGCCGGCTGGCACCTGCGGATCGAGCCCGAGCTCGGGAGACTCCCCCTCCGCCTGATCACCACAGCTCTCATCACTGCGGCGGTTTTCAGCTGGATCGCCGATGGCTGCAGTCGCTCCACGATCAAGAACACCCTCGCCATGCTCTCTTGTATCTTCGAGCAGGCCATCGTGGACGGCATCCTCGAACGCAACCCCGCCCACATCACCAGCTGGCAGCGCGAGTATCAGCAGGTCGAAGACGAACTGCGGGACCCCCGCTCCCTCGCCCTGCGCGACTGGGGCGCCCTCACCGAACTCGCCGATGCCCTGGTCGCGGCCTCATACAATCGCTACCGCGGATGGGGTGATGTCGTCGTCCACAGCGCCTGCACCGCCACACGGATCGGCGAGGTCTCCGGAGTCCGGGCCCGCGACGTCGATACCGACAAGTGGCTCCCGACCTGCCGCCGACAGACCACATCAAGCGGCTCCAGGCAACGCGAGGCGCCCCGGACGCCCGCCTCTACACCGGCCCGCGCGGCGGTCGCATCAGCACCGCAGTCCTGTGCGACGTCACCCACTGGGACGACGTCACCCGGGACCTCGGCTATGAACACCTGCGCCGCCACGACCTGCGCCACACCGGCCTGACCTGGATGGCCGACGCCGGCATCCTCCCGCACGTCCTCAAGGAAATCGCAGGCCACCGGCTCATCACCACCACCCAGCGCTACTTCCACCCCGACGTGCTCCGGATCCTGGAATCCGGCCGAGCCCTCACTCATCACCTCGAGAAACTCCAACGCGACGGCCAGATCACCCGCCGCTGGTAACACACCGTAACTGCCATCGCTTCGAACTGGCCGCTGACAAGCCGCTCCGATGTTGCCCGAGTCACGCCACGGCAAGCAACAGGCGCCAGAAAGGCCTTAGAAATGCCCCGATATGAACCAGTTTGACGCACTTGACCCGCGACCGGCGCACTTGACCGAAGGTCAAGTGCGCCACCGCGCCTCGTTCCAGCAAAGCGGCAAGGAGGTCTCGCACTTCACCTTGAGATCGAAGAACGATCCACACACCAGCCACTGGAGCAACGAGTGGCGACGCACCTGCGGCCAAACCTGGGGACCATTTTGGGACCACCCGGGACCAAAAAACGGGCCCCGAAAACCAGCAAGAGCGGGCCCTTGGTTTCCCAAGTGCCCGCTCTCACAACCGACTTCACAGTCGGGACGACAGGATTTGAACCTGCGACCCCTTGACCCCCAGTCAAGGGGTTCAACTAGTGTCGGCAGCCGAGACCTCAAGCTCTCGGCTTCTTTGATGCTCAACTATCCCGAGGTGCACGTGAGTTGGAGACCATCAGCGAAAGTGGCGCCACAGACTGCTGACGGTGACTCAGTGTTTACTTTGCGCACAAGCGCCCGTTTTCGCCCATCAGCGTTCATGAGCACTCATCCCGCGTGGTCCCAAAGTGGTCCCAGGGCCAGCGACCCCGCCGCAGCTACTGGCGGTGACCGAGATCTGTCGGCCCTTCAGCAAGCACCGCCGTGCGATCCCGATAGCCGCTGCGTCGACGATGCCGGCCGGCCTGCAGCACCGGTTCCTGCGGGCGAATCACGGTCGCTTACCAACTGGCTACGGATGGTGATCTTCCGGGCGGTGTGTCGTCTTGAGCGTGTCTTCGCCGTCTGGTTCTGAGTGCTTCGCGCACCGCCCCGCACGCTCTGCCGCCACACCCGACACAGCAGCCACTCTTGCCCCAGAGGCACCACCCAGTCCGAGAGAAGGGGAAGCTCATGGGACAGCGTGCGCAGCGTGGTCGGGTGTACCGGCGGTGTGGTTGTTCGGACGGCACGGGAGGCAGTTGGGTCCGTGGTGTGTGCGGTTGTTGGAGGAGGCGGGTCACGGGTCGTGGACGTACTGCGTCGACCTGGCCCCCGAGGGCGGGAAGCGAAAGACCCGTCGGCGCGGTGGGTTCGCCACCCGCGCCGAGGCGGCCCGCGAGATGAGGGCGGTGCTGGACGGTGAGCTGCGCGGGGTCTACGAGAACCGCCGCACCACCGTCGCGAGCTACTTGCGGGAGTGGCTGGCCACGAGGAAGCCGTACCTCGCGCCGAACACGTACGCCGGCTACGCCGCGTGCGTCGAGCGGGATCTCATCCCCGCTTTCGGCCACCTCCGGCTCCTCGACCTGCGCCCGGAGCACGTCGACGCCTGGGTCTCCGCCCAGCTGGAGGCCAAGCGGGGCCGGGTCACCGTCTACCGGGCCGTGTCCACCCTGCGCAACGCGCTCAACGCCGCCGTCCGCTCCTGGCCCGCAGACGAATCACGGACGAAGACCCTCACCGCGCTCACTTCCCTGGCCCGGGCGATTCTCGTTGCCCCCGCATCCGGTGCGGTCCTCGTCCTCGTCATGCGCGACGACTTCTACCCCCGGATGTCGGCCCTGGCCGCCGAACTGCTGCAGGTCGTACTGGACGCGCGCGGCGTGCTCAACGTGCCAGCCGCACTGACCGGCGCGGAACTGGCCGAGATCGTCACCGGGCCCGCCAGCGATCTGGAGACCGACTTCGAAGCAGGTCTGCCCCAGCGGATCGTCTCCGATGTCCTGGACCTCGCCCCCCATACCGCTGTCGGCTTCGAGGCCCCGGTCACCGTACTGCCACTGCTGGAAGTCGCACTCAGCCGACTCTGGGAAAGCCGACTCGACCATGACGGCCGCCTCACCCACGACGCCTACCGCCGCATCGGCGCTGTAACCGGGGCCCTGGCTGGCTGGTGCGACACTGCTCTACGCGAACTCGACGAGCAACAGCAGCGCATCGCCCAACGGGCCCTCACCGCCTTGGTCCGCCCCGCCGACCAGGCCCTGAACATCCCGGCAGCACGGCAACAGCTCTCGCTCGGCGAACTGCGTGAACTCGCCGCTGACGACGACACGCCACAGGCACTGGAAGCCGTCGACGAAGTCCTGACCGTACTCTCCCGGCACCGCGTCATCACCACCGACCGGACACACGAGCCGGGGCCGGCCAGCGCAGCGGCCGGGACACCGATGGCCGAGCTCATCCATGACGCCCTCATCCGCGACTGGCCCGCCCTGCGCCGCTGGATGGAGCAGGACGCCCATCTCTACGACTGGCTCCACCGCACCCGCGCCCAGCACACCCGCTGGCAGAAGCACCACAACCCTCAGGACCTTCCCGCAGGAACACTCCTCGCCGAAGGCATGGATCTGGCCCGCCGATCCCGTCGCCTGCCCGCCGAGCTCGCGGCATTCCTGGAGGCGGGCCGACGCCGGCAGCAGGCCGCTGCACGGCGCGGTAGGCTCCTTAAAGCTGTTCTGGCGGCCTTGCTCGTCTTTGCCCTGGCTGCTTCGGGAGTGCTTTTCCGGCAGTTGCAGGCAGCGGTCACCGCCGAGGAAGTCGCAGAGTCCCGGCGGCTCGCCGCCATGTCCACCGCGCTCCTCGACATCAACCCGGACGTCGCCTCCCTTTCCGCCGTCGTTGCCTACCGCACCAAACGGACTTTGGAGGCCGCCACCGCCCTCAGCGCCGCTGCCGTCTTTCCCCTGCATCACCGCTTCATCGGCCACACCACCCCTGTGACTTCGGTGGCGTTCAGTGGTGACGGCCGCACCCTCGCCACCGCCAGCTGGGATGCGGTACTGCTGTGGAACGTGGCTACCGGCGAGAGCACCGCTGCTTCCGGCCACATCAACCCTGTGACTTCGGTGGCGTTCAGTCGTGACGGCGGCACCCTCGCTATCGCCAGCGACGACAGCACGGTGCGGCTGTGGGACGTGGCCACCCACCAGAACACCGCTACCCTCACCGGCCACACCAGCCGCGTGACTTCGGTGGCGTTCAGCCCCGACGGCCGCACCCTCGCCACCGCCAGCTGGGATCGTACAGCCCGGCTGTGGAGCCCCACCGCGCCATCTACGTTGGCCATAGCCATCTGTAAGGATCTCGACCGCAAGGAGGCAACATCGCTCGAACCGGCCGATCATCCCGTATGCCCGCCTGGCTTTGTTCGCGACTCGTGACGTCAGTTGTTCACGGGTTTGGGAGGCACCAGCGGACCATACGACTCGATATTCACGGGAACGGGAGTCACGCGCCGGCCTACGGCTCGCGTTCTACAACGCACCGGACACAGCGGTCAGCGGGATCTGTACGGCCGTCGCCCGCGACCTCACACCTCAGAAGCTGTTGCCATTCCGGGCTTGAGGGCAGCGTTTTCGCTGGTCATGTATAGGGTCGGCGGTCTCGGGGAGTGGTGACGTGTCGAGTCGTCGCTCTGGTGGAGGTCGGGGATGCCGTCGGTCGTGGGGCTGTTGGAACAGCGTGAGCTCACCGCTCGCCGTCGCATGGACGAGTTGCGGGAGGAGGCCGACCGCATTAACGCGGAGCTGGCCGTGGTCGAGCGGGAGTGGAACGAGTGGGTCATCGCCCGCTCACGTGTCGGTGAGGTGCTGTCCCCGGGCGGCGGCGCCGCCGACGGTCCTGACGCCGCCGAGGACCTGCCGGATCGCGGTGCCCCGCCGATGCCGACCTGGCCTTCGGAGGCGGCGAAGCCGAAGTCGATGGTTCCGGTGTGGCATGCGGGGTTGGCCTGGTCGGCGCTGTCGGTGGACTACCAGCGGATCCTGCGGGCTCTCGCGGACCGGGACCGGCTCGGCCAGGGGCCGCTGACGTGCCAGGAGATGGCCGTCCGCTTCGGTCTGGATCCGGTGCCGGGGAAGGTAGAAGCGCTGCGGTCGAAGGCGAAGCGGCTGGTGGCGCGGGGGCGGCTGGCCGAGCCGGCATCGGGCCGGTTCACGCTCGCGTCGGGCGTGGCCGGGCCAGGCGGCGGGTCATGAGCTGCGTCATCGACCAGTAGATCACCGCCTCGGCGGTGCTGGTGGATCGCTCGAAGTCGCGCACCAGGCGGCGGCTTCGCATCAGGTGGGCGAAGAACCGCTCCACGATCCAGCGCTTGGGCAGCACGACGAAGCCGCGCATGTCGTCGCTGCGTTTGACGATGGCGAGGACCAGGGCGAGGGCGGCGAGGCAGTACTGGACGAGGCTGCCGGTGTAACCGCCGTCAGCCCAGACCAGAGCCAGCAGGTGATGCGAGGCCGCGACCCGGGCGAGCAGGACCTGCGCGGCGGCGCGGTCGCCGACATCCGCGCTCGTGACCATCACGGCGAGCAGCAGGCCGAGCGTGTCGACCACGGCGTGCCGCTTGCGGCCGTTGACCAGCTTGCCGCCGTCGAAGCCGCGGCTGTCGGCGCCGACGACGGCGTCCGCTTTGACCGACTGGGAGCCGATCACGCCCGCGCTCGGCTCCGGATCCCGCCCGGCCTGTTCGCGGACCTTGCGGCGGAGCCGGTCGTGGAACTCCTTGACCAGGCCCAGGTCGCGCCAGCGGCGGAAGAAGGCGTAGACCCGGTCCCAGGGCGGGAAGTCGGCCGGCATGGCCCGCCACTTGATGCCGTTGTCGACCAGGTAGCGGATCGCGTCCAGCATCGCGCGGTGGCAGTACGCCTCCGGCTGCCCGCCCCGGCCCCGTAGCCAGCCCGGCATCGGCAGCAGCGGCCGCACCACCGCCCACTCGGCGTCCGACATGTCCGTGGGGTAGCGGCGCTCGCGCACCCCGTGATCGCCAGCGTTCCCGAACCGGTGTGCCAGGCAGTCACACGTGAGAGTGACCGAAGTAGACCCCGCTCCCGCGATGCCGTAGAACTGCGACAACAGGGTCTCCTGGATCGCTCGTTGGCGTAGACACCCTTTGAGCTACCAAGAGGCCCTGCTTTCATGCGCGGTACCCGCCACGGTCACCCGATCGAGACTCCCGCTTGATCGGATCCCCCTCGAGATCGCAGCGGCAACAGTCGGTGAGTAAATCCGAAGCACCGTCTGCCCCGGTCGTGTCAGGATTCCTGGCATGTCTGCTCGTGCACTGAGCTTCGGCGCGATCGCGGGAGCCTACGAACGGTTCCGGCCCGGTTATCCCGAAGAGCTCGTTGACATGGTGATGAGGTATGCGGGCCAGCCCGTCCGGACCGCACTGGAGATCGGTGCAGGGACCGGCAAAGCAACCCGCCTCTTCGCCGCGCGCGGGGTCGCGGTCACGGCAACAGAGCCGGACGAAGCCATGCTCGCCGAGCTGCGCAAGACGATGCCGCCGTGTGTGAGGGCAGTCCGGGCTGCATTCGAAGATCTTCAGCCCGGCGAGACCTACGGCTTGGTCTACGCGGCAGCGGCGCTGCACTGGACACGCCCGGAGGGCCGGTGGCCGCGAGTGGCCGCGCTCCTGGAACCGGACGGGGTATTCGCCTCGTGCGGAGGTCCTTTTCAGCTGGCCGACCCGGCCCTCGCGGAGGCCGTGCGCGCGGCGCGGGCGCCCTTCCTGGAGAGCGACGACATTCCCTCGCCCGACGGAACCGATCCGAGCGAGGAGATGCAGTGGCCGGGTACGGAGCTCCAACGGTTTCAGTTGTTCTCTGACGTGCAGCAGTCCGTCATCAATCGGCGCTTGACTCTGAGCGCGCCCGACTACGTAGGGCACCTGTCGACTATCTCGGCCTACCTCCAACTGCCGCCCTCGAGGCAAGAGGAGGCGTACGCCGCGATCGCACAGGTCCTGCCCGAGACCGTCGAGATCGCCGCTGACATCACCGTCCACCTCGCGCGTCGGCGACCCGAGTAGTGGAGCCAGCTCGCTCCGAGGACCATCGCCCTCGATCCTCAGCGTCGGGATGACCCGTACGCCGGATCCTCCGGCCCCGACATCCATCCCGATCGAGCAAACCCGTTCGAGCAGCACCGCTCACTATCGGAACGACAACAGCCACTCACACCAGGTCTCGTCTCGCATCCATCCGGCTTGCCGCAGCGGGGCGGTGAGCCGCTCGAGCAGCTACGGCCCGAGGGCGTGCGGGGACAGGGGGTCGTCCGGTCTGCTGTCCATGGGTGCCTCGTCAGGCGATCGGTCAAGGGAGGGTGCAGGGCTGGCCGGCGTGGGCGGAGCGGGCCCGGAGCAGCAGCTTGCGGACGATCTGGTGCCACCGGCGGGAGTCCTCGCTGTAGGAGTGGTCGCCAGCGTCAGGGTCCCACTTCTCGAGTTCCAGGAGCTGTTCCACTAGCTGTCCGAGGCGGCCGGGATCGTACCCGCCCCGGCCGGGGTCCAACTGCTGCGCGATGTCGTGGAGCCGGTGGGCGGCGCGGTAGTGGGCGAGCTGGGTGTCCGTCAGGCGGCGGATCGCGAAGCCCTCGCATTTGCTGCACCAGTCGAACTTCGTGTCACCGAGCAAGTCCGCGATGGTGAGCAGGTCGTCGTCTGCGACGACACCGCGCTCGCGGACATGGGAGCAGAACGGCGAGTGCCCCTTGCCCTGGTAGCGGGGGTCGGCGTTGACCGCGTAGACCTGGACCTTCGCGAGTACCCCCAACGGGATACCGCTCCCGCTGCGCCTCCAGGTGCTGTCGTCGGGCGCTTCGAACGGCTCGAGGTCCAAGTCCTGGCCGTGGGCCAGGAGTCCGTGCCACACCGCGCTGGGGAGGCTGCGCGAACGCCCGGCCCGGTCATATCCGGAGTCCAGAGTGCGCAGGTCGGGCACGCCGCGGGCCACCGCGAGCAGCCGCAGGTTGAACTCCCGCGCCCAGGGCCTGTCGCTGAAGACCAGCCAGGCGGCGCGCTCGGCGCCGACTGCCAGACCCAGCCGCTCGCCGAACAACGGGTCGTCGGCTTCGCGCATCCGTTCCCGCCACAGGGCGGAGGGCTCCTCGGGACGATGACCGATCGCCTCGGACCAAGGCTCGATCAGTGCCGCAGGCAGGTCGGCAGAGCTAGCCACGAGGACACCTCGCCAGCCACGGGCCGCCCGCCGCTCCAACTCCTTGAAGGGCACGACCTCCATACCGGCATCGGTGGAAAACACGGTGTACAGCTGGTCCTCGGCACCGGGCGCGGTGCTGAGCAGCCGCAGGTGCTCCGCGGTGAGGGGACGGCGCTGGTGCACGGGGGCGTCGTCGAAGACTCCCGGCCCCAGGGGACTCGCTTCGCCGGCAGCCGTCGGGGCGCCGGGAGGCTCGGGCTCGCACCGCACGAGCGCGGTGCGGGCCAGGAGTTGCTCGACGATCAGCTGGGGCGCGCGGAAAGTGAGCCGGCGCCGCCCCCAATCGGCGCTGGTCAGGTAGGTGAGCAGGACGCCGATCGTCCAGTTGTCGAGGCTGCCCAGCAGCCCCCGCTCACGCTGCTGCGAGTAGGGGTCCTCATCCCGGGGTTCCTGCAGGTGTGCGGTCAGCGTCACCGTCACGCCCGGGTCCGACGCGCCCGCGACCCGGCGCGCCTCCTCCTCCCAGGAAACCAGCAGCCGGTCTGCCGCACGGCGGGCTTCGCTGTACCCCTTGCGCCGTGAATTGACTCCCCCGATGGCCTGATGCGTGACCAGGCGGTCGCCTGGCAGCCCCCATGCGTCCGCCGCTGCCCCCTGCCAGCGGGACCACATCGACCGCAGCCGGCTGGCGACCTCCCTCCTGTCGCCAATGGCACTGAACGCTTCGTCGTTCGTGGGGAGTTCGGGAATTTCCAGGCTCATGGCCGCCGCTGCTTCCACCAGTGCGGCCGCGTCGACGAACAGTCCCGCTCGTTCGCGCAGCGTCTGGAGGTACTCCTCCTTCAGTGCCGCCTTCGGCTGAGCCCAGTCGGTGAGCCAGGGGAACTTCGCGACGACGCTCTCGGCGAGGTGAAGGCTGTCCGCGGCATCACGCCACCTGGACAGCACCTGGCCCCGCAGGTGCTCCGCGTCGTCGTGGGCATCCCGGTTCTCGTCGTAGGTCTCGTCCTCCTCGGAAACCGGCTCGGCGCGCAGAACCTCCGCCGCGCCTTCGGCTTCCTCTTGCGTCACCTCGTCGTCCGGATCCGCCTCCGTGTACTCCTGCAGTTGGGAGAGCAGCCCGCGGTAGCCGCCGAGCGCGCGCAGGAAGAGGCCGACGCCGCTGTCCGGCCGGGCCCAATCCCCTTGGTACGCGCAGACGGAGCACATCCGGGCGATCGTCACGGCGTTCAGCGGCGCCTCGAAGGCCACCGCCCCGTCCGCGCGAAGCCGGGGGCACCGCAGATGTGCGTGCAGCTTGGAGGCTTTGCCCTTCGCCGCGAAGACAGGCACAAGATGGCCGTCGAACGGGCCGAGCGGAACATCAGCAGTCAGTACAGAGTCGCGCACTCAACTCCCCTATCAGTCTCGACCAAGGAGCCTATCCGGCAGCTCGGACAACGGCCCCGACAGCGCCTGTTCCGGGCGAACTGCACCACAGCGGGAGCGCGTCCGTGGTACCCCAGCACGTTCGCTCCGAAGAGGAACCAATCCAGCGTCGCGCGTCGTCTGCCTCCTACTCCTCGTCGCCTTCGAGATCGACGGGCTCGGTATGCAGTGGGGCGGCGGCTGCCTCGCCCTCCTGCTGCCCCCAACTCTCATCGGGATCGGGGGGCAGACGCTCAGCAGGCCAGCCAGGCTGAGAGTCATGGACGGATCTACGCTCTGCCCGATCCGGTCTTGCGGGAGCAGTCTCTGCCGCCGCTCGCCGGTGCCCGCAAGCGCCGGGAGGATACCGCGATGGGGTGCGTGCCGGAAGCCGGGCAGTTGCTCGTCGACGTGGCACTGCCCTCGCAGGACGCGGTGCCGGACGTCGCCGGGTACCGGTTCGTCGCCCAGCGAGGGGAGGTCGTCCCGCAGCCGGTCAAGGAAGCCGACCTCCAGGAAACCTACCGACGACTGCTGGCGCGGCTGGCCCTGCGGGCGCTGGACGAGGCGTTCTCGGTGACGCCAGCACGGCTGGTGGGCACAGTTCCTCCTCAAATGGGCACGTCGCCACAACAGACCCCGCCACGGGGCGGGTCGTGCGCCCGTGCGTGGGTGAGCATGGTGGTAGAGCGCGCGGACTTCGCCGAGCCCGTCCTGGACTAACCGAGGTTGGACCCGCAGCGCTGCCTGCACAACCTGAGCGCGGTGGTCTCCCGGCACCCGCACGACCCGGAGCCCGTGCCGCCGATCGTCGACGTCGCCCTGGCCCGGTTCAAGATCGCCGCAGACACCGCCATCGTCGGCCCGCTCGACAGCCGGCCCGACCTGCTGCAGATGGACCCGTACGCGTTCAAGCGGCTCGTACATGAGCTCTCCGAGGCCATGAGCTACGAGAACCTCGCGGACCCAGAACTCGCGTGACGACGGCCTGGACTCGGTCACGGTCAAGCGCGACGGCGGCGGGGTGACCGCCGTCGCCGTCCAGGCCAAGCACACCAAGAACGCCGTCCCGGTGGAGACCGTGCGCGCCCTGCTCGGCGCCGTGGATCTCACCAACGCGTCTCGCGGTGTCCTGGTGACCACCTCGTGATTCGGGAAGGCGAGCTACGACACTGCGGCCGGCAAGGGCAAGCGCCTTCATCTGGTCGACGGCCGTGAGCTGAAGTCCCTCCTCCTGGAGTACCTGGGACTGGACACCTTGATCGGCCTGCCGAATCCTCCTCGCGGCTGGCAGGCGAACACGGCGAACTGACCGGCTCCCGGCCGGGTTCAACGACCAGCCCCGCGGCCGTGCGGGCGCGCAACGCCGTACTCGCGTCCGAACAGTGACCGGTCTGCCCGCGGCGTCCTACCGGATGAGCAGTGCCGCTCGGAGTGCGGGTTCGCGGAGGTGGGGAAGGAGTTGGGGGTCGTCGTCAAAGACGATCTCGGCCGCGGGGTCGAGGGCCTGGCGCAGCATGGCCTGGACGACGTCGGCCATCGGCTGTTCGTTGACGACCGCGGCCCAGTGAGCGGCGTCGTCGTGGTCGCCCTTCGCGGTGGCACCGGCCCACTGGGCGACACAGGCCTTGGTGACGTGGTAGGCGTTCACCCGGCCCTTGGCCAGCAGGCCTCGGTTCAGGTCGAACAGGTCGATGGTGGCCTCGCCTCTGGGGGTTAGCGGGTGGTACTGGCCGACCGCGAGGACCAGGCGCAGGTGCGGTGTCGGGTCCTCGGCCGTGGGGTCGATGAGCAGCGGCTTCCCGCCGTCGTCGAGGGGGAACGCGGCGCCCTTCAGGTGGCTGTTGCACAGCGAGCAGGCGAGGACGTGGTTGGTCCAGTCGAAGGCGCGCATCGGGTGCCGGTCGATCGGCTCGAAGTGGTCAATGTCGGTGCCCTGGTTGTCTCCGCAGTACATGCACCGCTCTCGCCCGGCCGCCATGTCCGCGAGGACGTCCCGAAGCGGCGCGTGCACGTTTCGTCGCACCGTGGTGTGCTTCCAGAGCTCTCGCGCCCGCGTCGCGGGCTTCTCGGCGAGCACGATGTCGCAGGTGCATTCGGCCATGCGGGAGCGCGGTGGCTCCGTCAGGGGGACCCGGTGGATCCGGATCACGCGACGTGCCCGGTCAGGGAGTGCAGGCGGGCGGCGACCTCGTCGACCCGGGCGGCCGGCGAGCTGGTCAGAGTCCGCTTCAGCTGCCGGTAGCGCTCCCGCTCCTCCTCGCTCGCCCCGCCGGCCACAATCTTCATCTCCAGTGCGACCAGGAGCGCCCGAGCTTCGTCCGCGCGCTGCGAGTACGGGGTGTCGAGGCCGAAGAGCTCGGACAGCACCGCGTCGTCGCCGCTGCCGAACACCACCCGGTCGTACAGGTCCGTCCCGACGACCTCGGGGGCTTCGTCGACATCGGGTCCGGGCAGTCGGATCAGCCCGGCGGGGTCTGCGGCCTGGCAGATGTAGGGGCTGTGGGTGGTGACGAGGAACTGCACCAGCGGGAAGTGCTGCTTGAGCCAGCCCCCGATGCGCTTCTGCCAGGACACGTGCAGGTGCGCGTCGATCTCGTCGATGATCACGACGCCGGGGACGGTCACGACGGGATGGCCACTGTCGCGTTCGACGCGCAGGGCACCATAGGTGTCGTGGAGCTGCTTGAGGATGTCGACCACGAGCGCGGCAACGGTGCGGTAGCCGTCGCTCATCTCCCGCAGGGGGAAGGAGCGGCCGCCGTGCGCGACCCACAGGCCGTCGGAGTCCACGTTCCCGATGGTGTAGTCGTCGGGCAGGAGCTCGTCGCCGAGGATCTCCAGGGCGGTGCGCTTCAGCTCGGCGGCCCCCGGGCGGTTTTCCAGGGACCGCAGGTGCTGCTCGATGAGCCAGCTGACGCCCTCGGCCAGCGAGGCGTCCTCGTGGAAGAGGCTGGTCAACCGGGCCACGGCGCCCGCCCCGGCCATGCGCCGCTGGACCTCCCCCGAGCCTCCGACGAGCCGACGGAACGGCCCGTAGCCCGCGCAGAACCAGCCCACCGGGTTGTCCGCCCACGGTCCGCGCTGGGCAGCGGTCGGTGCCTTGCTATAGGTCACCGTGCTCAGGGCGGGCTGGGCGTGCCTGCCGGACATGACGGCGGTGTCCGGCGCGGTCCACTGCAGGCCCGCCCAGAACACATTCGCCGGTGGCCGCCCCTTGTCGAACCGGTCCTCCGACGGGTCCGGGTGCAGGCACACCTCCGCGACGGCCTGCGACTGCTCGTCGCTGATCCACGAGTCGAAGTCGGTCACCAGTCCCCGCGCCGCGCTCGGGCCGCTGACGGCCAGGGCGACGGCGCGCAGCAGGGTGGACTTGCCGGAGCCGTTGCGGCCGGCCAGCACCGTCCATCCGGCGTAGGAGCCGTCGGGCCGGGTCAGGTCGAGGTCCACCTCACGGGCGCCGTGGAAGCCGCGGACGTTCCGCACCCGCACGTTCTTGAGGTACATGCCCCGTCCTCCAGCCCTTTTCCTCCGTCGCACGTCCCGGTCGTGGGCCGCTGCGTCGACTCTATCCGTGCCCTGCGTCGGCGGAGGGCTTCCGTCCTGCCGCTGGTGGTACGCCGCTACGGTCCGGTGGGGCCTTGACCGGCTCCGCAGGCGCATCCCTGGATCAGGCTCCCGAGGATCGGGCTGCGAAATCCGCGCGGCAGCGAATCTCGGTCAGCTGTCAGGCAGGGCTTCTGGGCCGTGGTCGACGTCGAGGAAGCGGTACTCGGTCGCTCGGGTGCGGCTCATCGCGTCGAAGGTGCGGCGTTGCTCGACGACGAAGCGGACCTGGTCGCCGAGGGCCAGGCGCATGGCGAAGAGTTGCTCGGGGTCGTCGAACTTCACGTCCCAGGCCGGTGACTTCTTCGAGGTGCCGGTCTTGATCCGTACCACGCCGGAGCTGCGCAGTTCGGTGATCCGGCCGGACAGGCGTTGGACGTCGGTGGCCGTGTGGGTCTCGCGAAGGCGGGCGACGTACGCCCGGCCGCGGGATGTCAGGGTGGCGGTGCGGACGTCGCCGTCGGATGCGAGCCATTTCATGCTCATGCCGAGGTCGAATTTGTCGAGGGCTTTGACGACCGCGTCGACCGGGTCGAGGATCTCGCTCCAGGCCCGGACGTCCTGCTCGTCTTCGAGGGCGCGCAGGAGGTTGACGAGTGTGCGCACGCCGGCGTCGGCCGGTGAGATGTCCAGCGGCAGGCCGTCGTCGTCCGGTTCGGGATCGGGGGCCGGCCGGGGGCGTACGTGCATGACGGTGCTGCCGCGGGACAGGCCCGTCAGTTCCAGGGGGACCTGGCGGTGGGCTGCCGCCGAGACGCTGTCCTGGAGCGGGCGCAGCAGGGCGTTGCCCCAGTCGAACTGGAGAGCGCCGGTGGCGGCGTGGTCTCCGGTGAGTCGGATCTGCAGCTCTTCCTCGGCCTGGGCGTGGGGGTCGTAGCGTTGAAGGTGGTCGAGGTTGGCGCGGCGCAGGTCGCTCTCGACGAGGTCGTCGTCCCGGTCCTCCGTGCCTTCCTCTTCCAGACGGCGGGCGGTGTTCTCGCCGTGGAGTCGGCGCATCTGCTCACGCCATTCGGCCGTCACAGGGTCACCTCCACGTAGCCTCGTACCGGTGCGGCGCTCTGCACGCTCGGCTCGCCCTCCCCGGGAAGGCGGCATCGCTGCCACCAATCGTCCCAGCGACCGCGGTCGCGGAAGTACTCCAGCTCCTCGGCTGCGAAGTCCTGGGGCTGGAACACTCTGGCCACCGGCACGTACGGGATCCGCAGCGGGGCCACGCCGTACCGGTCCTGCATAGCCTTCCAGCTCTTGAAGGCGGTCGTCAGCCATTTCGAGCCGGGATTGCCTCGAATGGCCCGCTCGGCGTCCGGGTTCATCAGCAACGTGGCGTCCACGTTGTGAGGATCCAGCTTGGCGCTCACGAAGCTACCTCCCAGCCACACGCTGTGGATGAGTTGGCGGCCCTGGAGCAGCGGCGCGAACCGCTCCTCCAGATGGATGAACTGGTAGAGGTACTCCTGGAAGCCCTGCCAGACCTGGACCCGGCTCGTGGAGGCCCGGAAGCGCTCCGCGTGGACGAAGGCTTCGGCAGCCTGCGTGATGGTCAGCCGGTAGCGGCCGGGCGGCAGGTGCCCGCGGTCGTTGAAGTCTGGCAGCACGGGCCCCCCTTACCGGTCGTGGAGTGACCTTAGCCGCAGATCGGCCGGCGGTGGCCACCTGGTCGGAAGATCGTGCGGAGATGTGATCTCACGGATCTGTGGCTTGTCGCCGTTCGCCGGAGTCCCCGCGCCCCAGATGCTGCGGATACCGGGCAGGGAGCCTCCTTGCCAGGTCTCGGCTGTCAGGTGTGACGGCCTGCTCCGGGATCGATGTCGAGGACCTGGTAGAGGTGCTGGCCGGCGCCCCAGCGAGCGAGGCGTTCGCGGTCGACGAGGTGGAGGCGCTGCTGGGTGGCGAAGGCGGCAGCGGGTTCGGTGAAGCCGTTGAGCGCCACGACGACCGGGACCGCGGCGCCGTGGACGGGCCGGGCGGTCCCGTTGAACGTCTGGACGGCCTCCGACCCCAGCGGGGCCGCGTACCGCTTGCACTGCAGCACCACCCGCCGCCCGAGGCCGTCCACGGCGACGACGTCGGCACCGAGGTCCCCGGCGCCGCCGGTCCGTACGGCGTCGGTGAACCCGTCGCGTTCCAGCAGTTCGCGGCACATCTCCTCGAAGCCGGTCGGTGTGGCGGCCTCGAACGCCTCCAGCGTGTGGTCGAGGGAGCGCCGGGTGTAGGACGCGGCGGGTTCAGCGGGCGTCGTCTGACGCACCGGCCGATGGGCCCACTGCTCGATGCGGCCGGTGACGGACGCGGCGGCCCTGGTTCGGGCGAGCGTGAATCGCGCGGCAATGCCGGCGCGGACCAGGGCCCACAGCGGTTGCAGGAATCGGCGTACCGGCGGGCCGAGGGCGGTGCGCCGAAGTGCCACACGCAGAGCGACGAGCACCGTGGCGGCACCGCCGAGCACCGCGGCAGCGGCCAGCGGATGGCCCCACAGCCAGGCTACGGTCTGCACGACGACGCCGAGCGCGACGAAGCCAATCAGGAATGCGAGACCGCTGTCGCCGTCGTCGGTACCCGTGCCGTCCTGCCGGCGCGAGCGTCCTTCGCCGGAAGTCATACCTGTCACCATTCCCTTCCCGTCCGACGAGAGGGTAGGGCCCGCCCGCGGTCCCGGTTCACGCTTCTGATGAATCTCCGCGATTCGACGGCCCATTCGCGGCTTCGTTGCGCCAGTGGATGACGTGCGGTCGCTGACCGGACCACGGCGCGAACGCCCACTCGGGCTCCCCCGGCGTACGCCGCCGGTTTTCGCCAGATGCATCGACGACGCCACCGCGCCGCCGCAGCCGGGCGTTCGTCCAGCTGACAACCGGTCCACAGGGTGACTGCCGCCGCCGCTGCCGACTCGTTCATCAAGGGCGCCGTTGTGCCGAGGTTCCGGTGACCTTGGCCGCTGCCGTGGACAAGGCCCTGCTGGGGAGCCGGTGCGGGCACGAGGTCCGTGTCCGAATCCCGATACGGCTCGTGATCGATTGCCGACGTTCCGTCAGTTCGTGTCGGAGGGCGCTGCTACATCAGAGAGCGGAACGGGCCGCGAGGGGCGGGCCGTCGACGGGAGAGGCCCATCCGATGCCGGTACCCGAGGGATATCACGTCGTCCGTAGCCACATCCGCCGCAACCCGCGGCCGCGCGTGAAGAAGGTGAGCGGCTGGACGGTCGTCGGTATCTGCGCGCTGGTGTGGCTGTGGAACTATTTCATCGGCTTCGGCGATACCGGCGCGGCTCCACCGAACAGTCCGGCGCCGACGGCCACCTCCGCCCCAACGGCGCCGTGATGGCCCGCAGTCGACGCCGGTGGCTGCGTCGGCCCCGGGGAGCCACCGAGCGCATGGCGGCCGGTGTCACCGCCCTGGCGGTGGCCACGTTGCTCGCCAAGGCCGCGATCGCCGGTGCCCGGTACTGGCCCGTCCTCATCGTTCTTGCCGCCACCGCCCTCGTCGTCGCGGCGGTGTGCTGGGTGCGGCGCCGCTCCGCCGATCGGGCCCGCGCAGCACGGGGGGCCGGCCTACCGCTGAGCCTGAGCGGCATCGACGCACTGGACGACCAGGGGTTCGAGTTCGCGCTGCGGGATCTGCCGGTCCGCGACGGCTGGACGGCGCGGCACGTCGGCCGGCAGGGCGACCAGGCCGCCGACGTGACCGGCCGGCATCCGGCGCTGGGCCGGATCGTGCTGCAGGCGAAGCACACCACGGTTGGCGCAAGAATCAGCTCCCCAGTGATGTACCAGGTCAAAGGCGCCGCCGGGACCGTTCAGGTGCCGACATCGCCGTCGTGGTGACCAACGGCTCCTTCACCCGCGACGCCAAGTCCTGGGGCGACAAGCACCAGGTGCGTTGGGTCGACCGCGACCGGCTCCACCTGTGGGCCGAGCACGGCGTCGCCCTCCACGAACTGTTACACCTGCCGACCCGAAGGCCCCGGCGACGAGTTCGCCGCCCCGCAAGCCGGCCGGTCCGGCACCGGCGCCGGCACCCCGAGATGACACACGAGAGGCCGCACAGTGCGCCATGACGGCACCTTCGATCCGCTGCTGAAGGCCATCGCCGGGGCGGTACTCGCCATCGCCGTCGCCAAGGTGGTCTGGCAGTGGCTGAGCACCACCTTCTGGCGCTGGCTCAGCGTGGACATCTGGGGCTGGATCGCCGACCACCCCTGGTGGTCGGCTCTTATCGTCGCCCCGCTCGCGCTGGTTCCTGCCCTGCTCGTGGCCCGCCTCCTCGCCCCGCGCGGGTACGTCCGTTACCTGGACGACGACTTCGACGACGAGGCCCCGGCCGTCCTGACATACGGGATGCATCACCTGGACACGATGGATGCCACGGAGTTCGAGCGGGCGTGCGCAGCCTTGCTCGTCCGCGACGGCTTCACCCGGGTCCAGCACTCGGGCCGGGCCGGGGACCTCGGCGCGGACGTCATCGCCTGGGACCACCTCGGCCGCAAGGTGGTCGTGCAGTGCAAGCACTACGGCAAACCGGTCGGCTCCCGGGACGTCCAGACCTTCAACGGCACCGCCCGACCCGAACACCACGCCGACGTACCCATCATGATCGGACTCAACGGCTTCACCCGGGACGCCCGCGCCTTCGCCGCCCGCCACGACCTCATCCTCGTCAACCGGCAGATCCTCCGCGACTGGGCCCAGGGCACCTACCTCTACGACGCCATCGACGACGAAGCGGATCGCGCCGCAGCCTGAGCCCCGCCGGCGCCCGGTCGGCGAGGAAGCCCGTCCTCGCCCCCGCCCACTGAAGCCACCCAAGCCGAGGCTGAGCACATCATCACGGGCACGGGACGACCCAGTACGACATCACCGAGCCGTGGCCCTTGGCGACGCCATCGCCGAAGCCGAACGGGGCCCGGGAACAGGAAGTACTCCTCCTGGGACGGCGAGTTCCTCACCTTCTGGATCCTTCGACTCACCCCCCGTAGGGCTCGTCGGCTGTGGCGAATGCCAGCGGATCAGCCGGCATCCGGACGGCCAGTCGTTGGATCACCGTTTAGTCGACTTTGCCGTATGGCGCCGGGTCGGTTAGGGCAAGGTGGTAGCGGCACAAGATGTATGAGCATGAGGAGGGCCAGTGGCGGGAGGGTCGGCGCGTCCGAAGCGGCAGCCGGACTATGCGGCGCAGGCGCGGCGGGCCGAAGCCGAGCAGCGCAGGTTCCAGCAGCAGGCGGAGCGTGAGCGCAAGGCCTCGGAGGCCCGTGCCAAGCAGGCTGAGCGGGAGCAGCGTGCTGCCTACGCGGTGGCGCGGGCCCAGGAGGCGGTGGACCTCACAAGCGTGGCAGAGGACGATGCCGAGAAGCTGCGGACGCTTCTCACCCGGTCGGTCCGACACGCGACTCCGTTGTCGTTCAGCGCGCTTCGCCAGCAGTTCACGCCTGCTGTATTCGTGGCTGGCAAGTTGGACCGTGCGGTGGCGGCACCACGGTGGGAGGACTTCGAACCGCCCGCTCGGCGTGGCCTGCTGGCCTCGCTGGGATTCGCCAGCCCGCGCTACGAGGCTGCGGTCGAGGAAGCCCGGCGGCGCTTCGACGAAGCGCTCGGCGAGCACGCCCGAGGAGAGAAGAAGCGGGTGGCCAAGCTCGCGGAGCGCCGGGCTGCGCACAACTCGAAGGTCCGAGAGGCTGCCGAGCGGGTCCACGCGTTCAACGCCGCGTTAGCAGAGCGGGAAGCGGCATACCGGGCCGGAGACGTCGAGGCCGTGGAATGGTTCGTCGACCAGGTGCTGGCTGCGTCTGTCTATCCCCTCGGTTTCCCAAAGCGGCACCAGGTGTCCTACCAGGCCGACACCGGTGATCTCCTTGTGCAGTTGGACCTGCCGCTGGAGGACGTGGTGCCGCCGGCCCGTTCCTTCAAGTACGTGAAGACGCGGGACGAGATCGTTCCTGTGCCGCGGCCCGAGA
This sequence comes from Kitasatospora sp. NPDC057965, assembly GCF_042887135.1. Lineage (NCBI taxonomy): Bacteria > Bacillati > Actinomycetota > Actinomycetes > Kitasatosporales > Streptomycetaceae > Kitasatospora > Kitasatospora sp. NPDC057965. Next base: position 89,250 of record NZ_JBHVPZ010000022.1, read on the forward strand.
AGGAGCGCAAGGAACTGTACGCGTCGGTGCTCGCCCAGAGCGCACTTCGCACTCTGAACGACGTATTCGTCTCCGACCCGGACCGGGTCATCCGGTCCATCGCCCTCAACTGCCACGTCGACACTATCGACCGTGCCACGGGACGCGGTGTTCATCCGTGCCTGATCACCCTGCAAGCGAGCAGGGAGGAGTTCGAGGCCCTCGTTCTGACGCAGGTGGAACCCCGGTTGTGTCTCCAGCGGCTTCGGGCTCTCGTCTCCCCGAACCCCTACGAGTTGGAACCGGTGCGCCCGCTGGTGACGTTCGACCTGTCGAAGTTCAGGCTGATGGACAGCATGGACGTGGTTGCCGGCCTTGACAGCCGACCGGTGCTGATCGACCTTTCGCCCCTCGAGTTCGAGCACTTGGTCCGTCAGCTCTTCGAAGCCATCGGCATGGAAGGGTGGAACACGCAGCCTTCCAAGGACGAGGGGGTGGACGCCGTCGTGATGAACACCGACCCGGTGATGAAAGGGCTGTGTGTCATCCAGGCCAAGCGCAGCCGCAACGTGGTGCCCTTCGAGACCGTCTCGGCCCTGGCCGGCGTCGTCGAGCACAAGCGAGCGGCGAAGGGCATCCTGGTCACCACCTCCTGGTTCGGCAGAGCCAGCCAGGCATTCGCCCAGGACCACGGCCGACTCGAGCTCCTCGACGGAGCCAACCTGGTCCACCTCTTCAAGGAGCACCTGAATCTCGACGTCATCCCCGGCCCAGTTCCCCCCAAGCGTCGAACCTAGAGGCGCCGTTCGCTCCACTCCGGGCGAGCGCTCGGCGGGGCGGGAGTTTGAGGGTTGACTCGCGCGCGGCCGGGGTGAGGATGTATTCGATGATGCTCGGAGAGCGCCCGTCGTAGGTGCGGCGGTACGCAGCGTCGGCTCCGGTGCAGGCACCGAAGTCCGCTTCATCGAGAGTGACCTCTCTGTCGACCCCGCCAGCATGGATGCCGCCCTGATCGCGGCTCTCGCCGCAGAACCAGCGGTTGCATGGCCCCTGCATGTGTGGGTGCGCAGGCAGGGGCCATCGCACATCACGCTGGCCGTGTGTTGCAACGACCGCTGGAAACCGCCCCTCGTCCCTGGCCCCACCACCCTGTGCGGCGCAGGGGTCGTTCAGCGGCGGAAGCCGCGGTGCGGGTCGCGGATCTTCACGTTCCCGAACGGGTTGAACCAGGCTGCCGCGCGTAGGTCGCCCATACCAATCTGCTGGTTGGTTTCGCCGTCCGGGTCCTCAATGCCGTCAAAGCGGGCGTTGTAGAGCATGAGGACGTCGGTGTCCTGGAAGAACATGTCCGTGCAGGCGTCAAAGTCGTAGTCGTCGCGGTGGACCGGCAGCGCGGTGTGGTCGGGATCGTCCGTTTCACCGAGTTCGTCGTGCAGGTCGCGGGCGTCGTCGAGGGCGAAGTGGAGGGCGAGTTCTTCGGCGGTGCAGGTCGGCTGCGGCCACCGGCCGTGTTCGAGGTCGTCGGCGAGGTCGTCGGCGGCGCGGGCGAACCGGCGGCGCCACTGGAGGTCCGCAGCGAACGTCAGCTTCGGCATCCGCGCGAACACGCCCCAGTTGCCCTCGTGCGCGCCTTCCACCAGGCGCTCGTCGCCGAGTTCCGCGGCATCGTCGTACGCCTCATCGGCGAGGACTGCGAGCGCGGTGTGGAGCAGGTCCGCGGTGCGGGGGGTCAGCTGCCACAGGCAGCCCTCGTCCTCGCACTCAGGGTCGTCGCAGTGGAGCGGCTCCGACGCGAACAGCGCCGCGAAGTCCACGCCCTCCTCGGTCGGGTCGCTGTCGCCGGGCTGTTCCGATGCCCGGTGCAGCCAGCCCCTTCCGAAGTCCTCCACAACGGGCTCCGGGCTCCATTGGGCCACTTCATGGCCCTCGTCCGACCGCAGCCGGCGCGCCTTGCCGAGGTCGAGGAGGCTGTCGGCGCCTTCGACCTCGGATCCGGAGTCGGCGAGCCACATCACCGCTCCGACCACGTCGTGCGGGTCGTCCTCGTCCAGTTCCGAGGCCGGCAGCGGACTCCAGCCTCGGTCGGTGGCGGCCTCCAGCAGAGCCTTCCGGTCGTGGACGTGGAATTCCCGCAGGACGGCGAGGCGTACGACCGGCCCGGCGAGATCGCTCAGCCGGGCGTGGTGGGGTGTCCGGACGATCCGACCATCGGTTCCTTCCTCCTCCGCGCCGTCCAGGTCGACCTCCGGGTCGTCGAAGGGCCTCCTGTCGCCGAAGCCGTCCGAGTGTGCGGGCCAGTTGAAGAGTGATCCTGCGGCGGACGGCCAGGTTCCGGCGCGTGTGTGGGCCACCGCCTGCCGGAGGGAGGCCGCGGGCGCATCAGGAAGCTGTCGGCACAGGTGCTCGACGTGTTCCTCCGAGGCGTCGGAGTTTGAACGCAGAGCGCGGAGCAGTTCGGCTGTCAGTTGGGCGAGTTCGGGCTCTCGGCAGGTGAGGACGGCCTGGAGCGAGTCCGGTCCGTCCTGGTGGCCGACGAGCGCCAGGACGCGGCTCTTGCTGGCTGTGTGCTCGCAGAAGAAGTCGCGGGGCACGGCGGTGGGATGGTGCAGGGGCATGCGGAGGACTCCGGAGGAAGGGGATGGCCAGGTGCTGCCGCACAGGCGTGGAGTTCCGCTGGTTGACGCGCTGCTGACGCGTCCCCGGACGGGTGGCGAAGGTGTCGACCGTGGCTGGTTCCGCCGATGCCGTCGGCGGCCCGGACCCGAGTCTGCCGATCACCGTACCCGACGGCAGCACTCGTGTCCGCCTCGAAAGCCGGATACGTCTCGAACTCGGAAACCTGGCTGGCCCTGCGGCTCATGAGGCTGCCCTGTTGAGCCGCACGGACGCCTCCGCCGTCCAGGTCGCCGCCTGACCGGTCGCGGGCCGAGCGACGCGCCGAGAGCGAGCGGCGATCTGGAAACGGTCCACCGGTGGACGACTTCAAAGGCTTGATCAGGTGTCGGGCGTGTGCACTCCGCGGTCATGGCATGCCGGGGCGGCCGGTGTCTCTGAGCCCGGTCGACGTGCCGCAGAGGATCCGCCGCCACTCCCGGCGTACTCAGCTCCTCACAACCCCGCCGGGTGGCAACGGCCGGCCTTCCGGCCGGAGCCACAGGGACACGCGGCGTTCTTCGGGACCGCACGCCCCGGCCCCGTGGGCCTGGCCTTGGGAGCCGTACGGCCGGTCGTCTGCGCCATGCCGTCCGCCCGCCAGCGGGCAAGCGCCGCCGGAAGGCGGTCACCTTGCTCGAGCAGCCACTGTGCCGCCGCTCGACCGGACTCATAGGGGAACGTCTCCGCCGCATTGCGCAGTCCGCCGTCGGCGAGGAACGCCGCCGCGATGGTGGCGTACGAGGGCCCCTGGAAGGTCTTCATCCCGCTCAGGCGGAAGACGTGGCGGGCGTATCGCGCCCCCGCCATGACGGCCGCGCCGGTGACCGTCGCGCCGGGGGCGTCCTCGCCTGGCGGCGTACTGGTGGCGTTGAAACGGTCCACCAGGGTCTTCTCGCTGGGAGAGAGCTCGATGTGCGTCTCCGCCGCCAGCAACTCCTGGTAGCGGTCGTGCAGTTCGCTGCGGTCGGAGTAGGTGAACCTGTCGACGGCGGAGGTGTGGGAGAAGTGCACGACGTGCATGTCGTCCTGCAGTCCGGAGGTTTTGATCTCCACGGCATCCGTGTTCGCGTAGCCGGCCGCGAGCACGCTGGCCTGTCGACGTTGCCCTCGGCGGCCGTCGTCGCCCAGGCGTGCGCCCGGAGACGACAGGAACGGACAGACCTGTGCCGCGTAGACACCGCAGATCTCGTGTACCGGGGCCTCGCCGCTCCAGATGGCGTCGACGCTGCCTCCTTCCGGTATATGCATGGCGAACTGCCACCGTGCCTCGGCGCGGAACGGCAAACCGCAGACCGCGCACCAGTCGAAGGTTGCGAGGACCAGTTTGCGGTGCTCGTCGATCGAGCCGAAGTCGACGCCGTCGCTGCCGCGGTCCACCGTCGCGATCACTGGATACCCACGAGGGTCACGACTGAGATGCCCCAGGCGCTGGGGGATGGTGATGTCTCCGGGCTTCACGGCCGCTCCTAGATGATCTTCGCTGCACCTCGCAGTGAGCATATGGGCGATCTATGACAAGCACCCGGGAAACCAAGGACCGCAACCACCACCGAGAGCAGTTGCATCACTGGCGCCCATCTGGAGTAGCAGCCCGTCGGCGCCCACGATTACTCATCGTCTGCGGCCTCAAAGTGATCCCTGGGCCGAACACCTCGCCGCGGCTCCTGCCGGCGGCGCGGCGGTCAGGGCGCGTCGCGACGGTGTAGGGCCTGGACCTTGCTCTGCAGGTCGCCGACGATTCTGCGCCACTTCCCGGAGCCGCGCCCCGACCAGTGGCGCTCGCCGATCGGGTGCCAGTCGGCGAGTGCGGCCAGCTCTGCGGCGGTGGTCTCGAGGTCGGTGCGGTTGTGGCCGGCCCCTTGCAGGTCGAGATCCTGGGCAAGGTCATGGAGGCGATGTGCCGTGCGGCAGTAGGAGAGCTGGGTGTCGGTGAGCCTGCGGACGGCGTAGCCGCCGCACTTGCTGCACCAGTGGTAGTCGAGGTCGTCGCGACCGAGGAGCTCTGTGGAGACCAGGAGATCGTCGTCGTCCGCGACGCCGCGCTCGTTGGAGTGCCGGCACAGGATGTCTGCCGCGACGGCTCCGGCTCCTACGGCGAGGCGATCCGCCAGGCCCTGCCCGAAGCGGTGCAGGTCAGCGACAGGTGGCACCTGTGGAGCAACCTGTGCGGCAAGGTCCCGGCCGAGGTTCGCTCCCACACGGCCTGCTGGGCCACAGCCGTGAACCCCGCCCGCCCCGGCGGCGTGCGTGAGCAGACCACCCGCGAACGCTGGCAGCGGGTCCACGCGCTACTCGGCCAGGGCGTCGGGCTGCTCGAATGCGCCCGCCGCCTCGACGTCGCCCTCAACACCCCCGGTAGACAGCCAGGGCACCGCAGTCGGCGAGGTCGGTGGCGGCGCCGCTCCAAATGCCGGCGTGCAGGGACCGCTCCGCTGCTGGTGGGCGCCCTCACCTCACTACCATCCTCTTCACCACCGCCCACCTCCATTGCACGTCCCCGCCTGACGGAGACCCGCACGCAAAGCACCGGGAACCCCGGCCGGAATTCCCTCCGGCCGGGGTTCCCTCTTCACCGTGCGACTCCACAGAAGAGACGACCGCTACTTCACAAAGTCGCGAAATTCAACGAGAGCCATAGCCTCATCACAGAATCTCTCGAGATCGCCATAGTATTCAGGGAATCCACTCCGCCTAGTGGCGAACTTCACGGTGGCGCCATGCATCAGATAGTCCTCGCTAATTCCGACCGAAATTACGGCGACAAGCAGCCCGGAATTAATCAAGGGGTGGGCCGCCCTCAGTGCAGCATCGGCGAATTTCCGAGATCGAGCCACGGAACATCTTAGAAAGATCTCCCGATCTTCGGGGAAGTCGTCACACGGAATATATACATCATTCACCTCCAACTCGTGCTGCGGAACTATCCCAGCCTCCCAGTCCTGACGCCATCCGCCCCCGTCTTCATAGCAGCCGGCGAGGACCAACGCGCCAGCCGGGCCGGTCCGCCAACCGCTCGTGACAAGGGCTTGCAGATCCTCCGGAAGTCCCGGGTCCGCCGCCTCCGCATCGGACTGCCACAGCGACGCCATCAGGGAATTCATCTTCACCGATTCAACCCCAGATACTTGAAGGCCTTGTTGAGAGAGCTTTCCGAAACCTGCTTGGCCAATCGCGATGAAAGGGCTTCACCATTCTCAGTGATCCAGTTCCCAGTGGCGGGTTCGTAGTAGTACTTTCTCGGGTCTGCGCCACGCCCCATGAACTGAAGGTGGATTGCCGCGCCAGGCTTGCCCGGGCTCTGGTTCTCAATGTCCACACGAAACGAATTGTCCTTGGCTTTGAAAATGGTCTTACTGTTAACGACCGGCATGTTCGGCGAAGTAGTCAGGGAGCAACTGTCCGGCGGCTTGTTGTGGACCAGAACAGGCACGGCGCCGGCCAGTACATAGTACGTGTGGAGGTTCGAGACCGTCAGATCATAGGTCTGCTCCTCGTCCACGCGTATCCCTATCCCCGTCAGCGCCACGGATCCCCCAAATGGGGTCTGGAGCAGGGCTCCGACCCGCAGGTCACGAGCCTCTTCCCATCGCTGGGTCACGGTGTTCCAGAACGGGTGGTGTGCGGTCGTCGTCAGGGGGGTGGGATTCGCACCGACTTGCCGACCATCCTCCCTGGGAGCTTCGACCGTGAGGTCGGTGAACTCCCGGTCACCGACGAGCGCCAGGGGCTTGCCCTACTGAAATTCGACCTTCCGTTCAGGTTCGACACCCAGGAAAAGCAGGGAACCCCGGCCGGAATCTCTTCCAGCCGGGGCCCCATTACGTCACTCTACCTAAAAAACCATACTGGGGGTTCACGCAGAAATATGCCAGCCTGCACATTCTGCAAAAACTTGCGCAATTTCTCGACGCTTCGCATAATTAGAGCGGATCTTCGCGAGGCGCACATTGTATGCATTTATCGCATCAGGCCCGCCCACGGAAAGAACTTGAAGGTCCCCCTCGCGCCAAATATTCTCAACCCCGCGAAGCGTTGTACTGACTCCACGAAACTCAGGCCTCAAGTACCCGCCACCAGCATGAAGTAGGTCATCACAGGAGCTCCAGAAATTTCCAACACTTGATTCGATCCTCCATTCGCGATCGGATGCGGAAATTTCGCGAGAAATTGCCAGGATCGCCACACCGGCGGCAGTGGACTGAAAGTACGTCGGCGCCGAGGAGTCTTCCAACGGTCCGATCTCTCGCCGCCAACTCTCCAGTTTTGCAATTTTCTCGGAATATTCACGGACATCAGAAGCGCCAAGCGACACTATGATGTCATCAATTTCTTCCATCCGAGAGGTTCCGGAAACCTCCAGAATTGGTCGCATCCTGGCGAGAGACAATCCGCCGGCCAGCATCCACAATTCCATCAGCCGCTCCTCCTTGTAACCACCCTCCAGGGCGTATTCTTCGACTGCCCACTCCCCTTCCCGGTCTCACTGGGCGATAGGCCTACCAGCGGGCCTGTCGCCTGACTGAAACAGGATGGGCACATCCTAGTCGACGAGGCCATACCTACGACCTCCCAATCACTTCCGAGTTTATTCATGATCGCAGCTTCGGCGTGTCCAGCTCCGGAAACGTAGCGCTCTCCACGCAGGGGGGCATTTCCATTCTTCCACTCTTCAGGCAAACCAACCCGCTCCGTCGCCACCCACGTTTCGACCACTTTAGGGTTATTTACATTTCGAACCTGGGCAACTGCTACAGTCGTTTCCTTGTCGGTTCGGGTTCCGTATAGCTCATAGGCTCGAGCGAGCAGAGCCGCTTCGCAATTATGGACGAGGACTGCCGTCGTTCCGGCCAAGACGTAGTACGTATGGAGGTTCGAGACAGTGAGGTCATAGGTGCGTGCTTCGCCAACACGGCTCTGAGTTTCGGCCAGTGCCGCCGTGCCACCGTTTGACTGCTGGACCAGTTCGCCGACCGTTAGATCGCGGGCCTCTTCCCATCGCTGGGTGACGGTGTTCCAGAAGGGGTGGTGCGAAGTCGTTGTAAGAACGGCCGGCCTTGTGCCGGTGGCGCGATCGTCGACGTCGGATGTCTGAAACGAGAGGTCCGTGAACTCCTTGTCGTAGTCCGTGGCGATCACATCGGTGACGGTCTCCGGCCGGTTGATCCCCCGTTGAGGGTCGGCGGAAAGGACCTGGTCTCCTGCCTCAACCTGCTCGATCGGGACCAAGGTGCCATCCGCCATCAGAACGAGTGTTCCGGCGACGAAACTGTGGCACGTCAGTGACCAGCCACTTCCGTAGTCAATGTCATATGCGCCCGGACCCGAGGTGTTCTTGTCTCCGAACGAACCTTCAGTGTTCGTCTCGAAGTGTCCGTTGTTGCCGTCTCCGCAGGCGCTATGGAAAGCACAGGAGTTGATCAGCAGGCTGGATCCACCCACAGGAGCCAGTTGCCCGCTCCCTCCGAAGCCGTTGATCATCGCGATGCTCTCGATCACCGCCTGGACTTCGTCTGTGCAGGCGGGGCCGATGGCCTTGCACGCGGCGGCGAGGGCGCTGTTCTCGTCCTTCAGCGTCATGAACTCGCGGTGCTTCGTGCTGACCTCGGCCTCATAGGCCTTTAGGAGCTTGCGGGCCAGACCAGAGCCGTCGTCCTGTACGGCGACGGTCATCGTGATGGCGACGTAGGTCTTCCGGGTGGAGGTGGCCTTGGCAACCGAGGCCGAGCCGTTGCCTCCGATGTCCCCGCCCGTTCCGCCAGTCGCCCCCGTGTCGGAAGCGGCGGGGGCGACGGTGCCGGAGGCGGTGGGGGCACCCGCAATGGGGGCCGCAGCGTCCTCCTCCGCTTGGGTGGCCTTGGCGCAGGCTTCGGTGACGCAGTAGCTTGCGGAGAGGCCGTTGGGGTCGCTGGCGTTGACGGGGTCGTTGTAGGAGTAGGCGTAGGCGTTCCACTGCTGTGGGCTCGCCGGGTCAAGGATGGGGTCGGGGCTGATGAAGCGGCCCGTCGCCGGGTCGTACTGGCGCGCCCCGAGGCTGGTGAGGCCGGTGATGTCGTCCTTGAGGCCGCCGACGAAGCCCTTGGTGCCGGCCCAGGCGGAGGCCGCGGGCTGGGTGCCGCGGGGGTTGCCGAAGGGGTCGGTGGGCCGCCGGGTGACGGTCATGGCCGTGTCGGTGCCGATCTGCAGGCCGTTGGTGCCGTGCGGGTCGGCGGCCTGGATGACGACGGTGCCGCCGCCGACCGGGGCCGTGACCCGGGTGAAGGTCAGGCCGCCGCCACCCGCGAGGGTGCGGGTGTTGGTGGTGGCCTGGGTTGCCGTGTCCAGGGTGAGCTCGTCGGTGCCGACCAGGATCGTGGTCTTGCCGGGGCTGTGCCGGACCAGTTGGTTGCCGTCCGCGTCGTAGACGTAGGTGGTGTCACCGGCCGTGCCGGTCTTGCTGACCGTGGTCGGCTTGCCCTCGGCGTTCCAGGCCAGGCTGGTGGTGCCGGAAGTGTCGGTGATCGCGGTGGTGTTGCCGACCTCGTCGTACTGGTAGCGGGTGGTCTTGCTCCCGGCCGGGCCGTTGGTGACCGAGCTCAGCAGCGCGTGCGGACCACCCGTGCCGCCGCCGGTGTTGGGGGCGATGGTCGGGGTGTTACGGGTTCCGGCGGCGCCGAACACCGAGGTCATGGTGGTGTCGTTCAGGCTGTTGCCCGTGATGTCGTGCTGGACCAGGCCGGTGCGGTTGCCCGCGGCGTCGTAGCTGTAGGTGTTCCAGTACGGCGCCGGACCGCCGACGGTGCGCCCGCCCGGGCTGACCACCGCCGGGCCGGTGGCGTTGTCGCAGCCACCCGTGCCGGGGACGGCGTTGGAGCTGCCGGTCCCGTGCTTGACGCCGGAGGAGTCTGTCCAGTCGGCGGTGGTGTGGGTGCCGCCGGTGTCCGCCCAGGCGTTGGTCAGCCGGCCGATGCCGTCGTAGGTGAAGCACTGCAGGTCCCGGTCGCGGGCCTCCTGGAGGTTGGTCACCGAGGTGATCCGGCCGGACTGGGTGTACGTGTAGCTGGTCTGGTCGGCCGAGACCGTGCCGTTCTGCCGGTCGACGAAGGAGTTGATGACCCGTCCGGTCGCCCAGTCGTACTGCTGGGTGGAAGCGACCTGGCGGCCGTAGGTGCCGACGGTGGTGCGCACGGGCCGGGAGGCGGCGTCGTAGATGACCTCGGCCACCACGGACTTCTTGAGGCTCTTGCTGGAGGTCATCAGGCCGGTCTCGTTGTACGAGTAGCCGATGGTCTCCGATGGGAGCCCGCCCGCTGCTGGCAGCGTCATGGTGTCTACCAGCCCGAGGACCGGGTCGTAGGTCGCCTCCGTGGTGTAGGTGCCGGCCAGGGCGCCTTCGGCGGAGGGGATGGTCACGGCGGTGCCGGTCGGCCGGTAGGCGATGTCGTAGCCGGTGACGGCGTTGACGTACGCCGCACCGCTCGCTCCGCCCACGTAGCGTGTGGAGGAGGTGGGCTTGCCCTTGGCGAGTGTGTCGAAGGTCCAGGAGGCGAGCAGGTTCGCCGGGGCCACGCCGCCGTTGTACTGGCCGGTCTTGCGGCCGATCAGATCGTACGTGTACGAGAGCGTGTTGCCCTTGGCGTCGACGGTGTGGTCGACCCGGGAGTTGGCGTCGTAGTACATCCGGGAGGTACCGGCGTCCGGGTCGGTGACAGAGGTCTGTCGGCCCAGCAGGTCGTAGGTGTAGTTCCAGGTGTTCCCGGAGTGGTCGGTGTGGGTGGCTGGCTGGTCTAGCGCGGTGTAGGTGTAGGTGCTGATGTCGGCGTCGGCCGGGTTGCCCGTCGCCGTCGCGGTGCGGTACTGCCAGGACGCCGTGGTGCGGCCTCGTGCGTCGGTGATCGTGGTGGTCGGCGAGGCGCCGGCCGGCGGGGTCACGTCCACCCGGTCCGCGCCGGGGTAGGCGGTGGTGGTCGCCCACTGGAGGTTGGCGTTGGAGCGGAACTCGGCGCGCACCGGGCGGCCGAGGCCGTCGTACGACGTCCAGGCCTGCGAGGGCACCTGCGAGTCCTGCGGCAGGTAGAGCGCGGTGCTGGGCGCGGTGGTCGCCTCGTAGTAGGGCGCCGAGGTCTTGATCACCCAGCCGTGCGAGTCGTACACGGTGTCGGTGATCAGCCGGCCGGTGGCCCGGGCGTCACTGGTCCGCTGGACCTGCCGGATGCGGCCGAGGCCGTCGAACAGCTCGCGCTGGCCCGAGTAGGTGCCGCCGGAGCGCTGTAGCCACTCACTGGTGATCACCGAGGGGCCGGCGGTGCCGTTGACGGCGTAGCTGAACCGTTGGTTGGGCAGTTCGTCGAGGCCGCGGCCGGGGATCCACACGGCGGTGCGGCGGCCGAGGCCGTCGTACTGCTGGGTGGTGGTCCGCTGGTTGGTGTCGGTCTCGCTGAGCGCCTGGCCGCGGCCGGGCTCCTGGCTGACCACGGCCGTCCAGCCGGCGCCGAGCGGGCCGGTGGTGGTCACGGTGGTCGGGAAGAGTCCGGTGGCGGGGCTGCGGGTGGTGGTGGTGACGGCCGGGGTGAGCGTGGCGCCGCTCAGCTGCGCGCCGGCGGCGTCGTACACCGACCCGTCCGGGGTGGCGGTGGTGACGGTGCGGCCGTAGGCGTCGTAGGTGGTGCTGCCGCCGTGGGTGTAGACCGGGTTGCCGGCCGCGTCGTAGTGGTCGAGCACCTGGACGCCGGAGGCGTCACCGGTGGTCCCGGCCTGCTTGAACGGCCGCCCGTCGTACAGCGTCCGGCTGCCGCCGACGGTGTTCGCCGCGGTCGCAGCAGTGCCGCAGGGGCCCTGCACGGTGGTCCGCTGGGCGGGCAGGATCATCAGCAGCGGGTTGTCGGAGACCGCGTACGTCAGCGTGGTGCACAGCTCCGGGGTGGCGGCGGTGCCGTCGCCCTTGTCGGCGGTGTGCAGCACCCGGTTGCCGTGCGCGGGGTCCGTGGTGGTGACCTTGGTGGTGGTCCGCCAGCTGCCGTCCGCCAGCTGGGCCCTGCTGATGTCGGTGACCTGGGAGTCCGGGTAGCGGGCGTAGATCTTCGGTGCGCCGGCGCTCTGGCTCTGGGTCGCGGTCTCCTGCTGGCCGGAGCGCACGCTGCCGGAGACGGCCTTCACCGTGCCGCCCGCCTGGTCGAAGACCTCGGTGGCAACGGGGGTACCCGCCAGCCAGTCGCTGTCCTTGACGGTGCCGCCGAGCGGGCTGGCGACCTCGACGCTGCGGGTGTCGCCGTTGGCCTTGTAGTCGCCGTCCATGCCCCGCAGATAGGTGACCTTCTTCTGGGTCTTCGGTGCCTCGCCCGGGAAGGCGCTGCCGGTCGTGGTGGTGACCGCCTGGTAGCCGCGGAAGTAGTCCCAGGTACGGGCCTTGGGGTCGGTGAACTCGGCGTCGTCCCGGTGCCAGGCGGCGGTGCCGTGGTAGGTGTACTCGGTGGTCCGGGTGACCGAGGGGCTGGTGACCAGGTCCTGCTCGGTGACCGTGCGCACCATCGGCTTGTTGAACCAGTCGTTGACCGGTAGCACCTCGGTCTGGCCGGGCAGTGGGATCCGGCCCGGCGGGTACCAGTTGACCGGCATGCAGGCCATGGTGTTGCTGTCGGCCGAGGCCGGCATGTGGTTGTTGACGCGCGAGCACTCGGGGTCGGTGTAGAGGACGTTGATCCGGCCGCCGGTCTCGGTGGTGATCTCCTTGATGCGCGGGCGCATGAACCAGAACGAGGCCGGGTCCGTGCCGTCCACCCGGTTCTGGATCATCTTGTAGGCGAAGGTGACCGGCTTGAGCGCCGTGTCCGGGCGGCCGTTGCTGCCGCTCCGGGTGATGGAGTCCAGTTGCAGGGTCCGCTTGCTGCCGTCACCCGGGTCCGCCAGGGTCTGGCCGAGCGCCCAGCTGTCCACCGTGACGGGACCGGAGGCGGTCGCCACCTGCGTGGTGATGGAGGTGAGCCGCTTGGTGGAGAAGAAGGTCGGCGCGTAGTTGGTGCAGGTGCCCGAGGACGCGCAGATCTGGTCGACCGGCACGTCCGGCCAGAAGTCCGCGTTGGCGGTGGTGCGCTGGCTCTCCGCGCAGGTGATCGCCCCGCCGGGGTTGCAGCGCTCGGCGGTGGCGTCGAACTTCACCAGGGCGCCCGGGGTGAGGGTGCCCTTGGCGGCCTTCTGCTCGTCGTAGCGCTGGTTGTAGGCGATCTGTGTCAGCGTGGTGGCGCGCTCGTAGGAGGTGAGGGTGCCGGAGCCGTTGTTCTTCCCGCCGCCGCGGCTGTAGTGGTTGGTCTCCGGCGCGTAGCGGTAGGTGATCAGGTTCTTGTGCGGGTCGACGACGTAGTCGAGCTGCCAGCGCCAGGCCATCTGGCACCAGGAGCCCTTGCCGGTGGACGCGCTGTAGCAGGGGTCGCCCGGGTTGGGCGAGTAGACCGGGCTAGTCAGCACGGACTGGGCGGCGGGGTCGGTGGCGTCGCCGCCGGGCAGGTGGTTGCTGCCGAAGTAGTACTCGGTGCCGTCCGGGGTGGTGATCCGCCAGTACTCGGTGTCCTTGTACTCGCGCTCGCCGGCGGCGTGCGGGGCGCCGGTCAGCTGCTCGACCTTGGAGCCGTCGTCGCTCTGCAGGTGCCAGACGCCGGTGGTGTCGTCGCGGACCAGGGTGCCGGAGCGCCCGGCCAGCGAGAGGGTGGCGTTCTGCCCGCCCCAGCAGCGGTCGCCGGAGTCCTTGATGCCCTTGTCGCCGCCCTTGTCGCAGGTGCGGTAGGAGCGCTCAATGAAGCCGGGCTCGTACGACCAGCCGTCACCGATCCAGGAGGACTGGGAGTTGGTCGCCGAGGTCAGGCCGTCGACGGCTGAGGAGTTGTAGCCGAGCACCACGGACGGTGCCAGGCCGCCGATGGTCGGCGGGATCTGGATCGTGTAGTTGTAGGTGAAGCTGCCGACGTTCGAGCCGGCGCTCCACTCCATCGACGGGGCCAGCGCAGTCGCCGCGTAGCTGCCGCCCGCCCCGGACGGGGTCGGCTCAGCGGACAGGACCATCGGGGCCGCCGCCGGAGCAGCCGACTTCGCGGACACGGTGGTACTGGAGGACGGCAGGACCACGTCGGCGGAGAGCTTGCCGCTCGCGTCGACGGTGGACTCCACCGCCGTCTTGGTCCGGCACTCCTCCCGCTCCGGGGTGGTCAGCGCACAGGCCGGCAGGGCGACCAGGCGGGCCCGGTCGGACCAGCCAGCGGCTTCAAGGCCCTTCAGATCCAGGACGACCTTGGTCCGCCGTCCCTCGGCGGACGGCGTGGCGTCCACGTCGGTCAGCGCGACCAGCGCGCTGCCGGCGCCGGCGGCCCGGCCCTTGGCGGTGTCCGTCACCTCGACGGACACCGCGGTGGCCTGCGGTGCGCCGGCCTCGCGGGCCGACGGCGACGCGGTCGGCGCCGTGCCGTCGCCGACGGGCGCGAGCAGCACCGGCAGGGTGCCGGCCCGGGTCGGCCCGGTGCCGCCCGAGGCCGGGGAGACCCCGCCGGTCGCGGCCCGGGCCGCCTTGGCCTCCGTCCCGTCGGCGCCCAGCCGGACGGTGGCCTTGCCGGGCACCACGGGCGCGGCCACGGCCGGCGTCCAGGTCTCCGGGCGCGACGCTGCCGACGCGGCGCCCTTCCCGTCCGGCAGGTAGTCGCGGCCCGCGACCGACGGCGTGTCAGCGCCGAGCGGTGTCTGCGCCGGGGACCAGATCAGGTCCTCCGACTCGGGTGCCGCCGCCCAGGCCACACCGGGCGGCACCACCACTCCTGTCAAAGTCAGGGCGAGCAGGGCGGCTAGACCGGGAGATCGACGGCCGCGCCGCCTCGCTCCCCTGTCCCGCCCCAGGGCATAACGAAGTTCCACTTCTGTCCCCTCCGTCAGAGGGCATGACGCAGCCTCAGGACCGGACCACGCCCCTCCGTAACCGATCGGGCACGGACATTAGTGATCACCGACCGTGGTCTGCCACCACGAATCGGGCGAACCGGAATTGGTTTATACCTTTGTTACCAGGGGCCTGTCGCACCAAAGAGACATGTAGTGACAAAGCAGCCTGGGGGTTTGACGATCCCCCAGGCCAGCCAGCATCGTTCGTCTCCGTACGCGCCGCCCGGGTGGGGCGGGCTTCACCGGAGGGGACCGATGTCGTCCATCAGAAACACCCAATCACCGCCGAACGGGATACCTCGCACCAGCCCTCGCAGGTCACCGAACCGCGTCCTCGCAGCACTCGGCACCAGCCTCGCGCTCGGCCTCGGGCTACTGGCCGGGACTGCCATCCCTACGGCAGCGGCCGCGCCGGCTCCCGCCGGCGGAACCGAGGCGACGGTCGTACCGATCAGCCCCCCGCCGGCCCGCACCCCCGAGCAGCAGGCCATGCTCGACGCCATCACCACCGCGAAGTCCACCGGCAAGCCCGTGGTCATCGAGGCGATGACCACCGAAACCTCCCGGACCGTCGCCAACCCGGACGGCACCCTCACCACCACCGACAACAGCGCACCCGTCCGCACCAAGAAGTCCGGAACCTGGGCCGACCTCGACGCCACGCTGCGCGCGAACCCCGACGGCACCCTCACCCCGGCCGTCTCCTCCACCCCGCTCACCTTCTCCGGCGGCGGCAGCGGCCCCATGGCCACGCTCTCCACCGAGGACGGCAAGAAGCTCTCCTTCGATGCCCCGTTCACCCTCCCGAAGCCGACCCTCAACGGCGCCACCGCCACCTACCCGGACGTCCTGCCGGGCGTCGACCTCCAGCTCACCGCCCTGACCGACGGCGGCTGGCGCGACGTCATCGTCGTCCGCACCACCGAGGCCGCCGCCAGTCCCGCCCTGAAGACCCTGCGCTTCCCGATCAAAGCCGCGGGACTGAACGTCTCCACCACCGACTCCGGCGATGTGGAGGTCAAGGACGACCAGGGCACCGTCCGCTTCCACTCCTCCCCCGCCCTGCAGTGGGACTCCTCCCGGCCCGCGCCGACCGCGGCCCCGGCCAAGTCGGCCGCGACGGGCCGCTCGGCGGCCGCCCGCAACGACCCCGACGCGCCCCCGCCACCACCCGCCTCCACCGCCGACGGCCCCGGCGTCGGCGCCAACGTCGCCGCGATCACCACTGCCGTCACCAACGGCGCCCTGGAGCTCACCCCGGACCAGGCCGCCCTGGGCTCCGGCACCGGCCCCTGGTACCTCGACCCCACCTTCACCGCCGCCGCCAGCTACTCCGAGGGCTCGGTCCAGGTCCAGGAGGCCTACAAGACCGCCAGGAACTACGACAAGAAGACCAACCTCGCCACCGGCTACTGCGGCTACCACAGCAGCAACCCTCAGTTGAACTGCGATGTCGAGGGCCGGGAGCGCGCGTACTTCAAGATCCGGATCAACCCGATCCTCTCCACCACCCCCAACGGAGCCCAGTTCCCGCCCACGATCTACACCGCCGCCCTCAACGGCCAGGTCAGCGAGGCTTCCAGCCCCGGCACCCCCACCGACCTCGGCGTCTACTCCGCGCCGCAGAGCCGGACCATCGGCGAGACCAGCGACTGGAACAACCAGCCGTGCGGCACCAACGGCAACATCGTCATGGAGGGCTGCGACTACGTCGGGACCCAGCGCGTCACCGGAACCGGACCGCTGGCCGTCGACGTCACCGGATGGATACAGCGGGCCGCCGCGGAGAAGTGGCAGATCTGGACCATCGGCATCGCCCCGCAGGCGACCGAATGGGAGAAGCTCTACCGCCACAAGATCGCCAGCAACCCCAGCATCGCCAGCACCTACGACATCACCCCCACTGTCTGGTACCCGCGCACCAGCCCCGGGCCGGGCTTCGCCCACGACCGCACCACCGCCGAGTGCACCAGCGGCGGCGTCCGGCCGTGGGACAACCCGGGCTGGGTGGGCAACAACCTGAACATCAGCCTGATCGCCAACACCTGGTCCCCCACCGGGCAGAGCGTCTACACGCGCTTTCACATGTGGGACGACAACGACTCCAACTTTGCTCTCGTCAACGGTGGTTGGGGTGGCAGTTACAACGACCCCGGCTACACCCTGCCAGTGAGCTCGCTCGCCGACGGCCACCAGTACGGCTGGTACGCCGAGGCCTTTGACGGCGCTCTCACCTCTCCGATGAGCGCCGGGTGCTACTTCCGCGTCGACCGCACCAACCCCCGCCTCAGCATCAGCTCCACCGACTTCCCGCCGTCCGGCACGCCCAACGACCACCCCACCCGCTACGCGAACGACACCAATCCGGCCACCTTCTACGTCAACGCCGAGGACCCGGCGCCCGGTGCCGGCCTGCAAGCTTCCGGCATCGCCTGCGTGCGCTTCAGCAGCGATCCGACCCCGGTCGTCGGGTGGCAGTGCGGCCAGTCCGGCACCTACGGCCCGGGCGCCCCGGTCCAGTTCACGCCGACCCGCTGGGGCACCAACACCGTCTACGCGTGGGCCATGGACGTCGCCGGCAACTACAGCCAGCGTGCCGACTACAACTTCTACGCCCCCTGGAAGCCCAACTCCGTCCCGACCTTCGGCGACACCGACGGGGACCGCATCCCCGACATCGTCATCCCCGACGCTGCCGGCAACCTGCGCACCCTGAGCGGCAACAACGACCCGGCGCGCGCGATCACCGCCACCGGCGTCAGCGCACCGCGCAAGGACGTCAACGACACCACCACCAGCTGGGCCGACTACCAGGTCACCCACCGCGGCACGCTCAACGAGTCCGGCAACCTGGACCAACTGATCGCGCACAACACCCGCGACACCGAGCTGAAGAAGTACCTCTACCTGATCGACAACGACGGCACCGGCCGGTACGACATCTATCAGAAGAGCACGCTGACCCGGCAGAAGGCCACCGCCTGCGCGGCCGTCCCGGCCTCCGGCCTGACCTGCCCGGCCAGCCGACCATTCGCCACCGACTGGTCCGAGATCAGCCAGATGGTCGCCATCGGCACCCCCGACGGCGAACTGACCAGCGGCGACCCGGAGGCTCCCACCGACCCGACCAAGGTCAAGATCATCAGCCAGACCTCCGTGCTCACTGTCGAAGGCGGCCGCCTCTGGCTGCACGACGCCAGCGAGTTGAAGTGGAACGACGTCAACTCTCCGGCCCTGCTCATCCCCACCGCGCCCAACAGCGGCAGCTGGGACGACTACGACCTCATCAACCCCGGCGCCGCGAACGGCCTGACCAAGACGCCCGGCTTCGAGGACGCCAACCAGGCCACCCTGTGGGCCCGACACCGCGCCACCGGCGACGTCTTCGCGTACCCGATCACCCGCGCCACAGACGGCAAGTCCGACTTCAGCGCACTGACCAAGCCCAACAGCGGCCGGCCGATCCTCCTCGGCACCGGCATCACGGCCAACAGCCACCCCAAGATCGGCGCCGCCGACTTCAACGGTGACGGCTACGCCGATCTCTGGGTCATCGACAACACGGCCGCCATCGCCATCTTCCCGGGCTACGGTACCGGCACCCCGGGCAAGGTCGACGGCTTCTCCAACTACTCCCTCATGGGATACGCCAACACCAGTGTCTCAGTGCACTCCAACCAGGTCTCCTGGCAGTGCGTCGACGCCGAGGGCGGCCCGCGCGACGGCGCCCAGATCGCCGTCTGGAACTGCTGGGACACGCCCAACCAGCGCGTCACTTTCGGCATCGACGGCACGATCCGCGCCGCCGGCTACTGCCTGACCGCACAGGATCCCTCCCTCGCCAACGGAACCAACGTCATCCTCGGCATCTGCAACAACCAGCCGGGCCAGAAGTGGGCGACGACTCCCGACGGCCGGATCTACCTCCCCGCCACGGCCAGTGCCACCGCACGCTGCCTGGAACGCCCAGGCTGGAACGCCAACCAGGGCACCCGTCTCGGCATCTGGGACTGCCCTGGCCTCCAGGCCAACCAGCAGTGGACCCTGAACCTCGAACCCAAGATCTGACCACCTGCCGAAAGCCTGCCCGTCCACGCTCCGAAGAGCGCGGACGGGCAGGCCCTTCTCACGCCCCGGCACCATCCAAAGTGATCCCACGGCCACCGCCGCAGAAGGGCAGCAGGGGCGGGCGGCCCGTCGGCCACGACGCCGAGCTCTACAGGACCGCCGACGAAATCCTCGAACGAATCACGTCATATCTTGAACGAATTCCTGGCGCAGGACACTAGGCGCCCGGGCCGACCGCTCCGCCCAGGGGCGGGACGTGGACCTTCTCGGCCGGGCCGAAGTTCCGGAATGTGCCTGAAGTGCGGACCCGGAGACCCTCGAACTCGACCAGCCGGTCGTAGCGGACCGTGCGACCTTGGGCGTCGATCCATTGGTCGAGCTGGAATTCCGTGGCGCGCTTGGCCTTTAGTATCTGGTAAAGCGAAACCTCCACCGTCCTGATCCGCTCCAGATCCACCGCGCCGGAGAGGTGGAAACACGGCGTGCCGTCGCAGCTCTCCACGCCCTTGTAGGCCGAGGGGCCGAGGGAAAGGAGCAGCTTGGCGTAGCTGTGGTAGTCCGGGATCCGGTCGCCCTGCGGGTCGACGCTCCAGCCGTCCTCGCTCCTGCGATAGGTTGTGCCGTTGTCGGCGACGATGATGTTGGGGTCCTCGCCGTCGCCTCCCAGGACGGTGACGGGACCCGATTTCGCTGTCTCGTGGAGTTCGCCGGTGCGGACCGGACCGTTGAGATTGACCCGGCCCTTCACGACCGTGGCCATCGCCGCGCCCTCGGACTTGAAATCCTGGGTGGCCGCGTACGGGGTCTTCTCCGCCAACACGAGCGCCTGCGCCGGGTCGATCTCCCCGCCCGCCGTAGTGGCAGCGGTGGGCGAGGCCGTCGTCGTGGCGGCGGTCGAGGCCTCGAACGTCGGTGCGGCGGTGGCGGGTGCGGCCGGGCTCGCGGTCGAGACGGCGGCCGGTGCCGGGCCCTCCCCGCAGCCCACCAGGCCGACGATCGAGACGGCCGCGAGGGCGACGGCGAGCACGGTGGAGCGACGCATGATCAGAACCATCTCCCAGGGCAGCAAAGGGAACGAGGAATCCTGACACATCACCCGGCCCGTGATCGAACCGTCTTCCGTCCCCGACCGCTACACCCTCCGCCGAACCGCCAAGGCGAGGAGCCGCTGGCGACGCAACGCGCGATGCAGCTGTGGACAGTTGGACGTCACGGTCGGTGCGTACTCCTCCAGTCTCCGGGCCGCCATGAGGTAGTCGCGGAGCGGGCCCGGCGGTGGGCAGTGCAGGTTCTCCGGAAGCCTGCGGTCGCCCAGGGCGCCCTCAGCCGGACTCGACACCGCCTCCGGACTGGTCACCTTCTTCGCCCAGATGCTCACCCGCCTCGAAGGCGAACGCCTCGCCGGGTGGATCACCGACGCCATGACCTCGGGCCTGCCCGGCATCAGCACCTTCGCCATCGGTCCGAACAGCGACTACGACGCGGGCACCAAGGCCCGGCGGAAGCCCACACCGGGCCCGGCCTCGGCCGCTGCCTGCGCCCGCGCGGCCACCGCGACCGGGCTGACGAAACTGGCCCCGTCCTCCACCGCGATCGGCTGCACGAATGGAAGGAGCAGCCCGAACGGCCTTGGTGGACCGTTCTCGGGCTCAACTCCGACGCAGACCCGCTCCCCTGATCCCCCAGAGGCCGATCTACTGTCCGAACCGCCCGATTCGGACAGTTTCCTATGAGGAGAGTAGGCACAACTCGAAGAAGCAGCTCATGAGCGTGCATGCATCCTCAGGGCGGCCCGCTCAAATGCTGGCCGCAGCTCCCCCAAGACATCGCCGAGGACAGTGAGGTAGCCGGTGACATGCTGGCGAGCCAGTTGCTCCTGATCGTCCGGAATATCGAAGATGTGTGCGAGGTTGCCCGCTTCGCGCATCAGAGCCGGCCGGTCGACCCAGTATTCGGCCCAGCTCTGCCGTGCCGCAGTTCGTGCGGTCAGAAGCTTGGCGGCGGGCACGGATTCGGTTCGCAGCTTCTGGGTGACCGCCCACCGGGCCTCCCACATCGCGATGACGTGGTCGGTAGTGATCGGCATCCGAGGCGGTCCGAGGCCACGAACGATCTCGGGCGGACCTTCCACGCGCCATGGGCTCGCCAGCACGGCCAGGGCATCTGCGAGCGCGTTCCAGTCGGGGCGCTGTGTCTGTTCGCCGCTGCGGATCAGCTGAGCCACCCGCAGGCGCTGCGCCATGGTGGCACTCGGATGGGCGAACTGTTCGATGACCTGGTTCGCGCTCTGCCGGCGCCGGGCCTCGGCGTTGATACCTGTGGCGAGGGCATGGGTGCGTAGGGCCCGGCTCGCCTGCTCGACGGGGATGACCGTGTCGTCGGTCAGCCACATGTAGAGCACCACCGGAATGATGGTGCGGTGCGGCACCCGCGGCAGGGTGGACCGTTGCTTTGCCCGGCACAGTTCGTAGAAGAGGCGGCGCTGCTCGGGTGGGAAGACTCTTTGGTCGCTGCCGCGCTGGGTGGTCTTGCGGTATTGGGGAGGGGCGAGCAGCCCGACCTCCACGTAGTCCGTGATCATCCTCGGGCTCGCCTGAACGCCCAGTTCGCGGGCGTCGACCACCAGATCTTCCGCCGTCCCGGATACCCAGCTGGCCTGACCATTCATCACGCCCTGGAACTTACACCGAGATCGGCACCTAGGAGCTGGGATCAGAAACGGCTGCTGTGAGACAACGGGGACAGAAGGCCGCGATGCCCGAACTCCCAGTCGGCGCAGGCCAGAACACTCACCATTGGAGGCTTCATGTACCACCGTGCCCGTACGCCGCGCCGCCGGCGCCCTACCGTGCTGCCGGTACGGCGAACGAGTCGGCCCCGGGAACTGGTTGACCTGGCGCTGCGCACGACGGTCGGCGTCGTTTCCACCGGCGTGGCCGGAGCGGTGCTGAACGCGGTGCTGCACGGACCGTGGTTCAGGTGAGGCCCCAAAGCCCACGACAGGTGCCCTCCGCACGACCCCTGCGGCCACCTATCAGGGGACCGGACCGGGCGAAGTCGAACGAGCCGAATTCCCCAACTGCCTATGCTGGTGGCCGTGAAGACCAAGATCTGCGTTTTCTGCGAAAGCCCGTTCTCGAACAAAGGCGCAGGGGAACACGTCTATCCGCTCTGGTGGAACAAAATGTGGCAGGAGAACGGCGACGGCCCGTTCTCCGCGCAGGTCGGCGACGAGTACCTTCTACGCCGAGCGAAGGACGGTGGCGGGCGCCGCGAGCTGGACGAGTTGCAGCCGGTGAAGCTCTACGAGGTCTGCGGAAGCTGGGAAGGCTCCAAGAACTGCAACGGCAAGCTCGGCACCATCTTCGAGGACGCGGGTCGGCCCGCCGTCGAGGCCGTGTGGCGCCGGCAGGCGGTCCTCTCCGGGAAGGAAGTCTTCGCCTTCGCCGCCTGGTGGGTGAAGACCTTGCTACTCGCGAGCCACCCTCTGACCGAGCACACGTTCCCCGGGCTGGAAGCGAAGCGGCAGGAGCGGGATAAGCGGTACGGGCGGGAGGAGCAGCCGTTTCCAGCGGAGCCCGGCAGTAACCGCCCGCTCCTCCCGCTGCTGCGGTCGCCGGAGCTCTTTCCCCCCGACCTGTCGCTCTGGCTCGCCGTGGGCGACGAGACCGACGGGCAGCATGCGTTGGAGGAGCACCGCCCGATCCTGCTCCCCACGATCCACTACGGCACCAGGCCAGCTGGCAGCGGGATGCCGATCGGCGCGGGCCCGACCCTGCTGACGTCCCCTCTGCGGGTGCTGCTGGAGCTCGTGCACCACCCGCGGGCCACCGTGGCACACCCCTTCGAGCGGGCGGGCTTGGCCGTACGGCTGTGGCCGGACCCCCCGGATCGACTCGATATCACGGCCCTACCTGTCCTCAACAGCACCGGCATCCACCAGTTCGAGCGGCAGTTCATCAGGGCCAATGGTGCCGAGATCGTCAGGGACGAGGCCGAGGGGCCCGTCCTGCTCCACGCCTGTCCTGGCCCCGCTCTGCGCTTCCCTGGCCGTACTGCGGGTGCGCAGGGGAGAGCACTGGTTCGTAGGGCGGGCACCCGCCCGTGCCCGCCCTACTTCTGCTACTCGGCGGCGGTGCGCTGCGCCGGGATGGTTCGGTCCTACTGGAGGTCGAGCAGTTCCTTGAACAGGTCGTCCGGCTGGTCGGCGAGCTGGTCCCAAGCGCCAGCCTGCACGATGAGGCCCTGGTCAACAACGGCGACCCGCTCAACTGAGCTGGCCGGGGCAGGCACACCGCCCGGCCACCCGATCCCGGCCGTTCGCCGGGCTTCACAAGGAAGCCCGAGCCATCCAAGGCGAAATCAAGACGGTCCTGCACAGTTTCACTCGAACGGATGAATCGCGCCCGGATAAAGACGTTCGGAGGTAACACGCTTCCGTACCGTTTCGTTGGTCCGATCACGCCGACAAGTCCGAGGTCGGCCAAGTCCGCATGCCATCTCACGAACTCACCATCGCCACACTTCACTCCCGCGCAGGATGCCAGAGGTGATAGAGCCACCTCCGGCATCCGCGCGCGCCAACTGCCACGGGGTCCTCCGCCCGGCTGGACAGAGGACCCCGAGTCCTAGGAGGGACGAGAGCTGTGCCTCACTTCCGCTGCTCGTCCTCGCCCACGGGCCAATCCTCGGCGCCGGGGAGCAGTCCGCTCTGCCGGCGGAGCCTGCGGAACTCGGCGACATCGGCGAAGAGCCGCCGGGCGCCGGCGCTTCCCCACGCCGTCAGCTCTCCCGCCGCCCCGATGGCGGCGGACGTGAGGAACACCGTGAGCGGGCCGTCGATGACCAGACCGCCCTGCCCCACGCCGACCGCGGTGAGGGCCACCCCGTTGCCGTACCCAATCAGTCGGGTCAGGCCCCGGTGCTCCCTCCCGCTGCTGGGCGGCGTGTCTCCAGATCGGGCCGCGAGAGATCGCGGCTCACCACCCGCCGGGTTAGTGGCGAGGTGGACAGGGGTACGACGGTTCATGTCGCTCTCCTGAGCTGGGCCCCGAGCAGGTCGGTCTCGTCCGCAAAAACTAGTTCCGCCCTGCTCGGGGCACGGTTAGCCGCTCGGACGAGCGACCTCGCCGCAGTCTGCCCACAACCGGCCCCTCCCTGCCTCAGCTACCAGGGCGGGTTCAATCACATGAGCGAATGATCTCGGTTTCCGTGGCGCGCCGTCGCCTGCCGTGATATGCCCGGCCCTCTCCGCGCGGTGACCGACGGCCGACCCCTCCCCCGGGTCACGTCCACACCCGACTCCGTGGCCGGGGACCGACTGTGAGTGCACCAGCAAGAGCTCCTCCTCGGGGCCGTCTTCGGTGCCGTGGGTTGCTGCTCCCGTAGGCGGCGGGCTGCGGCCTCGGGGGCGGTGTGGAGGGCGGTCCGGTTCACGGCCTGGCCCGGAGGTGGTGGCGGAGGCGGTCCACGTCGCGGGTGCTGCCCAAGGCCTCGTACTGGTCGAGGCTGTCCCGGTAGCGGGCGGTGGCCTGGTCGTGGTGGCCGGCGCGGTCGTCGGCCTGTCCGAGGTATTCGGTGGCGCGGGCGGCCCAGTGGGCGTCGGGGATCGTGGTGAACTCGTCGCGGGCCTGGAACAGCAGGTGTTGGGCCTGGTCGTGGTCGCCTTGCAGGGAGTGGGTCTCGCCGCTGCGGGCGAGGGCGCGGGCGGCGTTGCGGCGGTCCGGGTGGGGTAGGGCGAGCAGGTCGCGGCGGGCGCGGTCGAGGAGTTGGTGCGCCGTGGTGAAGTCGCGCCGGGTGGCGGCGATCGAGCCGGCCATGGTGCGGGCAAGGGCGGCGCCTCTGGGGTGGCCGAGTTCGTCGTAGAGGTCGATGGCCGCGTCGAGGTAGGGCGCGGCGAGGACGAGCCGGCCGGCGTCGTGCAGGACGGCTCCGAGCCCGGCCGTGTACTGCGCGATGCCTTCACTGTCGCCGGCTGTCTGGGCGAGCGCGAGGGCGAGGCGGTACTGCTCCAGCGCGTCGTCGTACCGCTGTGCGTAGGTCAGTCCGAGCGCGAGGGAGCTGGCCATCTCCCGTTGGGCCTGGGGGTCGGCGCACCTTCGTGCGGCTTCGGAGCCGTCCTCGTGGTGGACGATCCAGGCGTCGATGGGTCGGTCCAGCTGCCACAGGGGCCAGAAGGCGTGGGTGATCTGCCAGCGGAAGGCGTGCGCGCGCAGGCGCCGGGCGGTGTCCTTGGCGGGCTGGAGCGCGGGCAGGTGCGCGCGCAGCCAGGTCCGCGCCGCGTCGGGGTCGGCGAACTCGACCTCCTCTGCTGCGGGCGGGTGGTGGTAGGTGCGCGGCAGTTCGCGGTGGTGGGGCGCGAGGAGGCGTTCGGCTCGGGTGGCGGTGCGCAGGAGGTGGTCGAGGTAGGAGAGCGTCGCCGTGTCCGCTGCGGCGGGGCCGTCGGCGGCGGCGGCCGTCTGCCGGGCGTGCCGGCGGATCTCGGGGGGCATCCGGTAGACCTCGCCGCGGCCCGGCACGTCGCCGGCCCGCTCCAGCAGGGCGCGGTCCGCGAGGAGGCGCAGGTGCGCGCGGGCCTCGCCGGTGCTGATTCGGGTGGCGGCGGCCGTTGCGGACGCGTCGAGGTCGGGGGCCGGGACGGCGGCGATCAGGCGGTAGAAGCGGGCGGCGCCGTCCGGCAGGGCGCCGTAGGCGGTGGCGGCGGCGGTCACGGTGCGGTCCGTTCGGTCGGCGGCGGCCCGGGCGGCGGCGGGGAGAGGGCGGCGGGGGGTGTGGGCGAGGTCGGCGGCTGCCAGGGCGAGCGGTCGGGGCAGGTGGCCGCAGGCATCGGCGATCCGGTCGAGGGCGTCAGGGTCCTCTCCGGCACGTTCGGGTCCGAGGATGCGCGTGAGCAGGGCACGGGACGCCTGCGGGGCGAACGGGGCGAGGTGATGGTGGACGGCGCCGTGGGCGGTGAGGCCGGGCAGCGCGGTACGGCTGGTCACGATCACCAGGCAGTCGGGCCCGGCGGGCAGGAGGGGGGTGACCTGGTCGGCGGTCGCGGCGTCCTCCAGCACCAGCAGCAGCCGCCGCCCGGCCGCCTCCGACCGCAGCATCGCTTCCAGCTCGTCCTGCTGCCACGGGAGGTGGGCATCGGTGCCGTGCCCAAGGGCGCGCAGAAGGGTACGGAGCGTCTCGGTGGTCGGGGCTGCGCCGCCGGGCGCGGTCGCGCGCAGGTCCGTGACCAGCTGCCCACCGGGGTAGGAGCCGGTCAGGGTGTGGGCCCAGCGGTGCGCGAGGGCCCGCTTCCCGGCCCCGCCGGGCCCGGTGATCACGGCAAGCGGAGACGCGAAGTCCGGACTCGCAGCGACCACCTGGCCGAGGTCCGCGATCGACTGGTCACGGTCGGTCCACGTCGCCGGCACGGGGCGCAGCTGGCGCGGCACCGGGCGCGCGGGAGGTTCCGAGGCCACGTGGTGGATGTGGACTCCGCCGTCGATGCGGCCCGCCTGGACTGCGGCGCCGTGGACAGTGCTGCCGCTCATCCGGTTGTGGGTGTGGTCGCCGCTCACACTGCCTCTTCGGCGGTGTGGAGGAGGTTGGTGAGCTGGGTGGCGAGCGCGGCGAGGTCGAGGGTGGCGAAGTCGGTGGTGTCGACGGTGATCACGGGGCCGGGCAGGTCCAGGGGCTGGTAGCGGCCGGCCATCAGCTCGTCGTGGAACTCGTCGAGGTTGTGCTCGTCCCGGTGGCCGGGGTGGCGGTCCGCGGTGGCGGAGCGGGCGGCGAAGCGGGCCAGCAGGGCGGGGCCGTCGGTGACGCACTGGATCTGGATGGCCCGCGCGCCGGTGCCGGCGAGAACCTTGCGGAAGTCCGATGTGGAATGGCCGGGGCGGAAGGTCGACTCGGCGATGCAGTCGGCCCCGGCGGCGAGGGTGTCGGCGAGCAGTGCGAAGAGCGCGGCGGCGGCTGCGACGCCGAGGGTCTTGGACCACTCGCGGTCGTCCCAGCCGAGGACGTCGAACAAGGACTCCTTGATCCGGTCCCTGCCCAACACGGGCAGGTGGAGGCGGGCGGCGAGTTGTCCGGCGATGGCGGTCTTGCCGGTGGCGGGCGGCCCGGAGACGATGATCACGGTCGGGGGCACAGGGTGTCCTTCCGGTCGGGGTGGGCGGCCAGGTGGGCCGGGGTCTGGATGTGCAGCCAGTCACCGCGGTGCCCGTAGACCGCGCCCATGCGGCTGTCGCGTCCTCCGCGCAGGACAACGACGCTGGTCACGGCTGCTCCAGCAGAGGCAGGACGTGGATGGAGGTCCACTCCAGCAGCCTCAGGTCCTCGGAGCACAGGGCGATGTCGGTGATCCCGGCAGCGACGCGGCGCTGGAGGGCGTCGGCGATCCGGGCCGGGCTTCCGCCGGTCCGCCACCAGTTGTCGTCGCCGCTGTCGGACGCCTTGGGGGTGATCTCGCGGAGCTGCAGGTGGAAGCGCGCGGGGGGGCAGGTGCGCGGGGCGGGCGGCGCGGGCGGTGGCGATCTGCGCGGTGACCGACTGCGCGGTGGGTACCGCTCCGGCCAGGCGCGGCCGGGTGGGGACGGTCGGTCAGGGCGATGGTGTCGGCGTAGCGGGCGGCGAGGTGGAGCATGCGGTTGCTGCCGGCGGCGACGAGCAGGCGCGGCGCAGGCGTCCCGGCCGCGAGGACCCGGGCCCGATCGGTTTCGGGCACGGCGGCGTTGTCGATCGGCCAGGCCTGGCGCAGCAGGCGGAGGACTTCCTCCAGTGCGGCGATGCGGGCGGGCGCGGCGCGCAGAGGGGACGGGAGGGTGTCGAGGTCGGCGTTCTGCCAGCTGGCTCCGAGGCCGAGGGCGAGTCGGCCGCCGGTGATGTGCTGGAGGGTGGCGGCGGCGCGCAGCGTCTGGTCGGGGCTGCGGAGGGCGCCCAGCAGGGCCGTCGTCGCCAGTGGGAGGTGGGTGGTGTCGGCGGCGATGCGGGCGAGGAGGAGCAGCGGGTCGGATACCGGGGCGACTTCGTCGCCGTGGGGGCGGGTGAGGTGGTCGGGCAGCGCGAAGGAGCTGTAGCCCATGGCCTCGATCTCCTGGGCGGCCCGCACCGTCGTGGCGATCGGCTCTCCCGGATCGGGGGTGTAGCGGACGCCGAGCGTCAGCTGCTTCTGCGTCATCGGGTTCCCTTGGTGGTGAGGGTGCCTGGCACTGCGCGGAGCTGGTGATGGGTTGGAAGGACGGGCGGCTCCGACGAAGGGTGGGGCTCCGAGCAGCTGCGGCATGCGGCGGCTCCAGCCGTGCGGGGGACGGCGAACTCGGCCCAGACAATCTTGCCGAGGGGTGCGAGGTCGACCCCCCAGGACAGAGCCTCCGCATGCACGAGCAGCAGTCCCCTGCCTCGGTCGGCCATCGGTTCGGGGGACAGTCGGCACGGCAGACCGCGGGAGGAGTCCCGGATCTCGACCCGCACCGGTCCTCTGATCCGGTGGAGGACGGAGAGGCCGATGTACTGGCATCCGGTGTGCCTGATGCCGTTGGTGACCAGCTCGGACGTCACCAGCTCGGCGGCCTGGATGAGATCGGACAGCTGCCAGGCACCGAGCGTCTGACGGGTAAGCAGCCTGGCCACCTCGACCGCCGCAGGGGTGCCTGGCAGCGTCCAGCGGTGTCCGTGGCACTGTGCCGGGAGCGGATCGCAGGCGATGCTCGCCGCTGCGGTCACGGTCTGCTCCGCAGCACGGTCGCCACCATCACCGTCACAGGGCGCCCGTCTCTCTCCTGATCCGCTGCCGGGCCCGCTCCGCGCCGTTGAACCAGCCCGTGAGCGCGCCACGGAACGGACGCCGTGGAGAGACCGGGGCAGGGAACAACGGCCCGGTCACGGCCGTCACCCGGGCGAAGGGGGGACGAGGGCGGCGTTGGGGAAGCAGCACCATCCTCCCCACCTGCGGAGTCCGTGTGGGTGCCGGCACTCCGATGAGCCGGAACGAGGTGCCGGGCGCGGACGGGGTGTACGTTCCGGGGTTGATGGAGGCGGGCACGGGGCGTGCTGCGAGAGGGCCGAGCACGAGTTGGGGCGGACGGTGCATCGCGTTCCGTTCGGGTGGCGGGCGGCCCGGCCGCCGCAGGGCGGGTGACGGGCACCCGGGCAGTAGCTGGTCGGGTTTGGGTGGGGCGCCGGTCAGGCGGCGGCGCGGATCTGCACGTGGATGCCGAGCGTGGTGAGCCGGTCGGCCAGGGCCTGGGGGCCGGTGAACAGTTCGCCGTGCAGGCCAGCGGCGTGGGCGCCAGCGACGAAGCCGGGCTGGTCGTCGAAGAAGTACAGCTCCTCGGGGTGGAGCCCGAGGTGGTCGGCCGCAGCTTCGAAGGCGAGCGGGGAGGGCTTGGTGACGCGCAGGTCGGCGGAGGAGAACGCGGTGTCGAAGCGGATGCCGTGCAGCTCCAGGTCGGTGTGGAGGGCGTCGGTGAAGTTGCTGAGGACGGCGCACGGCATGCCGGTGGCGCGGATCTGGTCGAGGAGGTCGACCATCACGTCGTCGCGGCGGCCCCGGTCGGCGCGCCACGGGGCGACGGCCGTGGCGGCGGCCTCGGCGCCGAAGTCGACGGTCAGGCGGTGGGTGACGTCGCTCGCCCACTCCTCGTCGGTCAGCAGGCCGACCTTCGCCTGCTCGTAGGTGGGGTGGTCGTAGGCGTAGCGGGCGATGGTGCCGGCCGGGAGTGCGGCGGAGCGCTCGCCTTCGGCGGCACCCTCGTTGTCGAAGTGCCGAAACAGGCCGTTCAGGTCGAAGAGCAGGCACTTGAGCATGGCGGATCTTCCTTCCTGCCCGGCGCGCCAGGGGCGGTACCGGACGGGGACAGCGGGGCGGGGTGGCCTTGGGGGGCCGGGTGGTGCGAGGAGGTGGGAGCTGGGATGGACGGTGATGCTCACGGCGTTGGCGGGGCGTCGATGGCCTGCCGGTACACGTCGGTGTAGCGGTCGGCGACGTGCTCCCAGCCGTAGACCAGGCGGGCGTGCATGGCGGCGTTGGCGGCGCGGCGGGCCAGTTCCTCGGGGTGGGTGAGGGCGTGGACGAGGGCAGCGGTGAGGGTGTCGGCGCTGTCGGGCTGGACGAGCCAGCCGTTCGCACGGTCCCCTGCGGGGGTGATGATGCGGGCCGGGCCGCCGGTGGAGGTGGCGATCGGCGGGCACCCCGCCGCCATCGCCTCGATGTAGACCATGCCGAACGGCTCGTTCACGGCCGGGGCTGCCATCAGGGCGGCGGTGCGCAGCCCTTCGGGGAGGTCGTCGTGGCCGCGGTAGCCGGCGAAGAACACCGAGTTGGCGATGCCGAGGTCCCGGACCAGGTCCGCGGGGTGGGCGCCTTCGCACTCCCCGGGAACGCCTCCCCACATGAGGAGCACCGGTGCGGGGTCGAGCCGGGGCAGGGCGCGGGCGAACGCTTCCAGCATGACCGGGACGCGCTTGAACGCGAGGAAGCGGCCGGTCCACAGGACGATGGGGCGGAGTTTGCCGGTGGTGGGGTCGGTGAAGCGGGCGAGGTCCTGTTCGGTGTAGCGGATGCTGCCCGGTTCGCCGCTGCGGTCCCAGCCTCGCGGGTCGGTGACGAGCCAGCGTCGCAGGTTGTCAAGGCGCTGCTCGTCGGTGCGGGCGCCGGGGGTGAACAGGTCGGTGGCGACGCCGTTGGCGATGACGGGGATGTCCCCGTCGGCCAGGTCGGGCAGGAGCTGGCGGGCGAGGTCGCGGTCGTGCTCGGAGACGGTGACGATGGAGCCGGCGAGCGTCGAGGCGT
Source organism: Kitasatospora sp. NPDC057965 (assembly GCF_042887135.1). Taxonomy (NCBI): domain Bacteria; kingdom Bacillati; phylum Actinomycetota; class Actinomycetes; order Kitasatosporales; family Streptomycetaceae; genus Kitasatospora; species Kitasatospora sp. NPDC057965. The sequence continues at coordinate 119,608 of NZ_JBHVPZ010000022.1, forward strand.
GCCGCATCCTGAGGAGCCAGGGCAGGGAGTGCTCCCACAGCGTCCAGTCGGTGGCGGCCAGGAGCCGGTGTTCGTCGTCGTCGAGCTTCCATTCCAGGGCGAGGGCGTCGACGGCGGCGGCCCGGTCGGGTCGGCCGGTGGGGAGTTCGGCCGCCAGCTCGGAGGGCTTGCGGCCGAGGCACATCGCCAGGTCCAGGCGGTCGCGCATGCCTGCGATGATCTTGAGTTCCGTGCCGTGGAGGGTGGTGACGCGGGGCAGGTGCGGGTGGGCGCGGGCGGCGGCCACCTGGAGGTGCGACAGGTGGTGCAGGTGGAGGAGGTGCGCCGGCCCGTTGGGGCGCGGCTGGGCGAGGTGCTTCTCCCAGGCGTCGGTCAGGTGCTCGGCTGCGGCGTCCGGCACGGCGGAGAACATCGGGTCGGGGCAGCCGACACCGGGCATCGACCGGTCCTCGTAGGAGGGGTGGAACGGCCGGTCCGTCTCCCGGCCCTGGGGGTTCTCCCCGTTCTTCCACAGCGCGTAGGCGTCGTTGTAGTCGTAGGGGTAGGGGGTGAGGCCGCAGTAGAAGGTGCGGGCATGGCCGAGGTCGCCGGGCTGACCGAGGGAGCCGACGAACTGGCGGGTGCTGTGCCCCCGGGCGTCCAGCTCCCGGTTGAGGTAGTTGATCACGTAGGCGGAGCCGCCCCGGGGGAAGAACAGGCACCCGGTGTCGACCCTCAGCTGGTCCGGCACGGGGCCTCCGTCGCGGGGTGGGTCGGGATGATCAGCGGGAGGACCCCGGCGGTCTTGCCGGACCACATCAGGTCACCGTCTGCGCGCGGCGCCCGGACGGTGACGGCAAGGACCTGGGCCAGGTGGTGCTGGTCACGCATCGCGGCCGGGCTGCCGAGGGTCAGCGTCGCGGTGGCGGGTTCCCACTGGAAGGTGGTGTCCGCCAGGCCGATCCGCTGGAACTCGGCGGCGATGCGCTTCTCGGTGACCGGGCGGCGCAGGGCCTGGGCGACTGTGCAGCGTCCGCGCTGGCCGACGGGGCAGCGGTTCGCCTCGGTGCAGACCTGGGAGCCGAAGATGTTGGCGCGGTCGGTGCGGCCGAGGACGAGCGCGAGGGCGCACGAGTTCGTCTCGTAGATGGGGTGGCGCGCGTACTGCTCGGGCAGGTTGGCGAGGAAGTTCCGAGCCTCCTCGGGCCAGACCTCGGCGTTGGCGAGGTCCGGGGCGAGGTCGGCCAGGGCCGGCCACAGGTCGACGGCCTGCTGGACGGCGGAGGGCTTGACCTTGAGACCGACCGTCACCGAGCACTCGGCCCATCGTGCTGCCCAGCCGAGGACCCGTTCCATGGTCTCGGGGGTCGAGTTCTCCGGGAGCGCGGGCCGCCAGTAGTGGACGATCGGGATCTGCGCGGCGTTCAGGCGGGGGAAGTTGTCGCGCAGCTGTTCGTGGCGGATGCCCTTCTCGATGTCGGGCCCCAGGCCGGAGTACGAGAGGTACACGACGACGGGCAGGCCGGCGGTGCGGGCGGCGACGAACTCGGCGATCACGTCGTCGGGGATGTGGAACTTCGTGATCACGCACACCGGGTTGCGCACGCCGGCGGCGACGAGGGCGCTCAGGAGTCCGACCAGGTGCGCGCGGTTGGGCGGGGTGGCGAGGGCGTCGGTGTAGGTGTACAGCGCGTAGGGCTTGCGCGGGTGGTAGTGCGGGTGGGCGAGGAGTTGGCGGACGGTCTCCTTCGGGGTGGCCAGCTCTTCGGGCTTCGTGAGGAGGAGGCCGAGTTGGCGCAGGTAGCAGTACCCGCAGTCCGCGGGGCAGCCCTGCACAGGGTTGATCACGCCCCAGGTGTCGTGCGTGTCGATGACCGGCTCGAACGTCTTCGGGGGCTTCGGGGAGGTGGTGATCATCTGGTCCTTCCGGGTTCCCTGCCGGGGTGGGGGGGCGGGGGTGGGCCCCCCCCCCCGCCGGCTGTGAGTCGGGGGTGGGGGTGGGGCCCCCGGCGCGGGTCTGGTCCAAGCGGCGCCGCGCGGGCCCCGAGTGGGGGTG
>NZ_JBHVPZ010000022.1:121652-155505 GCF_042887135.1 Kitasatospora sp. NPDC057965
TGTGCGTGGCGGGGTTTTTTGGGGTGGGGGGGGTGGGGGGTGGGTTTTTTTTTGGGGGCGGGGGGGGGGGGGGGGGGGGGGGGGGGGGGGGCCCCCCCCCCCCACCCCGGCGGGCTGTCAGTCGGTGGTGGCGGTCGGGCCGCCGTCGAGGGTCTGGACCATGCGGCGCAGCGCGGGCCCGTAGTCGGGGTGGGTGAGGGCGTGCGCGAACTGGGCGGTCAGGTAGGCGAGGGGGCCGCCGGTGTCGTACCAGTCGCCTTCGATGACCTGTCCGTAGAGCGCGCGGCGGGCGGCGTAGGCGTTGAGGGCGTCGGTCAGGTAGAGCTCGCCGACGGGGTTCTCCTCGAAGCGGCGGTACTGCTCGCGCAGTTCGTCCACGACGCCGGGGGTGAGGACGTAGCCGCCGATCGCCGCGTAGTGCGACGGGGCGTCCTCGGGCTTGGGCTTCTCCATCAGGCCGGTGATCCGCAGCGAGCCGTCGCCCAGGTCCTCCTTGACGACGGGGACGCCGTAGCGGCCGGAGTCGGCCGGCTCCATCGGCATCAGGGCCAGGACCGGGGCGTTGGTCTTCTCGTAGGCGGTGATCAGCTGGCGGGCCCGGGGCACGCGGGCCACGAACACGTCGTCCGGCCAGAGGACGAGGAAGGCTTCGTCGCCGAAGTTGCGGGCCGCGTTGAGGACCGGGGTGCCGTTGCCGTAGGGGCCGTGCTGGTAGAGGTAGGTGATGTGGCCGCGGCGGGCCAGGTCGGCGACCTCCTCGACCGCGTCGGCGTAGGCGGTCTTGCCGTCGGCGCGCAACTGGTCGACGAGCGCCGGGTTGGGCCGGAAGTGCTCCTGGATCGCCGACTTGTCGCCGGAGACGACGATGGTGATGTCGGTGATGCCGGAGTCGATCAGCTCGCGGACGGTGTGCTCGATGACCGGCCGGTCGCCGACGGGCAGCATCTCCTTCGGGGTGGCCTTGGTGAGGGGCAGCAGGCGGGAGCCGAGGCCGGCGGCGGGGATGACGGCCCGGCGGATGGTGGTGGACATGGGGTGCTCTTCCTGTGCGCGTCCTTCGCCGTGCCGGTCGGCGCGGCGTCCGGACGGTACCAGCGGTTACCTATTGATCACTGGGGGTAGGTGGCGGGTTGGTCGGCCCACTTGGTGCCGACGTACTTGTCCGGCAGCAGCTCGGCCATCGGAACCAGCAGGCCGCGTCCGTCACGGGGGACGACGACGTGGATGCCCGGGGCGTGGTCCGACACCAGTTCGCGGCAGCCGCCGCACGGGGAGACGATGCGGGCCGGGCCGCCCTCCGAGGGCTTCGGGTAGCGAACGGCCGCCATGGCCACCGGCATGGCGCTCCCGTACAGGGCGGCCTGCGCGAGCGCGGCGCGTTCGGCGCACAGGGAGTAGCAGCCGACCAGGGCCTCCATGTGCAGGCCCATGTAGAGCCGGCCGTCGTCGGCCAGGATCGCGGCGGCGATCTGGTGGCGGTCTTCGACGTAGTGGTGGCGGATTGCGTCGTACGCGGCGGCGACGACGCGCTGGGCGTTCGTCTCGGTGCAGGTCCCGGTCGGGTTCGGGTCGAAGACGGGCACGTCGAGGTTCATGCCGCGGCTCCGAGTGCCGCGCCGAGGGCGTCGAGGTGGATCTGCGACGGCTGCGGCCCGCGGCTGCCCTGGTACTTGCCCCGGTAGAGCAGCGGTTCGCCCTGGGTGCGGCGGAAGTCGACCTGCGCGAGGGAGAGGCCGGCGTAGATCCGGACCGGCTGCACGACCCTCAGTTGGTGGGTGAGCTGGCCGTGCGAACCCTGGTCGATCAGGTCGGCGGTGACGTGGGAGAACACGCCGAGGCGGGCGGAGCCGGAGCGGGAGTGCATGACCGGCACGTAGTGGTCGGAGCCGATCACCTCGACCGAGGCGCCGAGGTAGATCCGGCCCGGGTCGAGGACGATGCCCTGCTCCGGGATCTCCATCACGTCGAACGGGTTGGGGTGCCGGGTGTCGAGCACCTTGCCGGTGTAGACGACGAGCGTCGGGCCGAGGGTGAGGTTGTAGGAGTTCGGGTTGACCTGGGCGGGGTCGAACGGCTCGATGGTGAGCCGTCCGGCCGCGCGTTCCCGGGCGATCTCCGGGCCGGTGAGGATCATGGTGTCTTCTCCTTGTCGGAGGTCAGCGGGAGGCGGCGAGGAGTTCGGGCCGGGCCGGGGCGGTGGCCTCACTGATCCGGCCGAAGTGCCCGTCGTAGAGGCGAATTTGCCCGTCGGTGGCGGTGAAGGTGAACTGGCCCATGCGGTCGCCGGCGTAGAGGAGGGTCGGCTGCACGACCTCGATCTCCAGCGTCCAGCAGTGCTTCGCGCCCAGGTTGCCCATGTCGGCGCTGTACTGGAGGAAGACGCCGAGCCTGCCGAGGCTGGAGCGGCCGATGAGCGACGGCACGTAGTGCGTGCTGCCGACGGCCTCGACGGTGGTGCCGAGGTAGATCCGGCCGGGCAGAAGCAGCGCGCCGGCCGGAGGGATGGTGAACTCGTCCAGCGGTCGGACGGTGGAGCGGCCGTCCAGCTCGTGGCTGCGGTGGACCCGCAGCACCGGGCCGAGACGGTAGTTGTACGAGTTGGGGTTGAGCTGGGCGGGGTCGAACGGCTCGATGGTGATCCGGCCGGCCTGCCGCTCGGCGTCGATCTCGGGGCCGGTGAGGATCACGACAGCACCTCGCGCGCCAGCACCCGCGCCCTGTCGCGCAGCTGGGACAGCGATCCGGTGTTCTCCACGCGGTGGTCGGCGTCCGGGATGTCGCCCTCGGTCGGGTGGGTGTCGCTTCCGGCGGAGAGGTCGCCCCGGCGGTCCTTGCGCTGGTGCCGGATGTCGTCCGGGGCCCAGACGTGGATGAAGACCGCGCCGAGCGCGCGCATCGCGGCGGTGTCGGCGGGCCGCATGTCGTCGCAGAGGATCACCAGGTCCGGCCGGTCGTGGCGCAGCTCGGCGACCGTCGTGGCGAAGGTGTCGGTGAGGGCGCCGGGGTTGATGCGGCGCAGGTGCTGGCCGAGGGCGTTGAGCAGCGCGCCGTCCTGCTGGCCGGGCTGCGGCGCGGATAGTCCGGCGGCCCGGTAGACGTGGGCCTGGAGTTCGTAAAGCGGCGCGCCGAGCTTGACGACGGTGACGGAGCAGTCCTGCGCGGCGATCGCCTCGGCGAGCATGCTGGTGAACGTCGACTTCCCGGCACCCGGGCGACCGTGGCTGGCGACCAACGTCATCGGAGACCTCCTGGAGTCCGTGGGGGCCCGGCCGTCCGGCCGGGCTCGTTCTGGTGCGGGTGGTGGCTGTCGGCCCGCCACCCCAGTGGCGGGCCGACAGCCGGCTCTGCGGGAAGCACCCGTGCCGCGAGCCTGTTGCGCCGCCGCCTCTTCCACCCGTTCGAGGCGGCGGCGGTGGACGCGCTCGGCGTGGGAGCCGAGCACGTCCACCGGCGGCTCCGCGGATCGGTGGAGCCGCCGCCCGCCCTCACCCTGGGCGGGCTCCTCGTCCCGCTGCCGGCCACGCCCCGTGGCAGCGGCAGGCAGCGGGAGGTTCAAGAGGCCGGGTAGCCGGCCGCGTGCAGCCGGCCCCGGGCGAGCGTGAGCGCGCGGGCGAGACGGTGCGGGTCGGTGCACTGCACTGCGGCGCCCGGCGCCGCGTGCGGAGGGATGAGCCAGAGCCTGCCGTCGATCCGCTGGCCCAGCGGCGGGCACGCTACGGTGGCCGTCGAACGGCGACCGCCGTCCAGGCGCAGCACGTCGGACCCCAGCCACACGGCGGGGCTGGGTGCCATGAAGAACTCGACCGTCTCCAGTTCGTGGTCCCTCAGGACCGGCCCGGCGAACGCCCGGTGATCCTCCTGGAGAATGCGGTGAGCGGCCAGGCCGAGCTGTCGCGGCACCCGGGCGGCGACGAACCCCGCACCGGCGGGGACCGACACCAGCCTCCCGGCCTGCCAGGCACTCCACGCCGTGTCGGGGCGGCGGGTCAACCCGGCGAGCCACCGCATGCCCTCGACCAGGCCCACCGAGCGGGCCGCCCGCTCCCCGGCGGCCGTGGGGGACGCGGTCATGACGCCTTCCTCCCGCCACCGGAACGCGCGGAGCCGATCGGCCCCCTCAGCCGGGGACGGACCCGCCGCAGCGCGACCGCCAGGTCCAGGTGGCAGGTCAGCCGTCCGCTGCCGTCCGGCCGGACGGCCCAGGACATCCCACCGGTCTCCCCCGGTGCGGGCGGCGGCATCAGGATGGCGGGGGTCTCGTCGTCGCCGGTCAGCAGTTCGGTGCCGCGCAGGTCCCAGAGCGGCAAGCGGCGTACCGGCACCAGCCAGGTACTCGTCCGCGTCGCCCAGTCGACGAGCACCGGGCCGACCGGGCGTCCCGCTGCGCGCAGGTCCGCGATGATGGCGGCGGTCTCGCCGTCGTCGGCCACGCGCACGGCGTCGAAGCAGCAGCCCAGCCGGACCAGCGCGGCCCGGCCCCTCTCCCACTGTCCGAGGGCGAACCGCGGGTCGGTGTCGACGCCGGCCAGCCAACGCCACCCGGCCGGAGGGGTCGGCGATAAGCGGGCGGAGATCACGAGGGTGTCCTTCCGTCGGGAGGAGCGAGAGGAGAGGGCTGCCCGGCCGCCGCACACGGCGGTGGTGTGGCGGCCGGGCAGGTGGCAGCGGGGCCGAGCGCCGTTGATCGGCCCTCGTGCGCGGCTCGTTCGGTGCGGGCCGCGAGCCGCGCGGCTGCCGTTCGGGGTGGAGCGGGCCCGGATGGGAGGGAACTCACCTCTGCTGTCCGGAAGTTGGGGGATGGTTCAGGCGGCGAGCCGGTCCCTGCCGCCGAGGCGGGCCCGGAGCGCCACAGCGCGGCGGCGGGCGGCCGAACCGGCACGGACAACCGTCGGCCGGGAGGCGCCGTACTGCGGGAAGAGGACGCTCTGCTGCTGCTCCTCCGCCGCCCCGAAGTCCACGCCGGTGTCCGGCGGCAGGACATCGAGCTCGAACCAGACGGAGAAGCCCACCGGCGTCCCCGTGTCGTCCATGCGCTGGTGGTAGCCGTGATCGTCCGCGTAGCCGTCGACCACAGCCAGGCCGCGCCCGCCCGTCGCCGCCAGGTCCTCGTTCGTCCCGTTCATGTCGGGGGTGGCGAGGCCGCCGTCAGTCACCGTGATCCGCAGGCGCCGCCCGGTCAGGTGCCCTTCGACCAGCAGCGGCAGCGCGGTGTCCGCCTGGTCGGGGCCGTGCTGGATGCCGTTGGCGATCAGCTCCGACGCACAGACCCTCAGCGCGTAGCGGCGGTCGTCATCGAGTCGGATTTCGGCCAACTCGGTTACCTGGTACAGCAGTTCGTTCCTTGCGGTCCCCACCGCAGCGTCTCTGAGGGGGACCTCGATCTTCAGAACTGGGCGCATCGCAGATCCTCCGGGCCGTGCAGCGGACAGCAGGGGATGGTTCCGAGGGGCGGCCTCAATCGGTCGCATGCAATCGCCATCAAGCGACAGGGCAGCCGACACGGCGAGATCCTGGGCCTGGCGATCGCTCAATCACTGGTGCAGCGAGTCAAGTTGAGCGAGTCCTCCGCCGCGCGTAACGCTCGGCTCGCAACCCGTCACAGGAAGCATGCCGAAGTGCGCAACCAGTTTGCAAGCTGTTCGACGAAACTCGCAGATTTGCGATTCACGGGGTGCGTGCGCGTTCTAGAGTCTCCAGGAGCTGTAGCGCGCGCACAGATCGGGCAGGCAAACTGTCCGCAGGCATCTCGGGAGGGTTCACGTGGCAGTGCAGCAGACCGTCCGCCGGCGACGGCTCGGCGCAGAGCTCGTGCGCCTGCGCGATGCGAGCGGCCTCAACGGCGAGCAGGTAGCCGCGCAGGTCGAGGGCTGGAGCGGAACCAAGCTCAGCCGGGCGGAGAACGCCAAGGTGGCGGTCAAGCCGGACGAACTCGCCCGACTCCTCAAGTTCTACAACGCCAGCGAGGAGCTGACCGCCATCCTATTGGACCTGGCGCGTAACGGCAGGAAGCGCGGCTGGTGGCAGAGCTACAACGAAGCACTCGATGATCTCGCCACCGACTTCATCACGCTCGAAGCGGACGCTGCTTCGTTCTCCGAGTACGAGCAGGCGTTCGTTCCGGGACTTCTCCAGACTGCCGACTACGCGCACGCGATCATTGAGGCACTGTCCGCCGACCCGGACGTCAACGTCGCGGCTGCTGTCGAGATCCGAATGGCGAGGCAAGTCGTTCTCACTCGGAAGGACAACCCGCTGGAGCTGTGGGCGGTGATCCACGAGTCTGCTCTGCGCAGCAACGTCGGCGGCGACGCGGTCATGGCCGACCAGCTCCAACGGCTTCTGGACAGGGCCAAGCTGCCCAACGTCAATGTTCAGATCATGCCCGCCAACGCCGCCGTCCACCCTGGCATGGCCGGCAGCTTCACCATCATCGGGTTTCCACATCAAAGGGACCTCGACGTCGTCATGATCGAGGGGCTTCTCGACGGGCTGTGGGTCGAGGAGCCTTCCAACGTGGAGTTCTTTCGGACGAAGTTTCGGCAGATCACGGCCGAGGCCATGCCTGTCGAAGCCTCGCTTCGTTTCATCTCCGAGCAGAAAGACAGGCTCAGCCATGAGTAAGTATCTGCCCAACGCTGCCGCGTCTGGACTGACCTTCAAGAAGTCCAGCTTCAGCGGCAACAACGTCAACTGCGTGGAGTACGCGGTCGCTTCCGGGGAGGTCGTAGTGCGCGACAGCAAGAACCCCACCGGGCCAGCCCTGCGGTATGACGCAGCCGCATTCACCGCGTTCGTGAACGCTGTTGCCACCGACGCTCTGGTGCCAGCCACCGCCTAACCATCCATGTTCGCCTGTACGGCCCGACACTCCCGAAGTGTGTCGGGCCGTACGTGCCGTAGCAGGCGAGCTGATCGTACGGAGGCTGTTGCCGGTCTGACCAGACCGGCAACAGCCTCCGTCCGCTTTCCATCCCTAGAACCCGCCGAATTCTCCGGCAGCGGCACCAGCCTTGAACGCCTCCCACTCGGCCTTGTCGAAGACAAGCACCGGTGCCTCGGCGTCGGCACCATGCCGCATGACGATGTACTCACCGACGAAGGCGATCTGCGGACCGTCGGGCGGCGAATCCGGGGCGGCCAGCCACTGGGCGCCGGTGAGGTCGAGGTCGTGGGGCTTCGGCGGCCGGGGCCGAGTCGGTTCGTCAGGCACTGCTGGTCTCCGGTGCGAGGGTGGTCACGGGCGGGGCCGCTTCGGTGCGGGCACCCACCAGTATCCCGCCTTTCGTGCGCTGCAGGGCTCTCCGCTGGTTCAGGTGGGTGGTGTGTGCTGCGGATGTACGTCACCAGGATCTCCCGGCTGGGGGTAGGAGTTGGATCTCGATGGCCAGCGCGCCCCGGGCCTCCTTCTCCGGCGGGTAGATGGCCCGTAGGACGGTGAGGATGCCCTTCGGGGTCGTCTCCGGGTTGATGGCAGCGGCTTGCTCGTGATCGAGCAGCGCGACGAAGTCCGGGTAGCGGGTGATGCGGACGACGCGGCAGGTGACCGGGGCGGCCTCCTCGGTGTGGAAGGTGATCGTGTCACCGGGGCGGATCGCAGCCTTCGCAGGGCTCGCAGTGCGTACCTCGATCGTCTTCACGCCGGCGGCCACCAAGGCGTGGTACTCGGGCCGCAGGTGGAGGGTCTGCTGTGCGCTTCGACGGTCGGGGGCGGTACCGGTCATCGGCACCGCGGGGCTCTCAGACTCCGGCGACAGCATGGATTCGCTCCCGTGCGCTCCGGGCCGCCTCTCCGGGGGCGGCGGCGAGTTCGGCGTCGAGTTCGCGGAGACGGTCGGTGATGCGGGTGGAGGTGACGTGCCCAAACAGGGCAATAGCCTGTTCGGTTGCCGCGTCGGCCCCGTCGAAGTCGCCGGCCCGTACGTAAGCTCTGGCGAGGGCCACGTGGTCGAAGGCGCGGCTGCGGGTGCGCTCGGTCGGTCGAAGTGCTGTGCCGTCCTGGATGGTGGTGATCGCACGGCGGGCCTGCGCCGGGTCGTGCTCACCGGCGATGAGCTGGCAGACGCCGACGGTGACGGTGTACTCGGCCGTGTCGAACCAGCCGACCCATGGCGGGACCTCGGTGTCGGCTTCGAGGGCATGTTCAGCGACCGCGATGGACCGTTCGACTGCGGGGAGGTCGCCGAGGGTGGCGTGGCACCGGGCCTCCAGGGTGGCCAGGACGGCGCGCAGCCGGTCGGGGCGGCGTCTGCGGGTGCCGTACAGGCCGGCCTGGACGAGGTCGAGGGCGTCGGTGGGCCGGTCGAGGTGGTTGGCCTGGCGGGCGAGGCAGTTGAGGAGGTGGCCGGCGATGCCGGCGCCCGCGGGGCCTGCGGCCTTGGCGGCTTGGAGACCGAGGAGCATGTAGTGCTGGGCTTCGGCGTGCCGGCCGACGTCGTGGGTCATCCATCCGGCGACGCTGGCGAGGTCGGCGACGGCGACGAACAGCTCGGTGCCGACCTTGTCGCTGGTCCGGCCGTGCTTGACCATCTCGGTGACGTCGTGGAGCTGGCCGACGACTGCGCGGCGGGAGAGGCCGCCGCCGTGCGCGTTGTCGAGCCGGCGGAATGCCTCGGTGGTGTCGCGGATGCGCTGGACGTCGGACAGGCCGAGGCGGCCGGGCCGGGTGGGGGCGGGGAGTTCGACCGTGTCGGGCAGGTGGAGCCAGGGCTGCACGGCGGCGTGCAGGTCGGCGCCGGCCAGGAGGCGGGCGGGGGTGGGGGTGGTGTCGTCGGTCATGGCATCGCTCCGGGTGGTGTCGAGGATCGCCGCGACGACCGCCGCGCCCGACCACGCGGAGGTGGCGCCGGCTGTGGGGCGGCCGGTCATGCCGATGTCGGCGGGCGCGAGGCGCAGCGGTGGGGTGCACAGCCGTCCCAGCGCCTCGGCCAGGTACGCGGGCAGGGGTTCGCGGGGTTCCTGGCCGGCGATCCATCGGGGGACGCGGGAGCGGTCGGGCTGGATGTCGCGTCTGCCGTGCTCGGCGGCCACCTTGGCGATCTCCTTGACCAGTCGGCCGTGGCTCGCCCCGCAGCGGGTCACCCAGTAGGCCAGGGTCGTGTTCGGGTTTCGTCCGGGGTTCACCGGGTGCTCCCCCTTCTGCTCGGTGGCGCCATGCCGTGCAGGTCAGGCTCATCAGGGTACGCGGCGTCGCCCCAACTTCGATCTGTTGAACGGGTGTTCGCAGCAAAACGCAGCAGCACGCACGTCCCGGCGCGTGGCGTATCCGCACGCAGGTGCACCGGGTACGCACCTGTTCGCGCAGCAGGGTGGTGCGGTGTCGTGGTGGTCGTCCGGCGAGTGCCGGAGCGATGTGACCCGGAGGAGACCCTGATGGACCTGATCACCGACTTCGAGCCCGAGATCAGCGAGCACGAGGCCGACGCGCTGACCAACGGCCGCCAGCGCAGCAACGACAGCGACAAGGACAACTACTTCGAGTAGAAGGCCCCTCCGGGCCCTTGCGGGGGCTCGGTCCGGGCAGTGAGGTCGGGGGCCTGGTGCGGCGCGCAGCCGTGCCGGGCCTCCGGTGGCGTGCGGGGCTGTCGGCGGGATGGAGGCGTGATGGACGGTGGGGACGGGCGTGGAGGGTTCGGGGTCGGTGTCGCGGTGCGCGAGGTGCGCGACGGGCGGGGCCGGCTGACGGTGGCCGGGGACTGCGGTGCCAACGCGGGACAGCTGCGGGCCGGGCTGGGCGCGGTGGCGGCGGGGCACTGGTCGGACCTCACGAGGTGGCCGGGCTCGTACTGGGTGCGCGCCGAGCAGGCGGGCGGCGGGGACCGGTTCGTGTGCGGGGACCTGGCCGGGGTACGCGGGATCTGGCACGCGCACGATCGGCGGGAGGGGGTGGTGTGGTCGAGCGACCCCGGAGCCCTGGCCGCCCGGGTGGGCGCGTCGGTAGACCTGGAGGTGCTGGCCGCGCACCTGGCCGTCGGTGAGCAGCATTGGCCGACCCGCAGCCGGTGGGCCGGGGTACGGCGGGTGCCGCCCGGGTGGGGCCTGGTCCTCACCCACGGCACGGCACGACTGGTCGACATCCGCGACATCGATCCCATCCACGACCCGGTCGCCGGGGCCGCCCGGCTAGGCGAGGCCCTGACCACCGCGGTACAACGAAGGGTGAGGGCGGCGGGCGGGCCGGTCGGCGCGGACCTGTCCGGCGGTCTGGACTCGGCGGCGGCCGTGCTGCTCGCCGCGAAGGCGGGCCCGGTGCGGGCGGCCACCTACAGCGACGCCTGGACCAGCGCCGAGGACACCTCCTACGCGGTCCGGGTGGCCCGGCACGCCGGGGTCGAGCACACGATCGCGCGCGGCGGACCGGAGCAACTGCCTTTCGGCCTCGACGGGGCGCCGCCCACCGTCGAACCCGCCCCGGCGGTGATCAACCTGGCGCTGGACCGCTGCTACCTGGAGCCGGTGGTGGGTCTGCCGCTGCACCTGACCGGGCACGGCGGCGATGTGGTGCTGGACTCCTCGGCCGCGTGCTGGGTCGGGCAGGTCCAGCGCGGCGCCGTGCGCCAGGCTCGGCGGGCGGCAGCCGACTTCGCGCGGCTGCGGAACACCGGGCCGGGTCCGTACTGGCGCTCGCTCAAGAAGGCCGCCGGAACGACGCCCGAGCGGGCGGCGGCCGAGGCCGCGGCCCGGCTGCGATCCGGTCTCCCCCCGGCGGAAGCCGTAGGGTGGGCGTGGTGCCGGCCGGGTCCCGGCGCCGGGTGGCTCACCGAGCACGGGCGGTACGCGGTCGCACAACTGCTGGACGGTGCGTGGGCCGAACCGCTGCACGGCGCCTTCGCGGACGAGGTGGACCAGTGGGCGGCGCTGGGCGCGGCCGGGGACGACGCCCGCGCCTGCGCCCCGCTGTACGAGGCGATCGGCATCCGCCCCGTGTACCCGTTCCTCGACAACGAGGTGGTCCGCGCCGCGTTCGCGATCGAGCCCTCCGCCCGCCGCGGCACCTACACCTACAAGCCGGTGCTCGCCTCCGCGGTGCCGTTGCCGGACTGGCTCATCGGGCGCCGCTCCAAGGGGTCGTTCACGGCGCAGCGCATCCAGGGCCTGGCCCGGCACCGCCGCACCCTGGAGGAGCTGGTGGTCGGCAGCGCGCTGGTCACCGAAGGGCTGGTGGACGCCTCCCGGGTGCGAGCGGCGCTCGCCGACGCCGCGACCGGCCGCAGCGCCGACCCGATCGCGGACCTCCACCACCTGGTCGCGACCTGCTGGTGGCTGCGCGGCCCGGTGACCGCCCCCGCGCGGGCGGTGGCGGGATGCTGACCATCGCACGGCACGTGCGCCACGCCGCCATCGACGGGCGGACCGCGATCCTCGACATACGGGCCGGACGCTGGGTGATGCTCGACCCTGCGGCCTCGCTGATCTGGCAGGCCCTCGCGCTGCGCGGCGGTACCGATGGGCTGGCCGAGGAGATCGCCGCGCCGCGCGGCGCCGACCCGGCCGCCCTCGCACCCGCCATCGACCGCACCGTCGCCGCACTCCTCGCGCGCGGCCTGCTCACCGACACCACCCGCACGCCAGCCCGCCGGCCGTGGTGGCGACGCACCGGAGGTGCCCGATGACCGTGATGTCCCCGCCCGCCCGGCCCCGCGTCCCCCTGCGGTCCCGGCCCGCCGCGCTGCTCGCCCTGGCCGGGTCGCTGCTGCTGCACCGCCTCCCGCTCAGGCACCGCGTGGCGGTGCTACGCCCGCTGGGCCGGGCCCACTACGCGGAAGCGGCCCGGCTCCACGAGTGGCACGACGCCGTCCTCGCGGTGGTGCCGCGCTGGTGGCCGGGCCGGATCGCGTGCACGGAGATCGCCGTGGCCACCGTGCTGGCGTGCGCGCTGGCCGGCCGCCGGGCGGATCTGGTCTACGGCGCCCGCTTCCTGCCGGATGCCGCGCACGCCTGGGTGGAGGTGCCCGGGGCGGCGGCCGGGCGGGACGTCGGGGACGCGGGCGACCGCCCGTGGACGCCCGTCGCACGCTTCCCCGGACGAGTGAATCCCGCATAGCAGAGTTGACGCCCTGGCGAGCTGAACTCGCCGTTTCCCGTGCGGTGTTGGGGAATCCGGTTGCCCGGGAGGCGGGCGCGGGCGCCTGATGGTCGGGTGACCGCCCTGCCTCTCCCACCGGCCGCCGCCGGACAGATCCCGCACATGGTGCTGGAGGCCGACCGCCACGACGACGCGACGCTCACCCTCGGCACCGTCGCCGTCCTGCGCCGCCTCCCGGCCGCGCTGCACCGGGCCCTCGTCCTCAGCTGGCGCACCGACCGCCCGGCCGTAGTCCTGCTGCTCGCCACGCAGGTGGTGACGGCCGCCCTGACCGTCACCGCCCTGGCGAGCACCACCCGCCTGCTGACCGGCCTGTTCACCGCCGCCGACCTCACCACGGCCCTGGCCGCCCACAGCGGGCCCCTGGCGCTGCTCGGCGCCGCCATCGCGGGCCGCTACATCGCCGACGCCGCCGCGCAGAGCGCCGCCGTACGCCTGGCACCGCGGATGGTGCGCGAAGCCGACCTGCTGGTGATCGCCGCCGCCACCCGCGCCGAGGCCATCGCCTACGAAGACCCCGCGTTCTCCACCGCCTACGAAGCCGCCGCCGACGGCACCGAACGCACCCGCGACCTCATCGAGGACACCCAGCGGATCACCTCCGCCGCCGCCCGCCTGGCCGCCGCCACCCTCTTCCTCACCTACCTGCACCCCGCACTGCTACCGCTCCTGCTCGCCGCCGCCCTGCCCGCCGGCTGGGGCGCCGTCCGGGCCGCCCGCATCCGCCACGCCGCCCACCACCGCACCCTCGCCGACTCCCGGCTGCGCCGCGTCCTGCGCGGCTACACCACCGAACGCGCCACCGCCGACGAGATCCGCACCAATGGCATGGCCGACTTCCTCACCGAGCAGTACCGCACCGTCTCCGCCCGCCTGGAGGCCGAGCAGCTCACCGGAGCCCGCCGTGCCATGATCGCCACCGGCACCGGCGACGCCCTCACCGCAGCCGTCACCATCGCCACCTGGCTGGTGCTGCTGTGGCTGGCCACCACCGGCCGCACCGACCCGGCCACCGCCGGCGCCGCCGCCCTCGCCCTGCGCACCACCTCCGCCGCCACCACCGGACTGCTGTCCGCCGGAGCCGGGCTGTTCCGCACCTGCCTGTCCCTCGACGACTGGACCCACTTCCTGCGGATCGCCGACCGGTGGGCCAACCAGCGCGGCACCACTCCGATCCCCGGCGCACCGGCCACCATCACCGCCACCGACCTCACGTTCACCTACCCCGGCACCGAGCGCCCCGCCCTGGACGGCATCACCCTGACCCTCCGCCGGGGCGAGGTGGTCGCGCTGATCGGGGAGAACGGCTCCGGGAAGAGCACCCTGACGAAGCTCCTCACCGGCCTGTACCTACCGACCGGCGGCACCGTCGCCTGGGACGGCCAAGGCCTCGCCGACACCGACCCGCAGACCGTGTTCGAGCAGGTCGCCGTCGTCCCGCAGGACTACACCAAGTGGCCGCTCGCGGTCCGAGAGAACATCACCCTCGGCCGGGTGAGCACCGACCGGGGGGTGCTGGCCGCTGCCGAGGCTGCCGGCGCGGACGAGGTCCTGGCCCGCCTTCCCCACGGCCTGGACACCTCGCTCGCCCGATCCTGGTGGGGCGGACACGACCTCTCCGGAGGCCAATGGCAGCGCATCGCCGTCGCCCGTGCCTTCCTGCGCGGCGCCCCCGTCCTGGTCCTGGACGAACCGACCTCCGCGATGGACGCCCGCGCCGAACACCGTGTCCTCACCCGCCTCCGCGCTCTGGCCACCGGCCGCACCGCCCTCTTCGTCACCCACCGGCTGGTCAGTGCCCGGCTAGCCGACCGCATCATCGTCCTCCAGCGCGGCCGCGTCGTGCAGGACGGAACCTGGGATGAACTGTCCGTCACCCCTGGCTTGTTCCACGACCTGCTGAAGCTTCAGGACGACCGCTGAGCGGAAGATGCCCGCCCGCCGGTCAGCGGCCGTCCTCATCGGCGAGGAACGTGGTGCTGCTCTCTCCCGAAGTCGCCGACACCGCCGCCGCCGACTACAACAACTTCCGGGCCGGGAAAGTCCTGGAGCAGTCCATCGCCTCAATGCTGGAGAACGCCTCCTGCCTCCGGTACCTGGACGAGTTCCTGACCGGCCTGGACCGCTGCGAAGCGACCTGCAAGTTCTTCGGCTACTGCCGGTGCGCGCAGGCCGGCAACCGGTACTTCGAGACCGGCCGCTTCGACACCACCGAAACGAGCTACTGCCGCGTGTCTCGGCAGGCCCTGGTGGTCGCCCTGTCCGATACCGTCCGAGAGGAACAGGCCGCATGACCCTGCTCGAACTGCTGGAGGCGTCCCGACGCCCCTGTGATCACCGACCTCATCAACGCCTCCACCGCTGGCCCGGCCGTGGCCAGTTCGACAACCGGCCGACCTGGGACAACTGGAACAAGCAGGGCAAGAAGTAGCCGCCCGCAGCGCCGGACCCACACCCGGCAGGTCCGGCGCCCAGGCCTGAGAGAGCAGCACTGCGACCGACCGCACCTTCCGCCGCACCACCGTCACCCTGCCCGGCATCGATGACGGCTACCTGTCCAACATCACCACCCTCGACAACCCGCGCGGCGTCGTCCAGGAGTTCCGCTACGCCGACGCCGACCTGCGCTCCCTGGAGCTGGCCGATCGGCCGCTGGTCCCGTGACACCTTCGGGCCCAGAGGCGGGACCGGCGACCCCGAACGAGGGCATGCCGCATCGCAGAGTTGACGCCCCAGCACCGCCGAACTCGCTCTATCTCGCTCACGGTTGGGGAATGTGGGTGCCCGGCCAGCACGGCGTGGGCCCTGATGGTCGGGTGACCCCCGTTCTCCCCTGGCCACCTCCGGCGGGGTTCCGAACATGGTGCTGGAGGCCGCCCGCCACGCCAGCGCGGCGCACGCCGTCAGCATCCTGCTCCGCTTTCCGGGCCGCGCTGCTCCAGGCCCGGGCTCTGGACCGGCCGTCCGTCCTGCTACTCCTGACCGCGTAGGCCGTGACGGTCGCGCTGACCGTCACCGCACTGGCGAGCACCACCTGCCTGCTGGCCGCCCTGGTCACCATCGGCGGCCTCTCCGGCGCGCTGGCCACGACACCCGGCCGCTGCTGCCGCTCGGCACGGTCCGCGCGCCGCTACCTCGCCGAGTCCTCCACGCAGGGCGCCGCAGCCCGCCTCGCCCCCACCTGCGCCCGCGTCACGCGCTGGGACAGGAGAAGTCATTCCGGAGGGCGGTTCGTCGCCTTCCGAGCGACCAGCCAGACAGGGACCGGCGAGTGTGATCATAGTTCAGTCATAGATGTGCAAAATCCACGGGCATTCACTCGATCGTGTAATGGCCTTTCTTGCCATGAAGAGTGAATGATTCTTCTCGCTCGGTCTGCGCAATCCCGCACGGGATTGCGCAGACCTCCCGACGGGGGCTTCCCATTGATTCGACCAATGGGGTGGAGCGTCGTTCGATCATGGAGGAGGGCTCGCAATGGAGATCTTCAACGGCATCGCGGCGGACAGCATCACGGCGCAGGGGCAGTGGCAGAAGGCCAGGCGCAGCGTGAACACCGGGTCCTGCGTGGAGCTCCGCCCGCTCGACAACGGCGGGGTGGCGGTCCGCAACAGCAGGCACCCGTCCGGTCCGGCCCTGGTGTTCACCCGCGCCGAGATCGACGCCCTGTTCGACGGCATCCGCGAGGGAGAATTCGATCACTTGACGGTGTGATGATTCAGCTGATGGCTGATTGCCGCCTTAGCCGATTAGCCTGACGGCCGGGCCCCCTTGTGCGAAACTCATCCGGATAGCTCAAAGGTTGGGATAAAGCACTGGGGGGCCCGATGGCCGTCAACGACACATTCATTTCCCGCGGGAGCGGCGAGGGTCGGCCGTGGGCAGAGGCCGGACTGCTCCTGGGTGCCCACCTGGAGGTCGCGCGCGGTCACCGCAAGCAGAGCGAGGTGGTGGAGGCGACCGGGAATCGGGTCAGCAAGTCGTACTACAGCCGACTCGAGGGTGGCGAGGTACGGATCGACAAGCCGCACATCGTGTCCATCATCCTGGACGCCCTGAAGGTCGCGCCCGGCACTCACCGCGACCACCTGATGGCCCTGGCGTTCGAGGCCTCGCAGGAGGGCTGGGCGGCACGGTTCCGCAGCGGTCACCGGGAGGTGGTGCCCGACTCGATGCTGCGGCTGACCTCGCTGGAGGAGGCAGCGGCCGAGTTCTTCGTGGTGGACCGCATCGCAGTCCCCGGCCAGCTCCAGACGGAGGCGTACTCCAAGCTCGTCACCGGCTACACCCTGCCGGCCAGCCTGAGGGACGCCGGACTGCAGGACGTGGTCGTCGGCCTGCGAGCCGAGCGCCGCAGCCGGTTCGCGGCGCGGCTGGCCGCTGACCAGCCCAAGCCCAGGGCCCGGTTCTTCATCGAGGAGGCCGTGCTCTACGCCGACTTCGGCCGCCCCGAGGTGCTGATCGACCAGCTCCGGATACTGCTCGACATCGTGGAGAACCGAACCCTGCCGGTCGGTATCCGGGTGATGACCTCACGCACTCCCCTGGCCGTCGCGGTGAGCACCCTGGCCCGCCTGGGGTTCCGCAAGTCGCTCACGGACGCGGTCCCCGACGTCATCTACAACGAGACGGGCCGCACGGGAGCTTTCCACCGAGGCTCGCTCCCCGGCACCGGTGAGCCGGCCGACCCCGACTACACGGACCTGGACGATCTCGTCGACAACGTGCTTATGCGCGCCCCCGGGTATCGGGACAGTCGCCGCCTCATCGAGAATGCCCTGCTGGAGGCCCAGCTCCGCCTGCGCTAGCAGGGGCGCCGGGGCGGAGTGGGCGCGTGCGCGTCAGACGACGCGGGCGAGCCCGCCGAACTCGATCCACTCCAGGCTCGCCTGTCGGGCGGGGGCCTGCGCATCCGGGTACCAGTCTGTGACATCGACCAGACCGGGGGGTTCGATGACGAGCCGGTCGATGTCGAAGAAGCGGTGGACGTCGGCCTCCGTACGTACGCGCCCCCACTTGCCACCCGTCTGCTGCTGCATCAGCCCTGTCACCGCGTCGCGGACATCAGCGTCGTCGCTGACGAGTTGGCAGACCACCACGACGCTGCCCGGGGCGAGCAGATCCACCGTGCGCTCGATGATCGCCTTCGGATCGCCGTTGTCACGATCAGGTACGCAGTGAAGCACGGATACGAAGAGGGCGGCCACCGGCTCGGCCAGATCGATCCGACCCTTGATGCCCGCCACGATCGCGGGCGTGTCCGCCATGTCGGCGTTGAGGATCACCGCGTTCGGGCTCTCGTCAAGCACGGCCCTGCCATAGCCGAGGACCATCGGATCATTGTCGACATAAACAACCCGCGCATCCGGGTGGACGGACTCGGCGACCTCGTGGACGTTGTTCTGGGTGGGCAGGCCTGAGCCGTGGTCGATGAACTGCCTGATCCCGTAGCGCCGGGCGATGTGTCCGACCACCCTGATCAGGAAGCTGCGGTTGTTGAGTGCCAGTTCGCGGCTGCTCGGCGCCGTCTTCAGCAACTCATCGACTGCCGCACGGTCGGACGGGTAGTTGCGGTTTCCTCCCAGCAGGAAGTCGTACATACGAGCCGCACTTGGCCTGCCCCTGTCAATGGGCTCCTGCCAGTCATCGGCTTCGTTCCGGTCCACCCGCTACCCCCTGCGTGATGCGAACTTAAGCGCCGCCGAGCAAGTATGACGCCGCGTCATACTAGGCCGTCTTCCGAGATGTCGAAACCACACGAGCGGGTGAAGGTGACGTAGGCATGGCGCATTGCCCGGTCGACCAAGGGCTAGGTGGTCGACCGGGCGCGTTCGGGAACGTGTGTCCGGTTGTCAGGCGCCTCCGGCTTCCCCCAGTCCGCCGCGCCAGCGGTGTGCGGCCTTCAGTTGAACGTGGACGGCGGATTCGTCCAGCCCCATCAGCGCGGCCGCGGCGGCCGGCTCCAGACCGAGGAAGTCGTGTAGCAGCGCGGCGTCGGCCGCCTGGTCGGGCATCGCACGGTGCAGGCGGTCCGAGGGGGCGGCCGGCGCGAGTGTGCAGGCCACGGTGACGGCCTCGCACAGCGCGCGCCAGGTGAAGGCCGCTGGGTCGTCACGCAGCGCCCGCTCCCAATCCGCCTCCGTTCTGCGCAGAACGGAGGCGACGACCTTCGCGGCGAGGACGGCATCACCCAGACGCGCCCGTGCGTACATCTCGTAGTGGCCGTGGTTCAGTTCGACGAAGGCGGCGTAGCAGAGACATAGAGCCACCAGTGCTCCGTTCAGCGTCGATGTGGGGAGGAGTCTGCCCGGTTGCATGCGCGGGGGGATGAAGGCACGCATGGCGGCGCGCGAAGGCAGCACACGCCGGAGCGCAAGGGAGCGTGCGGCAGCGCAGGGAAGCAGAACGCGAAGTGGTCGTCCGGGCACCTTTCGGCACCCGGACGACCCGCGGCGGATTCAGAGCCGGTGGAAGCGGACCCACTCGAAGCCGGTGCTGCGGCACATCCTCAGCACACCGAGGATCAGCGCTGCACGCGCCCACTCCGTCTCAGCGGGCGACAAGACCGCCCACGCGACCACGAAGGGGGCGAGGACCGCGTGCAGCTGGACCGCACCACGGGAGACGAACGCTCCGCGCAATCCCGCGAAGGAGCTGTCGCCCCTGCTACCGTGAGCGAACACCTCGGGCAAGGCCCGTCCAAAAGCAGGTCGGTCATACATAGGTAGGCGTTACCTCCATGGCTGGCCTGACAGCCTCGTCCGGTGGTGATGACACCGGGCGGGGCGACCCCCGAACGGGGTGGGCCGATGCGAAGAAGGTAGCGCGCCCGACGGCCCCGGATCGCCCTGGAACGCGCCGCGCAATCCTCCCGGTTTCGCCGAACACACCGACGCCGAACAAAGAGCCGATTCGGCTCCACGGCGGTCGAAGGCGTTCAAAAGATGACAGCTCCTCGAAGGACCGGTTCGGTAGCGGACATACGTAGCCGGCTGGTCGCGGTGCCCCGGCTACATGCCCTCGGCATCGGGGCGCAGACCGAACGCGCGTGTGCAGCGGGGGTGGGAGATCGGCCACTCGGCGGCGTCCTCGACGGTGCGCAGCGTCCGGACGGCCTTGTCGGGGTCGGGGTGGCTGGTCCACCCGCAGTCGTAGCCGTCCGACACCTCGACATGGCTGATGCCGTGCTCGCGAGCGACGGCGAGCGTGCCGGCGTTGCTGGCGACGGCGGCCCGGGTGAGGAGGGCTGCTTCGGCCCAGGCCCGGACGGGCATGCGGGTGCCGCCTCGGTAGACGACATGGTCGAGGCGGTAGGTGGCGGCGAGCCGGTCGGCGAGGGCCCGGGCGCCCGCGAGCGCCCGGGGGCGGTCTGCTGCGAGGAGCGGCAGGTCGTGGCGGGCCGCGGCCCGGCACGCACGGTAGAACGCTCCGGCTGTACGGACCGCTTCCTGGGTTCGGCGCAGCATGTCGCTGTAGGTGTCGGTGGTCAGGGCCCGCACGGTGTCCTGGTGGATGGCCGTCCACTCGAAGGGCTGGCCGAGGATGGCGGCTGCGCTGCGGGCGGCTTGCCGCGCAGGCTCGGCGCCTTCCTGGACCACTGCTGCGACGCCGGGCTGATGCGAATGTCCGGCTCCTCCTACCAGTTCCGCCACCGCGAACTGCAGCACTGGCTCGCCGCCCACCCGAACCCACCGGCCGGCAGTAGCGACCCGCTCGATACCCCGCCACGCGACGCATGACCCGCAGGTCCACACGAAGAACCCCGACGCGGCGCCGTCGTCCCGCGCTCGGCGCAGCTTTCCCTCGCGCCGCCGCGCAGACCTCCAGCGGGAGTGTGGCGGCGAGGTCAAGACCGGCCAGACCTTCGCCGACGCCTGGGCCCAGGCCGACCAGGAAAGGCTCCGCCAGCTCCTCCTGGCCTCAAGGCCCGGCTCTACATGACACCCGTCATAGAAAGCTGGTACCTGCCTGCCGAACTCGAAGCACGAGTAACGAAGCTGGACTACGCTGGCAGCTCGGCGCAGGTCAGGTGATCAGGGATCGCTGCGGACCCGAGGACGCCACGTCGGGCGGGGCGGGGACCGGCGAGGGGGAATCGGTGGGTGGGCTCGGCGGGCGTGAACCTCGTGATGGGCATGAGTACCGCCAACCGGGTTCTCCTGAACGTGGCGCCGTCTGTCCTGACAGTGGGGCCGGCACGGTTCAAAACAGGGTAGAGGCCTCCAGAGTCGTCGGTAATGTTGTTCAAGCCGGGTCCATTCATCAGCTGACGGTCGTGCAGGTCCAAGGCCGGGGCCGGATCGCGGGCGATGCGGACTATGTGCCGCTTCACAAGGTCACCGAGGCCTTTGCGATCGAGCACCTCGGTGTTCAACGGAGCATTGCCACGGCGAGCGAGCATGCGTCCGTGCTTCCGCTCTACGTTCGTCGGCGCCACGACGAAGAGCTGGAACTCGCCATTGAGCAGGCTCAGGCCCGCAGCGTCATGAGGGTGCTGGTTGCGGACTCCAGCTGTGGGAAGACCCGGGCACTCCATGAGGCACTGCGGCATCTTCGGCCGGCCTCCCGATGGCGTTTGTGGCAGCCGCTGTCCGCCGAGCGGCTCCTCAACGTGCTCGGTACCAACGGTCTGGATCCCTACACGGTGCTGTGGCTGAACGAGTCCCAGCTCTACCTGGACGGAGACCGCGGCGAACGGGTAGGCGAAGAGCTCCGACGGCTCCTGGCGAGCGGCAACGGGCCAGTGTTGGTCTTGGGGACGTTGTGGAAGGACCACCACGGACGGTTGACCGCCCATGGGACGTCTCCAGCCGCAGACCATCACGCCCAGGTACGGGAACTG
Source organism: Kitasatospora sp. NPDC057965 (assembly GCF_042887135.1). Taxonomy (NCBI): domain Bacteria; kingdom Bacillati; phylum Actinomycetota; class Actinomycetes; order Kitasatosporales; family Streptomycetaceae; genus Kitasatospora; species Kitasatospora sp. NPDC057965. The sequence continues at coordinate 142,577 of NZ_JBHVPZ010000022.1, forward strand.
CTTGCCGGACGGTGTATCAGCGTGTCCGACGGGTTCAGTGACGAGGAGCTTTGGCGGGCCACGGAGTTGTCCCAGGGCGACGGGCGGCTTGCCGAGGCTCTGCGTCACTCAGGAGGGCGAATCACCCAGTACCTGGCTGCAGGGCCACTCCTGGTGCAGCGCTACGAGCTCGCAGCCCCGGCCGCGAGAGCCGTGATCGAGGCAGCGATGGACGCGCGACGGCTCGGCCACGAGCGCGATCTGCCGCTGTCCCTCCTGATGGAGGCTGCCCCGGACTACATGACGGACTCAGAGTGGAGCCAGGTCGACGAGAACTGGCAGGAGCAGGCGCTCGTCTACGCCACCGAATCGCTTCGTGGCGCCGACGGCGTGCTGACCTTCGTCCGTGCCCGCCCCGGTGCAGCCCCCCACTCGCAGAAGCACTACCGGCTAGCTGACTACCTTGAACAACACGGCCGTGAGAGGCGGAACTGCTGGTGCCCGCCCGCCTCGTTCTGGGCAGCGGCAATCGAGCACTGCACGCGAGCAGAGGACCTGGAAGCCCTTGCAGCCGCGGCCCGAGACCGCCTACGGCTACGCACCGCCGCACACCTGTACGGGCGGCTGGCGTTGGCCGGCGATCCCGCCAAGGCCATCCACGAGAGGGGCATGATGATGCTGCTGAGCGGCCGACTACAACTCGCCGACTCATGGTTCCGACTTGCCGCCACGCTCGGTAGTACCGATGCCATGCGTCTTGTCGCCGGTCACACAGGCGACCGACACGAAGCCAAGCGCCTGTACGAACAGGCGCGGGATGCCGGGGACAAGCACGCCTGGCTGATGCTGTCCAAGTGGCACCAGGACAACGCCGAGAGCGACAAAGCCCGGGAACTGGTGCAACAGGCTGCCGACGCCGGTGATGCAGAGGCATTTCGGAGCCTCGCTCTGGCCGCCAAGGAAGCCCAGAACTGGGCGGCGGCCGAGCAGTACTACCGACGAGCCATTGCCGCTGGCGACACCCTCGCCTATCTATCCTTGGCCAGCCTGATCGTCGACCGTGGGGACTCGGCGCGCGCCGAACAGACCTTGCACGAGGCAGTCGAGGCCGGTGAAACCGTCGCCTTGGAGGTACTCGCCCACAAGGCCGCGGAGGCCGGCGACTGGGCGCACGCCGAACAATTGCTTCGGCAAGCCACCGCACACTCCGCGCGCTCGGAAGACGCCGACTGGCTGCTCGCCAAGATGCGGGAAGAACTGAACGACGCCGAGGGCGCACTACACCTCTTCAGAGCGCTCGCCTCCCAGAATCATGCGGACTCCCTGTTCGAACTCGCCCTGCACCACCGTCGGCAAGGCGACCTCCAATCGGCCGAAGACTACTACCGCAAGGCCCACACCGCCGGTATCACCGAGGCCCTTACCTCGGCAGCCTTGATGTGGGTCGAAGACGCCTCCGACCATCCTGCCAACCGGGCCCGCGCTGACCGCCTCGCGCGCCAGGCCGCCGACGCGGGCGACAGCATGGCTATGCGCATACTCGCAGCGCGTCACCTGCTCACCTACGGTCTTGAGCCGGACGGAACCCCGACAGACCCGTGGTAGAGGCCCTGTGGGTGCCGTAAACGTCGGCGGGCGGTTGACCCGTCGCTGACACGGGCTTCGACGAGGACCAGTACAAGAAACTCGACACCGTCGAAAGGCCCATCAACAAGCTGAAGAACTCCCGTGCCGATGACGCGGTCATCGAGCCGTACGCACGGGTGTCTACCCGCCGACCGAATCATCGGCGGTTTGCCTGCGCCGCTGGTGGACGGCTCGTCGTCGACTACTGCCCGGACACCGCCACCCACGAGGCCGCCCCGCCCGCCGCCTGGCAGCAGCCCGTCCTCCATGTTCGCCGACTATCGACACCGGGCACTGCCTGGCCGCCGAGATCGCCGAAGAATCCTCACCCGCACCAGGCATAGCCAGTAGTCTGATCCAACGCCCAGGGCCGGGCTGGAGCGTCGCGCTCCGGCCCGACCCTTTGGCCGTTCCGACGCGTTGACCGGCTCCCCGACCGCTCCGGCTACGCGACGGTCAACAGGTTCCGGATCCGGTCCGCACCGAGCGCGAGCAGAAGGGTAGGCAGCTGCGGGCCGGTGTCCCGGCCGACGAGCAGCTCGTACAGCAGCACGAACAACTCCCTCTGCGCGGTCTTCAGCTCCGGCGCCCGGCGCAGAAGGTGATCAAGGTCGCTCGGGCCGATCTGCCGATCACGGAACTTGCCTGTGCTACGTTCCGTAGTCCAATCAAACACAGGTGACCCCGGCGGTGCTCCAACACCCCGGGGTCCGGCAACAGGAGATGACACTCCCTTGCAGGTACATCGTAGCGCCTGGGCGCGCAACTTCGTCGTGCTGCCCAACACGCTGGTCCAGGACCGCCGGCTGTCCATGGCCGCCCGAGGACTCCTTGCCGACCTCCTCTCCCGGCACGACGGGTGGAATGAGGACGGCCGCAGAATCGCCGACTCCGGCGTGGACAGCCGCTCCGCAGTCGCCAAGGCACTGCGGGAGCTGATCAAGGCCGGGTACTACCGGGTCGTGAAGGCCCGCGGCAAGGACGGCCGGATCTACTCGGAGGCCCATGTCTACGACACCCCGTACGTGCCGGGCCTGAAGGCGGCGAGGGTCCTGCTGGACGCGGTGGAGCCGGAAGAAGCGCAGGTGGAGCCGAGTCTGCCCCGTCCGGCGTCCGGTGGACCGGGCTCCGGTGATGCTGGCGTCCCTGTAATAAAGAACCCGGGCAAAGAACCCTCCCCCCCTGCCCCCGACCAGGGTGACCAGGACGACCAGGGCAGCCTTCGGCGTTCCGCGCCGCCGGCGCGGCGCCCGGAGCGGGAGGGCGGGAGAGCGAAGCCTTCGATCGAAGACCTGGACGCCCCGCTGCGGACGGCGGCCCTGGCGCTGTACCGGGCGCTGGCGAACCAGCCGCGGCTTCGGCTCGGCGAGGCGGAGGTGGCCGAGCTGGCGCCGCTGGTGGCGCGGTGGCTGGATGCGGGGTACGGCCCGGCGGAACTCGCCGCCGCGCTGCTGCCCGGGCTGCCCTCGGAGATCTTCTCGCCGGTCGCCGTGGTCCGGGACCGCCTGGTGCGCAAGCTGCCGCCCGCAGCCCCCCAGACCCGACCGGCCCGCGAAGCTCAGCAGCACGAATGCACGGAGTGCCGGGCACCGCTGAGCAGGCCCGGGCTGTGCGGGCCCTGCTCGGGACGGCCGCAGCCGGTGGTGGCGGTCGGCAGCGGGGAGCGGAACACGGCGGCCGGGGCGGCGCGTGCGCGGGCGATGATGCGGCCCACCGCCCAGCGTCTTGTCGCAGCCAGCGTGTGAGCCGGACGATCCTTCGTCAGCTCTCGACGGGCCGTCCTATGAGACGACGACCACCGAGTGCCGCGCCACCAAAGTCGCCTTGGCGCGTCGAGATGGAGCCGGGTCCGGGTGGGCGACAGGGGCCGGCGCCCGGAGCCCTGGTCTGAGGCCCGGCACCAAGCCCATCGAAGGCGGCCTGAATGTGGCGAAGGCCACATGAAAAAACTAAGGGGCATAAAGTTTGACGACGATCGATCAATTCGTCCGAGATTGACGATCATTCAGTTGATCAACAACTTTCGCGCCACCGGTGATCGGTCGTCAAATATTTGCGCCAGCGGATGGTCTGGACCTGAACCGAAGGTTGCACTACAGGTTCGTAATATTACTCGCAGTAGTCGATGCGCGTAGCGTAAGAGCCTGCGGCCCGGAACCGTGGCCTCGGGGGGCGTCTAGTTGGACCTGTGGGGAACTGGCATGGTGGGAGGGCCGAGCAGCGGACTGGCTGCGCGGCGGTCTACAGCACGAAGGAGCCACGCCATGCCCTGCTCGGCCCGAGCGGTGTAATCGACCCGGCTGACGCCCTCGTTGCGAGCGAGGCCTCCGGATATCCGGTCCTAGTTGGCGCCTGTGCGGGGCGCTGACTCCGAGTCGTTGGGGATCGGCGGCGGCCAGGCGTTGCAGCGGCGGAAGGGCCCCGTACGGCGATGCCAATACGACCCGCGATCGTTCGCGGTCGGTGTGCCGTCGCTGAGTGCGGCCTTAACGTGTCCAGAAGCCATCCAGACCCTCGCCCCCTAACCCTCACGAGGCCTCGGTGTCTACCCACGAAAGCCCGGTACTGGAGTTGCCGGGCGGCCCGGCATTCCCGCCCCGTTCGGGCATTAGCGAAAACCGCTGCAACCGCGTTGCCGCACAGCGGCGGCGGGCGTCGCTTCCCCGTCGAGCGGCTCCTGCCGAGGTCTCCCCGCAGGCCGCTGGCCGACATCGACAGCACCCGAAGACCTGTGGGCGGTTGACGGAGGTGCCAGGCGAGGGAGGCGGACTGTGCTGAGGATGCGGCGCCTTCGCAAGGAGTGCGAGCGGAAGCTCGTTGATCTGCCGATCCCGGATCCCTTCACGATCGACGGCCTGGTGGCCGCGATGGAGGAGGAGAGCGGGCGCACCATCCAGCTGTTCCCGCTCGACGATCGCGGGGGAGACCTTCGAACGGCGTGCGGACTGCGTGTGCGAACGGACGACTTGTCGCTGATCCTGTACCGGCCCCGGCCGACGCAGCACCAGACCGACCACGTGAAGTTGCACGAGCTGGTGCATGAGTGGTTCGACCACGGCACCAGTCTCGGGCCGGACCAGGTGGGGCTGCTGCTGCCCGACCATCTGCGCCAGGGCCTCGTCGAGCGGATGAGCGCCGGGGCGGTCGTTCAGGCCCGCGCGCGCTACGACACCCGCGAGGAGCAGGAGGCGGAGCTGAGCGCGTCGCTGATCAAGCGGCTGGTCCAGCGCCAGGTGCCGGTCGGGGGCGACATGGTCAGCCTCCTGGAGTCCACTCTTTCCCACCCCGTCGCCGCTCCCCGGCGCGGCAAGAAGTAAGAAGGAAGAACCAACCGTGCTCGCTCTCGCTGCGTACACCGCCGCGACCACGATGACCGCGGTGGCGGTCTGGCGGCTGCCGGCGGTCCTCTACGGGGACGCGCACCGCCGTGCTCTCTGGGGCTGCTACTTCGGCTTCGCGCTGGCCCTGTGGCTCAAGAGCCCCGGGGTGATCGACCTGATGAATCGCCAGCCGATCACCGACCTGTCGGTGCTGTTGAAGCACTACGTCTCGACGCTGGCGATCCTGGCGATCCTGACGTATGTGGTGGCCTCGTACGGCAAGACGGACGAGGCGGTGATCCCGCGCCATGTGGCCGTCGCGCGCTGGATCGAGCGGGTCGCCTGGAAGGCGGCGGCCGGCATGCTGGCGCTGATGACGGTGCTGTTCTTCACCGTGGTCGACCGCAGTCGGCCGAGCACCGACTTCGTCCCCGACCACGCCGGGCAGTGGGGCGCGGTCCTCTACGAGACGATCTTCTACGTCTATCTGGGCGCCGCCTCGGCGGTCACCTGCTACCAGTGGTCCAGCGCGCGCCGTCGGGCCGAGACCCGGCTCCTGCGTACCGGCCTGGGGTTGATGGCCATCGCTATGGCGATCGGCGTTGCGTACGTCGCGATCCGGACGACCTTCATGTGGGTCACCCTGGCCGCACCCCTTGACGCGGACTTCAACCACGCCTTGGGCGTCTACACCGAGTTCATGCAGATCGCGCTCTTCATGATCTTCGCCGCCGGGGTGAGCATCCCGACCACCAACGCCGCCGCCACCAGGTGGCGTACCTGGCGCGCCCTGTGGAACCTCTACCCGCTGTGGCGCGACCTCGTCGACGCCTTCCCGAAGATCCCCTTCCAGCGGCCGGCCGGCCGCTGGCGCGAGGTCCTGCGGACCGACCCGCCGATGGACGTCCGCCTGGACCGCTGGACGCAGGACATCGCGGACGTGGTCGAGCAACTGCGCCACCACGCCTCGCCGGTCCTGTTGCCGGTGATCGAGGAGGCCGTGGACGGTACCGGCGACCCGCAGGCGGCCAGCGAGGCGCTGTGGATCAAGGCCGCGCTGGCGACCGCCAAGGCGGGCCGCCGAAGCGACGTCCCGGCTCCGGCGCTGCCCAGCAAGCCGATCGCGTCCACGCATGCGGAGGTGACCTGGCTCCTGCGGGTCGAGGAGGCGTACAGCGCCGCGACCGACCTCCAGGTCCAGGACCTGCTGGCGACCGCCGAGATCGAGGAACTCGCCCTGGAGATGGAGGAGATGGCCCTGTGAGCACCACCGTTGCCCGCACCGTGACCGACGTCCTGCAGCCGCGCAACGTGATGCTGGCCGGGCTGACCGCCGTGGGCGCCGCGGCGGCCGGCAGCTGGACCGGAATTGGCTGGGGCCTGCTGGCCGCCCTGTGCGCCGGCATCATCCCGTGGGCCTACATCGAGTGGGAGCGGAAGCGGGGGACCTGGGGCGACCGGCACGTCGTCGACCGCACCCAGCGCCTGCCGATCTTCCTCGTCATCCTCGGCTCGATCGGCGCCGGCTCCCTCGGGATGGTGCTCGGCCACGCCCCGCGCGACATCCTCGTCGCCATGATCGCCCTGTGGGTGATGACCGTGGGCCTGCTCAGCATCAACTTGGCCTGGAAGATCAGCGTGGACAGCGCCGTCGCCGGCTCGGTGGTCACGCTGCTTGCGGTGGTCCACTCACCGTGGTGGATCGCCGCGTTCCCCCTGGTCGTCGCGGTGTGCTGGTCGAGGGTGGCGCTGAAGTACCACACCGTCGCGCAGGCCGTGGCGGGCGCCGCGCTCGGCGCGGCCACCGCCACCGCCTGGCTCGTCTGACGGCAGAACAAAGCGGGCTCCCGCGTCAGCGGGGGCCCGCTTTCTGCTGCCTCGCCTCCGCCACGATCGCGCTGATCTTGGCGAGCATCGCCGGGTCGAGACCGTCCTGGCCGCCGCGGGCCGCCAGGGCGAAGTCCTCACTGCCGGCGCGTACGGCCAGCAACCCGATGGCGTCCACGACCTGGCGCTCCAGGTCCTCGTCGCTCTGGAAGTAGAGGGGGGTGACGCCGAAGAAGTCGGCCAGGCCCTCCAGGACGACGCCGGCCGCGAGCCCGCCGAGCACCTCTGCGGGCGGAGGCGTGCCGGTGCGCAGGGCCTCCACGGCGGCGGCGGAGATCACCTCGACACCGGCGAACTTGTTGACGGCCGCCGCGATCTGGACGTCCGTCGGCCGACCGTTCGGGAACGTCGTCTCCAGCAGGTAGGTGAGCTTCTCCGCGAGCGATCGTGGAACCGCTGGGGCCGTGGGCGTGACGCCGAAGCTCCGGTCCTGTGCGGCCAGGAGCTGCTTCTCGGTGACCCCGTAGGCGTCGGCGAGGCGCGGGACGTAGGCCTCGGCGAGGCGTCGCACGCCGCGCTCGGCGTTGCTGACAGGGATGGACGACTTGGTGCCGATCAGCGCCCCGGTGCTGCGCTGCGTATAGCCCGCGTCGGCCCGCAGGTCGGCGAGGTCCGGAAGGCCGTCCCTTGGGAAGAGGGTGTCGAGCGGCTGTCTGAGGGCCCGCGCGATGGCGGGCAGCCGCTCCGGTTGCGGGAACCCGCCGCTCTCCCAGCCGGCGACAGCGGACTGGTCGACGTCGATGCCCTCCGAGCGTCCAAGCGCCTCCTGGGAGAGGTCGAGCGCCCTACGGGCGGTGCGGAGCACCTGTCCGTCGAACTTGCGAGCGGGCATCCGGGGCTCCTGAAGCACGTGGTGGACGTCGTGGTGAACAGCCTAACGGACGACCGATGCCGCTGGGCATGTTGTATGATCTTCGACATCGAGATGCTGGTTGCCCTTCCCGGGCGGCGCGTCCCGTCCCAAACTCTTCGCTGGGCTCCTGATCCCAGCTCTTGCCCTGCCGGACCTGCTGTCCCATCACCATGCGCGTCCGGCGCCGCCCCTTGGAGACACAGGTGAGTGTGGCACCGCCGGCCGCCGACAGGCCGCTCCGCTATGAGTATCGACACCGGATTGTCCCGCAGGAGTCGATACCGCCAGGCATGGCGCCGACCCCGGCCACCGCCGCGGCCCGAGTCTTCGCCCTCCAGGAGGCCTTCACACGGCTCGGCGGCGGCGACCACGGCGTGGTCGACCTCGCCGCCGCCACAGGCATGCCGAACTCCACCGTGCACCGCATCCTCCAGTCGGGCGTGCCCGGCGGAGCCGTCGACCAGACCCGCCGCGGCCGGTACCGACCGGGGCCGACCGTCATCAAGGCGGCCATCCATGCCATGGCGCACGTACCCGGAGCCGAGACGACCCAGGGCATCCTGGCCGACCTCCACGAACGCACCGGCGCCGCCGCCCTGCTCTTCACCCTCACCCCCTTCGGAGGCCTGCGGCGACTGTGCACCGACTACGCCTGGGGCCGGATGGACCCGGGCGAACTCGGCGTCTTCGCCCACCCCCTGGTCACGCAGTCACGGTCCCTGCGCACCGGGGCGAGCGGAAGGGCGATCCTCGCCCATCTCCCCGCACCGCTGCAGCGGCTCGCCTTCGACGAGGGGCTGCCCGACGACGCCGCCCCCGGAGCCCTGCTGGACAACCGCGCCCTCGCGGCCTCGCTCGCGGAGATCCGGCACACCGGATACGCGATCGGGCGGGAGGAAGTGGTGCCCGGATGGGAGGCCATCGCGGCACCGGTCATGTGGGGCGACGTGGCCGTCGGCTCCGTGGCGCTCGCCAAGCCGGCGGGCGAGCCGGCCGACCTGGGCCGGCTGGTCAAGCACGCCTGCCGCGCGGCCCGGACACTGAGCGAGTGCACCTCGCGCCCCACCCCCGCGGCCTGAGGGCGGTCGGGCGGCCGAGAAGCCTGCCGGGGCCCGGCGGGCGACGGTGCCCTGGGTCCGCCGCCCGTCGGGCACGCGCCCGCGTTCCGCCTGGGCGGAGCACAGTTCCCATTCCCCAACGGCCGACAGCTCCGAAATTCGGCAAACCGAAACCCGGATACTTCTCTGCTCGAACCTTCTCCCTTCTGCAGCCGAGCACAGGGAAGGCTGCCAATTCGGGCAATGCGGTCATACGTCTATTTCCAGCAAGGAGCCCAGGCGCTCCGTCGCTGACATTTCCGGGTCCGCTCCACCCTGGCGCCCCCAGGCGGGCGACAGGGCCTGGAGGGCAACTGACCTGCCCGTTAGCCAGTTGGCCCGCGAGGAGACTAGGGGACTTCCCCTGATCGCGTTCGAGCCATGTTCAACCTCTCCATTTCCCGCCTGACGGGAAATGGGGTGCAAGGTTCATGATCATTTCCCGTGTGGCGGGAAAGCGAGATTTCTATCCGCGTAGATCGATCGAATTCGTTGACGCGTTCCCGGGCGTAAACATAGAGTCACTCCTGCGCCACGGAAATGTGCGCGGCCGAACATTCGCCGCCACAGCCCGAAGGCGAAAATGCGACGTGGCGCCCAGGAGCGGGAACTCCCGGACGCCACGAAAAAACCAGTGCACCGGCTTACTGCTGTAGGAGGCTCGGCCGGCGCCACTCGCAGGAGGAGTGTTACATGTCCGCGATCGCATGTATAGCGGGCGCCGAGAGGGATCTCGCCGCCAGCGGTGCCTTGGGCACGCCAACCCGGATCTCCGGGAGCACCGCCAGGGCGGTCGAGAGCAGCGTCCGCGCCGTCGCGCCGGACGCGACAGTCGTGCGCGTCAGCGTGTCCGAGCCCGACGACCTCTGGCTGGCCCGGGCCTACGACACCAATAGCGCCAGCGTCCCGCTGCCGCAGCAGCACGAAGAGGCCGCAGCACGGTGGATCGCCCTTGACCAGCCGCAGCGCGACCGGCGGCTCCAGCACGACCTCGCCCTCGCCACCGGCCGCCTCGCCCCCGCCGGCTCCCTCGGGCAGGTGGCGTGATGGCGGTCCAGGACGGGCGCATCCGCACCCACAAGCCGGAGATGAGCCGCGACCCCAAGCTCGCCGACGTCTCGCTGACCGCCGAGCGCACCTTCATCTACATGCTCAACTACGTGGACGACCGAGGACGGGTCATCGACGACGCGGGGATCCTGCGCGGGCTGATCTGGAAGCGCAAGCGCTCCTGGGACGGCGGCATCCACACGACCGAGCGCGTCGAGGACGACCTCCGTCAGCTGGCCGATGTCGGCCTGGTGTGCCGGTACGTGAACCCGGCCGACGAGGGCGAGGAACTGATCCACGTCGTGACGTTCAACAAGCACCAGCGGATCGACAAGCCCTCCCAGTCCCGCCTGGTGCCGTGCCCGCTGCACCAGACCCAGGAAGCCGACGCCGACAGGCCGGCCCCGGCCAAGCGGAGCCGGAAGAAGCCCGTCGAGCAGCCCGAGACGATCCCTGCGGACGTCCCCGAGACCATCGGCCAGAGCAGCTCCGAGACCGGTGGCCCCGACCACCAGCAGCCAGACGGAGCGGACTCCACGACACCCTCCACGAACGGATCCAGGATCACGGATCCTGGATCTACCCCTCCGGGGGGCGGCTGCGCCGCGCCCGCCCAGTCCCTCGCAGCGGAGGAGCCTTCGGCCGAGCAGGTCGCCGCGATGCACCCGCACACCACCGGGGCTGGAGCCCTGCTGGCCGAGTACGTCCGCTCCTGCCCCCAGCAGCCCAGCGAGCGGTTCCGCGGGCACCTCGGCCGGGAGATCAAACAACTGCTCGGAACCGGCTACAGCGCGGACCAGGTGCGCGCCGGCCTGCGGCTGTTCACGCAGAACCCCAAGGGACCCAGCGCCTTGGAGGGCTTCGTCCAGGAGGCACTGACCTCCGGTCGCACCCGTACCGGAGCCGCCTACCGGGCGTGGACCAACCCCGCTGGCGGCGCCGCCGCCTACGCCGGGGAGCTGTGATGGCCAGCCGCGACCCGCGCCGCGTCACCTTCCACGGTCTCGTCGAACGCTTCGCGCGGCTGGGTATCGACCCATCCGTGATCGGCGTGCCCGACCGCTCCACCACACACCATCCCCAGCAGGACGCCCTGGAGCTGGCAGCCGCCCGGATCCCGGTGCTGTTCCAGCACGCCGAGGCCGACCATCCCGAGGTCCTGGCCTGGGTGGAGCACGTCGCCCAGGCCGCTCGCCGCGGCCCCGACGGCATGCTCGGCATCGCCCACGCCCGCTCCCTGCTGTTGCTCGGCGAGACCGGGACCGGCAAGACGCACCAGGCGTACGGCGCGATCCGCACGCTGCTGCGCGCCGGCGTGCGGCTGCGGTGGCGAGCGGTCAGCTCCGTGTCGTTCCACGCGATGATGCGCCCCAGGCCCGGCGTCGACACCGAGCGCGAGATGCGGTCACTGGAGACCACTCCGCTGCTGCTGCTGGACGACCTCGGAGCCGCGAAGGCCTCGGAGTTCACCGAAGAGATCACGTTCCGGCTGGTCGACTACCGCTACCAGCACCAGCTACCGACCCTGATCACCAGCAACATCACCCCCGGCGAACTCGCCGGCTTCCTCGGCGACCGCAGCGCCAGTCGTCTGCGCCAGATGTGCCACAAGGCAGTCCTCGCCGGAGCCGACCGCCGCCGCTCCCCCAGCCACCACTGAGCCCGCGTCCTTCTGCGGGTACGGCGTCGACGCCATACCCGGGACCGTACCTGCCCGCGTCCGTTGACCACCCGCGGCGCGATGGAGAACCCCCAATGAACGCAACCGTCCGCGAGCTGGAGCTCGCCCACATCATCGGCCTCGACCGCGGCGACCAGCAATGGCGTCTGAAGGCACTCTGCGCCCGGCACCCCCAGGCAGATGCGTGGTTCGCGCCACCCCGCCTCGCCGCCCACCACCAGGCCCTCGCCACCTGCCAGCGCTGCCCCGTGCGCCAGGAATGCCTGGACGACGCGGTCGATTGCCGCAGCACCGAGGGCATCCGGGGCGGCCTCACCGGCGAGGAGATCTCCCTCAAGATCACGTTTCGTCAGGACCGGCCGAACTTCGAGCGGATCCGGACCGTCCTGCTCGGCCACCGCATCCCCCTCACCGAGGCCGAGAAGCGCGCCGCCGTCCGGATCGCCCAGATGGTCGGCATCTCCTGGGAGATCTGGGCTCCGGCGCTGGGCATCGGCTACAAGGCGGCGGTCAAACGCCGCAAGCGCGCCGACCAGGACCTGGAGGTCATCCCCGCGCATGAGCGCGAGGAGGAGTCCGTGCTCGCCGACCAGCTCCGGCAGGCGCACACCGGCCCGCTGGCGGTGGCCGCGTGAGCCGCCGTCCCACGCTGTCCCCCTGGGACGTCGCGGCGATCGGCGCTCTCGGCACCGCCGGCTTCGCCCTCTCCTACGATGCGCTTGAGCAGATGGCCCGGGCGATCCACATCCGTGGCCAGCTGAGCTACCTGTTCCCCGTCGTCATCGACGGCTTCACGGCCTACGGTGTACGCGCTCTCATGATTCTGCGGGAAGCGCCGTGGACCGCCCGGGCCTACACCTGGGCGCTCTTCGCCGGGGCCACCGGCACCAGCGTCTGGGCGAACGCCGTCCACGCCGTCCGCCTCAACGAGCAGACCGTCGGGCAGGAGGTACTACGCCTCGGAGACACCGTGGTGGGCGGCCTGAGCATGATCGCCCCGCTCGCCCTCGCCGGTGCCGTCCACCTCGGCATCATTGCTTCCCGACACGGCGCCAGCCAGGCCGGTCCTAAGACCGCCTCCGCGTCTCACCACACTGCCCGGAGCACTCTGAACCGCGCGGAGGCCGACGCAGAGCCGACCTCCCGTGCCGAATCTGCTGCCGAATCGAGATCGCTGGCTGCAAGCCGGACCGTCCGAGCGGAGCTGGAGGCGGCGCCGACCAGAGCAGCAACGTCACGCACCGCTGAGGAGAAGCTGCGCGCTCACCGCCGAGGCAGCCGCCTGCGTGAGCGGATCGCCAACCGCATCCGCCGACGTATCGAGTCCACCGGACCGGACAGCCCCGGACCGAACACCCGGACCACCGGACCGGACAGCCCCGGACCGAACACCCGGACCACCGGACCGGACAGCCCCGGACCGAACACCCGGACCA